>NZ_AFWY03000064.1:0-43855 GCF_000231075.2 Amycolatopsis sp. ATCC 39116 | reverse complement strand
GCGGCCACCTCGGCTGCCACAAAGGAGAAGCCCCGTGATGAGCACGCCCGCCCTCGCTTCGCTGCCGCCAACACTTCCACCCCGAGCCCAGTCAGTTGCCCACTTCGGCTCAACCCGCCCGATCACAGCAATTCCGCCCCGGCTTAATCCAGTGCTGATCCACCCCGGTTTGGTCCTGCCAGATCTGGTTGCTTCCCACACAGACCCAGAAGCCGCGCGATGAGTACAGCCGCCGTGGTGGTCGCGTTACTGGGCGCGGCACTTTTGACCTTCCCGGGCAGGCCGGTCGCAGGCCTGCGGTTGGCACACCTCTTCCCCTCGCCACGGTCGCCCACGCGCATTCGCCGTCGGCGGCCCAGGAGCGATCCCCTCGACCTCGCCGCTACCTGGGACCTGCTCGCGGCCTGCCTGCGCGCCGGGCAACCGGTGCCCGCCGCTCTCCGCGCCGTCACCGATGGCGTGGCGGGGCCGGAAGCGGACGCCCTTCGCGCCACCGCCGGTCTCCTCGAACTCGGCGCCGATGCGACCGAAGCGTGGGTGCCCGCGCTCGGTTGTGCCGGCACCGCCGAGTTCGCCCGCGCAGCCAAGCGGACCGCGCGCAGCGGAACCACCCTCGCCGACGCCGCCACCGACCTCGCCCGCGGAATCCGCGCCTCGCTCGGTGATCGCGCCGAGGCGCGGGCCCAGCGTGCGGGCGTGCTGATCGCCGGCCCGCTGGGGCTCTGCTTCCTCCCGGCCTTCGTGTGCCTCGGGGTCGTGCCGGTGGTCCTCGGCCTCGCCGGACGCCTCAACGTGTTCTGACCCTCCACAACAGACAAAGGAGATCTCCCATGTTGTTCCGCACCAAGCCCGCCGGCCGCCACGCAGCACCCGCCCGTCCGCGCTGGTGGCGTCGTTGGCTGCGCCCGGTGCTGGCCGCCGACGACGGAATGAGCACCGCCGAGTACGCGATCGGCACGATCGCCGCCGCGGCCTTCGGGGCGTTGCTGTACACCGTCGTCACCGGAGACTCGGTGGTCGGCGCCCTCACCGGGCTGGTCGAGCAGGCCCTCGCGGTGCAGTTCTGATGAAGACACGAGCCCGCGCCGGCCCTCCGGACCGCGGCGCGGTGACGGTCGAAGCGGCAATCGCGCTGTGCGCGCTGACCGTGGTGGTGGGACTGGTACTCGCGGGCTTCACGGCGGTGGCCGGTCAGCTCCGTTGCACCGACGCCGCCCGCGAGGCGGCGCGTCTCCTCGCCCGGGGCGAACCGCAACTGGCCGCGCAGGCGGTCGAGCAGATCGCCCCGCCGGGCGCGCAGCTCGCGGTGAAGTCCGAGGGGAACAGCATCACGGTCGAGGTGCGTGCCGCCCCGGCAGGCGGGCTCCTGCCCGGGCTCCACCTGGCGGCGAGCGCCTTCGCCGTCCTCGAGCCAGGAGCCGACGATGCCCCGCCCTGACCTGATGCGTCCGCGCGGGCCGGTCAGCTTCGGTCCAGGGGCGGTGGCTGTCCAACGGCCGACCCGGCTCCGGGCTGGCCCGGCCCAGGTCAGGGATCCGCACGGGCGGGACCGGGGCGCGGCGACCGTCTGGGCCGCGTGCGCCATCGCCGGCCTGGTGGTCGTCGCGGGGTTGTTGTGGGGGCTCGGCACGGCAGCGATCGCGCGGCACCGTGCTGCCGGGGCGGCCGACCTCGCTGCTCTCGCGGCTGCTGGTCAGGCCGCCGACGGGACCGAGGTCGCCTGCGGGCAGGCACTGTGGGTCGCCGAGCGGATGGGCGCCCGGGTGGTCAGTTGCCGCTTCGAGGGGTGGGACGCGCTCGTCGAGGTGGTCGTCGACACCGGGCTCGGGCCGGCGGCCGGTCGAGCCCGTGCCGGTCCCTGAGGGGGCGGGGTCCTGGCGGTGGGGCAGGTGCCGGCCGTCCGCCGGGACCTTGCCGGTCCCTTGAGTCGCATCGCCCCGGCAGGCTGGTCGACGGACGGCCGCCCGCTGGAGGTCGGCCCGGGAGGACTGCCCCGTGCTGGGGCTGCGACGAACGGTCGGTTCCGCGGCGAACGGTAGGTGCGCCGGCGGAGGTTGGGCGGTCGCCCTCGCGCGCCGAGCGGTCACGGGCGGTGGCGGCGGCAACTGGCGCCCGAGGTCGGAAACCGTTGGTATGCAGGAGAAACGTGTGCTGGAGATCACGATTTACGAGCGGCGCCGTCAACCGCTCGTCGTCGGTAGGCAGTGGCCGAGCGGCGTTCGGCCGCGCCGAGCAGGGGATCGTCGCTCGTCGCCCGGGAGCAGCCGGTTGTCGCGCGGCGGGTTCCGGCACTTTGCAACTTGCCGTTTATTGGGAACCAGACAGCCACCGCGAGCGGTGGAACAAGCAAGGAGTTGTGGACGGAAATGTTGGACACGGATTGGTCGGACAGCTGGCGGGGCGCCTTCCGCATCGAGCTACGCGCGGAGGCCATCGGTCTCGCCTGGCACGGGTGGCCGGTGCTGCCCGGCACCTTTCCGGCGCAGGCGGACGCCGAGGGCTCCTGGACCGGCCCGGTGCCCGTCCACGAGGACTGGGCCGACCGGCTCGACGCCCACCCCAACGAGGTGGCCGGCTGGTGGACCGGACAGCCCTACAGCCTGCTCGTCGCGACCGGCACCGTGCTGGACGCCGTCGAGGTCCCCGATGAACTGGGCAAGCGTGCCGCCCGCCTGCTCCGCGCGACCGGCCACCCCGCGCCGATCGTCGCGACGCCCGACGGCCGCTGGCTGTTCCTGACCACGGTCGCCGACCGCATTCCGGAGGAGCTCGCCACCGACGGCGAGGTCCGCTGGCACGGTCAGGGCAGCTGGATCCCGCTCCCGCCCACGCCGTTCCAGCACGGCGTCGTGCACTGGCGGGTCAAGCCGGATGTGTGGAGCTGGCGGCTGCCGTCCGCCGACGCCGTGCACTCGGTGCTCGCCCGCGCTCTCGACCAGCGAGGTTCCGACCGGACCGCACTCGTCGGCGCCGGTCAGTTCGCCGCAGCCTGAGCCACCCCGTGGTCGTGCCGGGCACTGTGAAAACTCACCGCCCCGAGCACGGTTTCCAGCACGGCCACCGCCCCCGCCTTGTCCAGTGGGTCGTTACCGTTCCCGCACTTCGGTGACTGCACACAGGACGGGCATCCCGCCGGGCACTCGCAGGAGAGAATGGCCTCCCGCGTAGCGGCCAGCCACGGGACAACAGCAGCGAAACCGCGATCGGCGAATCCCGCGCCTCCGGGATGGCCGTCGTGCACGAACACCGTCGCCTCCCCGGTGTCAGCGTGCAAAGCGGTTGAGACGCCGCCGATGTCCCACCGGTCGCACGTAGCGAACAGCGGTAGCAGGCCGATCGCCGCGTGCTCGGCGGCGTGCAGGGCGCCGGGGATGCGCGCCGGATCCAGACCGGCGCCCCCCGGCGCCCCGCCGACTCCAAGCGGGCCACCGCTTCCAGACGCTCGGTCGGTGCCAAGCGCACCGTCAGCTCCGGGCGCCTGCCTGGCTCCGGGTGGCTGGCTGGCTCCGGGTGGCTGGCTGGCTCCGGGTGGCTGACTGGCGCCGGGTGGCTGGCTGACTTCAGATGGGTGACTGGCTTCGGGTGGCTGGCTCGCCCCGGACGGGGCGTCGGTTCCAGGCGCCTGGTCAGCTCGAAGGGGGCCGTCGGCTCTGGGCGGCCGGCTGGCCTCGAGTGGGCCGCGGATTTGGGAAGGCTGGCCGGCTTCACCCGGGCTGGTGGCTCCGGTAGGGCTACCCGCTTCTCGTGGTCCGCTGGCTCCGGACGTTCCGGTGGATTCCAGCGGCGCGGTGGCTGTCAGTGAACCTGTGGATTCCAGAGGTGCGGGGGCCGTGCGCCTGTCGCCTGCAGGAGCGGCTCCCGAAGCGCGAGGGGCCTCCAGCAGTTCCGGGCTGATCGTGTACCACACGGCTCGCGTCTCGAGCGTCTGCGCGGGCAGGTCCAGAGCCACCTGGTCCAGCACCTCGCCGGACGGGCGGCGTCTCAGGTAGCCGACCACCTGCGAGGTCACCGCGACCTCGCCCAGGCACACGCTCACCCCGCCGTAGTCGAGCCGCTCCTGGGTGCTCAGCACCGTAATATCGGCGACCTCCCGGGCCGACGTCGTCCACTCCGGATCTTCCGCGTGCACCAGTGCGATCCCGGACTCCAGGTCCAGCTCGTCCACCACGTACGACGAACCCTGGTGCAGGTACACCGCGCCCGGGTGCACCGTCGTGCACGCCGAGCCCGGGTCGACCGTTCCCAGCAGCCTCGACGTGTCCGCCTCCACCACCGCGATCTGCTCGCCGCCCGAACCGCGGATGTCCACCTCGTAGTGCGGGCGGTCCCGGGACGTCCAGTACCAGCCGCTCGGGCGCCTCCTGAGCAACCTGTCCGCCACCAGCCTGTCCAGCACCTCACGCGCCGCCGCGCCGCCGAACGTGTCCAGCTCTCCCGTGGTCAGCGGCAGCTCCGCCGCGGCGCACGCCAGCTGCGGCGCCAGCACGTACGGGTTCGACGGGTCCAGCACCGCCGTCTCCACCGGCCGCTCCAGCACTGCCGCCGGGTGGTGCACCAGGTACGTGTCCAGCGGATCGTCCCGCGCCACGAACACCACCAGCGCGTCATCGCCCGACCGTCCCGCCCGGCCAGCCTGCTGCCAGAACGACGCCAGCGTGCCCGGATACCCCGCCAGCACCACCGCGTCCAGCCCCGCGATGTCCACACCCAGCTCGAGCGCGTTCGTCGTCGCCACGCCCTTGAGCTCGCCCGACAGCAGGGCGCGCTCCAGCGCCCGCCGCTCCTCCGGCAGGAACCCCGCCCGGTACGCCGCCACCTGCGACGGCAACTCGCTGTCCACTTCGGACAACAACCGCCGGGCGCCGAGCGCCGTCAGCTCCGCGCCCCGCCGCGACCGCACGAACGCCAGCGTCCGCGCACCCTCCACGACCAGCTCCGCCAGGATTCGGCTCGCCTCCGCGCCCGCCGACCGGCGCACCGGCGCACCGTTCTCACCCCGGTGGTCCTCCACCAGCGGCGGCTCCCACAACGCCACCGTCCGCGCCCCGCGCGGCGACGCGTCCTCGACCACCGGCACGCAGTCCTCGCCCACCAGGCGGCACGCGAACTCGCCCGGCTCCGCCGTCGTCGCCGACGCGAGGATGAACACCGGCGACGAACCGTAGTGCCGCGCCACCCGCTGCAGCCGCCGCAGCAGCAGCGCGACGTGCGACCCGAACACGCCCCGGTAGCTGTGGCACTCGTCGATCACGACGTAGGCGAGCTTGCGGAACAACCGCGCCCACCGCGAGTGCGCGGCCAGGATGCCGCGGTGCAGCATGTCCGGGTTCGTGAACACCCACCGCGCGTGCGCCCGCACCCAGTCGCGCTCCGCCATCGGGGTGTCACCGTCATACGACGCCGCCCGCACGCCCGGAACGTCCAAAGCGGACACCGACCGCAGCTGGTCGGCGCCCAGCGCCTTCGTCGGCGACAGGTACAGCGCGGTCGCCTTGTCGTCAGCGGCCAGCGCCGACAGCACCGGCAGCTGGTAGCACAGCGACTTCCCGGACGCCGTGCCCGTCGACACCACGACGTGCCGCCCCTCGAAGGCCAGCGACGCCGCCTCCGACTGGTGCGCCCACGGCCGCTCCACCCCGCCCGCGCGCAGAGCCGCCACCACCCGCGGGTCCGCCCACGACGGCCACTCGGTGTGCCGCGCCTCGCGGGCGGGCAGGTCGGCCACGTGGGTCACCGGGTTCTCCCGGATCCCGGCGGTGACCCGGTGCAGCAACCGCCGCGCGCGCTCGGTTCCCGCAACCACATCCACGCGTTCCAGCTTCGCACACGTGTACGACAGAACCGTTCTCGTGTGAAAAGATCATGAACCGTGAGCAGGCTCACATGCACCGAGCGTGATCGTTACGGGACGCCCTGACCGCGCCGGATCCATTACCAATACACTCCCCGCAACCGGCACCACTTGTGGTGTAGATCCCATGCCAGCGTCGGCACGGCTTCCCCTAGGCGGGCTGTCACTGGCGACAGGAACGTTTCCAGGAGGACGGATGTCCCGGCAGACCCTCGCGGAGGGCCTCGAGTTTTCCGGAGGTGACTACGGCATCGCGGCCGTCGTCGCCGTCATCGCCCTGGCCGCTCTGGTCATCGGCTGGTTCCTGCTCAAGGAGGTGCTGGCCGCCGGCCAGGGCACCACGAAGATGCAGGACATCGCCAAGGCCGTGCAGGAAGGGGCGGCCGCGTATCTGAAGCGGCAGCGCAACACCCTCTCGATCTTCGGGGTCGTGGTGTTCCTGCTGCTGCTCGCGCTCCCGGCGGAGGACTGGAACGAGCGCATCGGCCGCTCGCTGTTCTTCCTCGTCGGCGCGGTGTTCTCGTTCCTCATCGGCTACACCGGCATGTGGCTGGCGACGCGGGCCAACCTGCGGGTCGCCGCCGCCTCCCGCGAGCCGGGCGGCCGGGAGAAGGCGATGCGCGCCGCGTTCCGCACCGGCGGCGCGGTCGGCATGTTCACCGTCGGCCTCGGCCTGTTCGGCGCCGCGGTCGTCGTGCTCGTCTACACCGGCCAGGCGCCGAAGGTGCTCGAGGGCTTCGGCTTCGGCGCCGCGCTGATCGCGATGTTCATGCGTGTCGGCGGCGGCATCTTCACCAAGGCGGCCGACGTGGGCGCGGACCTGGTCGGCAAGGTCGAGCAGAACATCCCGGAGGACGACCCGCGCAACGCGGCCACCATCGCCGACAACGTCGGCGACAACGTGGGTGACTGCGCCGGCATGGCGGCCGACCTCTTCGAGTCCTACGCGGTGACCCTGGTCGCCGCGCTGATCCTCGGCAGCACCGCGTTCGGCGTGGACGGCCTGCTGTTCCCGCTGATCGTGCCCGCCATCGGTGTCATCACCGCGGTCATCGGCGTCTACATCACGCGTGCCCGCTCCGGTGAGAACGGCCTGGTCACGATCAACCGCTCGTTCTACATCTCGGCCGCCATCTCGGCGGTGCTGTGCGCGGTCGCCGCGTTCGTCTACCTGCCCGGCTCGTTCGCCGAGTTCGGCCCGGACCAGGCGGGCATCGAGGGCAACCCGGCGCTCATCGCGTTCGTTGCCGTGATCATCGGCATCGTGCTGGCCGGCGTGATCCTGAAGCTGACCGGCTTCTACACCGGCACCGAGCACGGCCCGGTGAAGAACGTCGGGGAGACCTCGCGGACCGGCGCCGCGACCGTCATCCTGTCCGGCATCTCGGTCGGTTTCGAGTCGGCCGTCTACACCGCGCTGGTGATCGGCGCGGCGGTGTTCGGCGCCTACCTGCTGGGCGGCACGATCGCGCTGTTCGCGGTCGCGCTCGCCGGCACCGGCCTGCTGACCACGGTCGGCGTCATCGTCGCGATGGACACCTTCGGCCCGGTCTCGGACAACGCGCAGGGCATCGCGGAGATGTCCGGCGAGGTCGACGAGGACGCGGCGCAGATCCTGACCGAGCTGGACGCGGTCGGCAACACCACCAAGGCGATCACCAAGGGCATCGCGATCGCGACCGCCGTGCTGGCGGCGACCGCGCTGTTCGGTTCGTACCAGGACTCGATCTCCAAGGCGCTGGCCGACATCGGTGAGTCCGCCGCGGGCGTGAAGTCGTTCGTGGACACGATCGTCAGCCCGAACACGCTGGTCGGCGTGATCATCGGCGCCGCGGTGGTCTTCCTGTTCTCCGGTCTCGCGGTCAACGCCGTGTCCCGTGCCGCCGGCGCGGTGGTGTACGAGGTGCGCCGCCAGTTCCGGGACATCCCGGGGATCATGGAGGGCACCACGCGGCCCGAGTACGGCAAGGTCGTCGACATCGTCACCCGCGACTCGCTGCGTGAGCTGGCCACCCCGGGTCTGCTCGCGGTGTTCGCCCCGATCGCCGTCGGCTTCGGCCTCGGCACCGGTGCGCTCGCCGGGTACCTGGCGGGCGCGATCGCGACCGGCACGCTGATGGCGATCTTCCTGGCCAACTCCGGTGGCGCCTGGGACAACGCGAAGAAGCTGGTCGAGGACGGCCACCACGGAGGCAAGGGCTCCGAGGCACACGCCGCGACGGTCATCGGCGACACGGTCGGCGACCCGTTCAAGGACACCGCGGGCCCGGCGATCAACCCGCTGATCAAGGTGATGAACCTGGTTTCGGTGCTGATCGCGCCCGCCGTGGTGCAGTTCTCGATCGGGCCGGACGCCTCCGCGGGCGTGCGGATCGCGATCTCGCTGGTCGCGGTGGCGATCATCATCGCCGCGATCGTGGTGTCGAAGCGGCGCGCGAGCGTCATGACGGAGACGCCGAGCGAGGACGCCACCCCCGCGAAGACGGCCTGACAAGTCGAAAAGGCCGGGTCCGTCGCGCACGGAGCGTGACGGACCCGGCCTTTTCCATGCCCGGCGGTTGCGATCCGCAATCGTCTCGGTACCGTCGGGAAAGAGCTTCACGTCGGCAGCTGGAGGTGTGTGGGTGCGGCCCGGGAAGTCGGTGTTCCTGGTGGTGCTGACCGGGCTCTGCGTGGGCCTCTCCGGATGCGGCCAGCAACCCGCGAGAAACGTCGAGCCGGGCGGCCCCGGCCTGTCCCGGGAGCAGGTCCAGCTGCAGGACGCCGCCACGCGGTGGGCCGACGACTACTGCGTGGCGGTCGGCTCGCTGGTCCAGGGGCTGGCGACGATGCCGAGCGTGGACCCGAGCAGCCCGCAACGCGCTGTGCGCACCTCGAGCGAACTGCTCGGGTCGGTGATCGGCGGACTGGACCGCGCGCTGGACGGGCTCGGCAAGCTGCCGCCGTCCCCGGTGCCGGGCGGCGACCAGGTGCGGGCCCAGGCCGTGACCGACTTCCAGGGCGTGCGGGACCGCGCCTCCGCCGCCCAGCAGCGGCTCGATTCCACCGACGCGAGCGACATCGACGAGGCCACGCTCGGGCAGGCGCACGGCCCGCTGGACGAGGTGTCCCGCCTCGACCTGCTGAACCGCTTCGACGCCGTGCCCGAGCTGGCCACCGCGATCGCGCACGCCCCGGTGTGCCAGCAGCTCACGGTGCAGGTGACCGCCGCGCCCCGCTAGCTCATCCGGGCGCGGGCGTACGCGGCCATCGCGTCGCGCAGGTACTCGGCGAGACCTGGGTGGATCGCCTCGTAGACGCCCCGGAAGCGCTCGTCGTCGCTGTACAGCCGGCCGAGGCCGGTGTAGGACTCGGCGTCCGGCGTCCAGAAGTTCTCCAGCCAGGCGCGGTGCGCCGCGACCGCGTCGAGCGCGCGCTCGTCGTAGGCCGGGACGCCCTCGCGGGCCAGCTCGGCCAACCGCTCGGCCGCCTCGGCGCCCTGCCGCTTGACGGCGTCCCACTTCTCGGCCGGCCAGCGCTTGCTCCGCTCGTGCGACTGCACGGCGCTCTCACCCCACCGTTCGACCGCTTCCTGCGCGAGCCACTTCGCCTTCTCCGAGTGCGGCGAAAACCCCTCGAACAGTTCCTTGGCGGACATGTGTTCCCCTCCTTCCAGTTCTTCGATGGTCCGGGCGACGGTGTCGGCGAGCCGGTCCAGCCGATCGCGCTCCGCCAGCAGCCATTTCCGGTGCAGCCGCAGGGCTTCGGCCTTGGACACGGATCCGTCGAGGACCTCCGCGATCGTGTCCAGGCCGAGGCCCAGCTCCCGCAGCAGCAGGATCTGCTGCAGCCGGATGAGCTGTTCCCGCTGGTAGTAGCGCCTCCCGCTGGTGTCGGCGAAGGCCGGTGGCAGCAGGCCGATGTCGTCGTAGTGCCGCAGGGTCCGGGAGGTCACCCCGGAGGCCTTCGACACCTGGACGATCGACAGCGGTTCGTCCATCTCGTCTCCATCCTCGCCCGTGAAAACCACGGTAGAGCTTGACGTTGCGTCAACTTCAAGAACATTTTCCGCGCGACGACTCGCGGGAAATCGAACGGGTGTTCTACCCTGTCCGCTGTGGATCAGATGTCGCTCTTCTCGGCGGAGGCGAGCGGCCCGGACATCGCCGACCTGAGCGGCGTCCTGTGCGGGCAGGGGCAGATCACCGGCTTCGCGCGCACGGCCGCCCGCCTCACCGTCGAGGTGGACGAGGTGTGGCGTGCTCGGGTGCTGGTGGCCGAGTTCGCCAGGCGCGGGGTGGCGGCGGAACTGGGCCGGACCGAGGACGGCGGGCCGGTGGTGCGCACCGCGTTCCGGTCCGATCTGATCGGGCTGGCCAGGGCGTGGCTCGACGACGAGGGGAAGTCGCTGCCGGGGCGGTTCCGCCTGACCGGCGCGGCGCTGCGGCTGTGGGCGCTGGCGGCGGGCCGTCCGGGCGTCCAGGGGTACCTGCTGGCCGTCGACGAGCGCGCGCCGGGCACGCACGAGCCGCTCGCCGAGGCGTTCCGGCAGCTCGGCGTGCCCGCGCAGCTCGTCGGGCCGAAGGGCGGCGGGCCTGCCGTCCGCGTCACCGGCCGCCGTCGTCTCGCGACGCTGGCCGAGCTCATCGGCATGCCCCCGCCGGGCGCCGAACCGGTGTGGCCGCAGCACGCACCGGCCCGGCAGGCGGTGTGATCAGGCGGGAATGGGAACCGGCAGCGCCACGTTCGGCTTGGGCAGCAGGCACCCGTCCCGCACCAGGCTGAGCTGGTTGTTCTTGGCGAAGCAGGCCGGGATCCGGTAGGTCTGCTGGCCGTAGGTCAGGCCCTTCCGCGCGAACACCGCGCCGTTCTCGTCGACCTCGCACGGGTTGTTGAACGTGCAGACCTCGCCGTTGTCGTTGCCGGTGTTGTTGATGCCGACGACCTCCCGGCTGCCCTGGTCGATGATCGGCGAGCCGGACGTGCCGTGGACGGTGTCGCAGCCGGGCGCGTACCGGATCGAGTCCTTCCAGGTCCAGCCCGCCTCGCGGACGGAGTACACGACCCGCTCGATCGAGCAGTTCCAGGTGCGGGTGAAGTAGCCGGACACGACGCTGACCGGCGTGCCGACGTTGGCGGGCGAGGCCGCCACGGTCAGCGGGTGCCCGCCGAAGTCGCGGGCGATCTCCCGGTAGGAGGAGTCGAGGGCGTAGAGCGCGACGTCGGTGTCGGTCATCGTGGCGTAGACGAGCTTCGTCGCGCGGATCTGGCCCAGCTCGCGGCCGTCGGCGCCGAGCAGCACCATCTTGCGGTTGGCGGGCCGGTTGACCAGCACCTCGCCCGCCTCCGGCATGCCCGACTCCAGGCAGTGACCGTTGGTCAGGACGAGCGCGCGGTCGAACTCGTCCGACTGGGGCAGCCGGACGAGTGAACCGGAGCAGTTGCTGAGCTTGACGATGCCGCTGTAGTCGGCGGCGGGCGCGGCGGACGCGGCGCTGACCCCGGCCAATGCGGGACCGGCCAGCAGAACGGCGAGGATCGTGAACAGGCGGCGGAACATGACGCGGAGCGTAGCGGAACGGCTACTCAGCAGCCCCGCGAAGCGTGTGTCCGGTATCACGTGCTAGGTGTGGAAAGGGGAAGATGACGCACGCCGCGGCCCGTTCCGGACAGAAAGCGCGGCGGCGTGTTACGTCACCTCGGGGGACATCACCGGCAGGCAACGTGCACACTTGCTGGTTGAACAGGCGCCGCTGCTGCAGCGGCGGGATGGAGCAGGAGAGCGGACAGCGTGGCTGGATCGACGAAGACGAAGAAGGACGACACCGGGGCGAACGGCGCCGGTCGTCGGCGGTTGGTGATCGTCGAGTCGCCCGCCAAGGCCCGCAAGATCGCCTCCTACCTCGGCCCGGGTTACGTCGTGGAGTCCTCGGTCGGGCACATCCGCGACCTGCCGTCGCGGGCGGACGACGTCCCGGCCAAGTACAAGGGCGAGTCGTGGGCGAAGCTCGGCGTGAACGTCGACCACGACTTCGAGCCGCTCTACGTCGTCTCCGCGGACAAGAAGTCCAAGGTCACCGAGCTGAAGAGCCTGCTGAAGGACGTCGACGAGCTCTTCCTCGCCACCGACCCCGACCGCGAGGGCGAGGCCATCGCCTGGCACCTGCTGGAGACCCTCAAGCCGAAGGTCCCGGTGCGCCGGATGGTCTTCCACGAGGTCACCGAGCAGGCCGTCCGCGCGGCCGCCGAGGACACCCGCGAGCTGGATGGGGACCTCGTCGACGCGCAGGAGACCCGCCGCATCCTGGACCGGCTGTACGGCTACGAGGTCTCGCCGGTGCTGTGGAAGAAGGTCATGCCGCGCCTGTCGGCGGGTCGGGTGCAGTCGGTGGCGACCCGGCTGGTCGTGGAGCGCGAGCGGGAGCGCATCAAGTTCACCTCGGCCTCGTACTGGGACATCTCCGCGACGATGGACGCGGGCGAGGACGCCACCCCGCGCCAGTTCCCGGCGCGCCTGGTGTCGGTCGACGGCGCGCGCCTGGCCACCGGCAAGGACTTCGACGCCTCCGGGCAGCTCAAGGCGAACGCCAGGGACGTCCGGGTGCTGGAGGAGGCGGCGGCGCGGGCGCTGGCCCAGGGCCTGCACCAGCGGGACTTCAAGGTCACCAGCGTCGAGGAGAAGCCGTACACGCGGCGGCCGTACGCGCCGTTCATGACCTCCACGCTGCAGCAGGAGGCCGGCCGGAAGCTGCGCTTCAACGCCGAGACCACGATGCAGATCGCGCAGCGGCTGTACCAGAACGGGTACATCACCTACATGCGTACCGACTCCACGACGCTGTCGGAGTCGGCGCTCGCGGCGGCCCGCAGCCAGGCGACCGAGCTGTACGGCAAGGACCACGTCTCGCCAACGCCGCGGCAGTACACCCGCAAGGTCAAGAACGCGCAGGAGGCCCACGAGGCGATCCGCCCCGCCGGCGAGGTGTTCCGCACGCCCGGCCAGGTCGCGGGTGAGCTGCAGGCCGACGAGTTCCGGCTGTACGAGCTGATCTGGCAGCGCACGATCGCCTCGCAGATGGCCGACGCCAAGGGCACCACGATGTCGGTGCGCATCACCGGCACCGCGAGCACGGGCGAGGAGTGCGTGTTCGCCGCGTCCGGCCGCACGATCACCTTCGCCGGCTTCCTCAAGGCCTACGTGGAGGCGGTGGACGCCGACTCCGGCGCCGAGGCCGACGACAAGCAGAGCCGCCTGCCGCAGCTGGTCAAGGACCAGGCGCTGACCGCGACCGACCTGTCTCCGGACGGTCACGCGACCACGCCGCCGGCGCGCTACAACGAGCCCAGCCTGGTCAGCAAGCTGGAGGAGCTGGGCATCGGCCGCCCGTCGACGTACGCGTCGATCATCAAGACCATCCAGGACCGCGGGTACGTCTGGAAGAAGGGCGCCGCGCTGGTCCCGTCGTGGGTCGCGTTCGCCGTGGTCGGGCTGCTGGAGCGGCACTTCGAGCGGCTGGTCGACTACGACTTCACCGCGGCGATGGAGGACGAGCTCGACCGCATCGCGGCCGGGAACGAGCAGCGCACCCGCTGGCTGTCGCGGTTCTACTTCGGCGGCGAGCAGGGCGTGGACGGCTCGGTCGGGCGTCTCGGCGGGCTGAAGAAGCTGGTCAGCGGCGGCGTCGAGGACATCGACCCGCGCGAGATCAACTCCATCCCGATGTTCGAGGACAACGACGGGCACACCGTGCACGTGCGCGTCGGCCGCTACGGCCCGTACCTGGAGCGCGAGGTGGACGGCAAGCCGCAGCGCGCGAACCTGCCCGAGGACCTGCCGCCGGACGAGCTGACCGTGGAGATCGCGGAGAAGCTGTTCGCGACCCCGCAGGAGGGCCGTGACCTCGGCGTCGACCCGGTCACCCAGCACCGGATCGTCGCCAAGGAGGGCCGGTTCGGCCCGTACGTCACCGAGGTGCTCCCGGAGCCCGAGGAGACGGACGGCAAGAAGACCAGCAAGGCGAAGAAGCCGAAGCCGCGCACCGGTTCGCTGTTCCAGTCGATGTCGATCGAGACGGTGACGCTGGAGGACGCGCTCAAGCTGCTGTCGCTGCCGCGGGTGGTGGGCAAGGACCCGGAGACCGGCGAGGAGATCACCGCGCAGAACGGGCGCTACGGGCCGTACCTGAAGAAGGGCGCGGACTCGCGGTCGCTGTCGAGTGAGGACCAGATCTTCTCAATCACGCTGGACGAGGCGCTGAAGATCTACGCGGAGCCGAAGCAGCGTGGTCGCCGGGGCGCCGCGAAGCCGCCGCTGAAGGAGCTGGGCGAGGACCCGGTGTCCAAGAAGCCGATGGTGGTCAAGGACGGCCGGTTCGGCCCGTACGTGACCGACGGGGAGTACAACGCGACCCTGCGCAAGGGCGACAGCATCGAAGGGCTGACCCCGGAGCGGGCGTCCGAGCTGCTCGCCGAGAAGCGCGCGAAGGGCCCGGCGCCGAAGAAGAAGGCGCCGGCGCGCAAGGCCCCGGCGAAGAAGGCCGCCGCGAAGAAGTAGGCCTCGAACAGCAGTTCGACCGAAACTGTCGTACCCCGGGTGCACACTGCCCCCGTGACGACGATCGACGAACTGCTGACCGAGGCCGCCCGGCCGGTGCTGGACGCCGTGCCGGAGCGCGCGAGCACCTGGGACCTGTACGCGCCGTACGCGACGGACGACGATGTCGAGCGCATCCGGTATCCCCTGAGCCGGTCGGACGACCCGGCCGACCTGGTGGCCGAGGCCGAAGAGCACAACGCCTGGATGGCGCAGCTGCGGGACTCGCCGTTCGTCGAGGGCGGCGACCTGACGGACGACGCGATGCGGGCGTTCGCGCTGATGCTGCGCGGTCCGATCCGGATGGTGCTCACCGGCGTGCACAGCGGGCTCGACGGCCCGCTGGACGTGCGGGTCTACGCCGACACGGCCGCCGGGGTGCTGTGGAGCTGGCGGCCGGACAGCACGGAGGTCGGCGGCTGGGGTTACCGCGAGCTGCGGACGCTGTTCGACCGGGTGGTCGGGTTCGTGCCCGAGCAGCGCCGCGGCCGGTTCGGCTCGGTGATGCTGCAGGCGGGCCCTTCCGGCGAGCTGGCAGGGCGGGACGCCGAGCAGGCCGGGCGGGTGCGGGAGTTCCTGCGGCGGCCGCGTACCGGCACGACGGTGGTCGACCTGATGGCGTTCGACCGGCGCTGCGCGCAGTTCCCGCGGCTCGGCTACGTCGTGGTGGACAACGACCTGGGCCGCCACGTCCTGGCCACGGTCACCGAACCGGGCGAGGGCACGCAGCTGTTCCTGGTCCCGTCCGACCGCGACCGGCTGGCGCAGTGGATGACCGACGCGGTCGAGGCGGCGATGACCTGTGCCTGAACTTCCGGTTGCGCACAGTGATCACGGGGTTGCCCGGATGGGCGCGTGCGCGTCGCGAAAAGCCCACTACGCTGGGACGAGGTGTTTCCGATCGCACGGGAGTGGTCACCATGGGTCCGGCGAAGGACGACGGTCGTTTCGGCGACGGCACGCAGTCCGGCCTGCCGCCGCTGACGTTCGGCGACGCCGTCTCGGGGTCGGTCGGCGACGAAGAGGGCTACCAGCCGTTGAAGGTGGCCAAGCCGGTCGAGCCGGACCCGGAGAAGGTCCGCGAGATGATCGAGGCCATGTCGGACAAGCCGGCGACCCCGGCCGAGGTGCCGGCGGACGACACACCGCCAGCGGCTCCGGCCCCCGCGGTGCCGCCCGCGCCGCCGCTCGGCATCCTGCCGCGTCAGCGCACGTGGACCGGGCGCCAGCGGATCGGCTCGTGGGCGAAGCCGTCGTTCCGCCTGCCGCGGCCGGGTCAGAGCGGCTCGGTCCGCAGGGCGAAGCCGTCCAGCGGGTCGGCGGCGTTCCTCGTCGCGATCCTGCTGATGGTCGTGTTCGGCGTGCTCGCGATCCAGTTCCTGTCCAGCCTGATCGACACCCTCACCGGCATCTTCGAGTAGGCCGCGACGGGACGATCTTCGCGTTTCGGACGCGTACCGCCCACCACGACGGGCACTCTCAGATCGACAGAGCTACCCTGGCCCCACGGTTGGGGGATGCCGGTTTGTCGCGCGAGGGGTTCCCCAGCGCCACGGGAGTGAGTGGGGTGGGTCCGATCAGCGAGGTCGTGCACGTGGAACCCGGCGCAGGAAGTGAGGCGCCGGCAGGGCGTGACGCCTCGACGATCCACCGGGCCCGGCGGGTCCTGGCGATCCGGCCGTTCCGGCGGCTGTGGGGCGTCACCTACCTGTGCAGCGTCGCGGACTGGCTGACCATCCTCGGCCTGACCAGCCTCGCGACCCAGCTGACCACCAACTACACGGCGCAGAACTTCGCCTTCACCGGCGTCCTGCTCTCCGCGCTGCTGCCCGGCCTGATCTTCGCCCCGCTCGGCGGCCTGCTCGCCGACCGCTTCGACCGGCGCAAGGTCATGTTCGTCGCCGACCTGTTCCGCTGCGGCTTCCTGCTGTCGGTCGCCTTCGTCGGCACGTCCTGGTGGCTCTACATCGCGAACTTCCTGGCCAGCGCGAGCGCGATGATGTGGATCCCGTCCAAGGAGGCGGCGGTCCCGAACCTGCTCAAGCGCCCGGACCAGGTGGAGACGGCCAACCAGCTCGGGCTGGTGATGACGTACGGGCTCGCCACGGTCACCGCAGGCGGACTCTACGCCGTGGTCACGCGGATCGCGGCCTCGGTCGGCCTGCCCTCCGGGTTCTTCGGCGAGCTGGGCGTCGCCAAGGTCATCGTCGTGCTCATCGCGCTGCTGTACCTGGCCAGCGCGATCCTGGTGCTGACCCGCATCCCGGAGCTGTCGGTCCGCAAGCCGCGGATGGCCGAGGTCTCACACGAGCAGGCCGAGAAGGCCGCGAAGCCGGTCGCGGAGGCGGACAAGCCCGGGCTGGGCGCCCTGGTCAAGGACGCGGGCAAGTACGTGCGGAGCACGCCGCTGGTCCGTGGCCTGCTCATCGGCGCGGCCGGCGCGTTCGCCGCGGGCGGCGCGGTGGTCGGGTCGGCCAAGCCGTACTCGTCGAGCCTGCTGGCCGGCGACTCCGCGTGGGGCCTGCTGGTCGTGGCCGTGTTCATCGGGCTGGCGACCGGCATGGGCGGCGCGCCGAAGCTGGCCCGGCGGCTCCCGCACGACCGGCTCTTCGGCATTTCGATCGTGCTCGCCGGCCTGGCGTTGATCCTGGTGGCGTTGTCGCCGCACCTGACCGTGTCGCTGATCGCGGTCGCGATCGTCGGCGCGTGCGCGGGCGCGGCGTTCCTGACCGGCGTGACGATCATCGGCTCGCAGGTCGACGACGCGATCCGCGGCCGGATCAACGCGATCTACCAGTCGATGATGAAGATCATCGTGTTCGGGTCGGTCTCGCTGGTGCCGCTGCTGATCGGTCTGACGAAGCCGCGGACGATCACGGTCTGGGGCAACCCGATCATCATCGACGGCACCCGCCCGGTGATGCTCGGCGGCGGCGCGCTGGCCGCGGTCGTCGGCATCATCGCCTACCGGCAAATGGACTCGCGCCGGTCCGAGCCGATCATGGCGGACCTGCGCAACGCGATCCGGCGCCGTCCGCGCCGCGTGAACGGCCTGCTCATCGCGCTGGAGGGCACCACGGCCGCGGACACCGCCGTGCAGGCGTCCAAGCTCGCCGAGTGGCTGCGGTCGGCCAGTCCGCGCCCGGTGGTGCTGGCCGCGGACCCGGCGCTGGACGACGAGCGGCTCGCCGCGCTCATCGGCAACGCGTCGTTGTCCGGGGCGCGGGCGCAGGCGCTCGCGGCCGCCGCGGTGCGCGCCGACATCGTGGAGCGCAACGTCAACCCCGCGCTGGACGGCGGCGCGATCGTGGTGATGGAACGCTTCGTCGACTCGCCGCTCGCGCACCTGTCCGCCGTCGCCGGGCTGGACGCGAAGGAACTCGAAGGCCTGGCCGACTGGGCCACCGGCCGCCTCCGGCCGGACGTGACGGTGCTGCTGGACGCCGATCCCGGCGCGAACGCGCCCGGCCCGATCTCGGTCGAGGACCAGTGGCGCGTGCAGAACCTGCTCAGCGAGATGGCCGCCGCCGACCCGGACCACTACGTCGTGGTGGACGCCGACGGGCCCGCGGACGAGGTCGGCGACCGGGTGCGCACCGCGGTCACGGCCGTGCTCGCCCAGCGCAAGCTCGGACTGGTGCCGCTGGCCGAGGTGGAGGCCAGGTGACCGCTGTCGTCGCGCCGGCCGGGGTGTGGGCCCAGCTGGTCGGCCAGGACCACGCTGTCGACGTGTTGTCCTCCGCCGCGCGCGCGGCGGCGCAGATCGTCGCGGGCGAGCCTGCGCCGCCGGGCGCGATGACGCACGCCTGGCTGCTCACCGGCCCGCCCGGCTCCGGCCGGTCCGTGGCGGCCCGCGCGTTCGCCGCGGCCCTGCAGTGCATCACCGGCACCGGGTGCGGCCAGTGCCCTGGCTGCCGGACGGCGATGCACGGCACGCACGCCGACGTGCGGCTGGTCATCCCGGAGGGCCTGTCGATCTCGGTCGCGGAGATGCGTGCGCTGGTCCAGGCCGCCGCCCGCCGCCCGACGACGGGCCAGTGGCAGGTCGTGATCATCGAGGACGCCGACCGGTTGACCGAGGGCGCGTCGAACGCGCTGCTCAAGGCGGTCGAGGAGCCGCCGGAGCGGACGGTGTTCCTGCTGTGCGCGCCGTCGGACCACCCCGAGGACATCTCGGTCACGATCCGTTCCCGGTGCCGCCTGGTGACGCTGCGGACGCCGGCCGCGGAGGCGATCGCCCGCGTGCTGGTCGAGCGGGACGGCGTCGACCCGGAGCTGGCCGAGTGGGCCGCGTCGGTGTGCGGCGGTCACGTCGGCCGCGCGCGGCGCCTGGCCACGGACGACAACGCCCGCAAGCGGCGCGCCGCGGTGCTGCGGATCCCGCTGGGCCTGTCGCGTCCCGGTGACGTGTTCCGCTGCGCCGACGACCTGATCGCCGCCGCCGAAGCGGACGCGACGGAGGAGAGCAAGGAACGCGACGAGGCCGAGAAGGCGGAGCTGCGCAACGCGATGGGCGGCGACGCGACCGGCAAGGGCGTCGCCGGCGCCAAGCGCGCGGCCGAAGCGGCCGTCAAGCAGCTGGAGAAGCGCCAGAAGTCCCGGGCGACCCGCACCCAGCGCGACACGCTGGACCTCGCGCTGGTCGACCTCGCCGGTTTCTACCGGGACGTGCTGGTGGCGGTCAGCGGCGCCGACGCCCGCTACAACCACCCGGACCACGCCCAGGACATCGAGCAGGCCGCCCGCCAGTGGACGGCGGAGTCGACGCTGAAGCGCCTGGAAGCGGTGCTGGCCTGCCGCGAGGCGATCCTGTGGAACGTCAAGCCGCGGATCGCGGTGGAAGCGATGCTGACGGCCCTGCGCCACGGCTGACGGACGCGTGAAAAAGGGGCGGCCGGTTGCGGCACCGCCCCTTCCTCAGAACGTCAGTCCCGTGGCCGCGGCGACGGCTTCACCGGAACCGCCTTCAACCGCTTCCGGGCCGGGAACGCCGCCACGAGCACGACCCCGAGCAGCAGCATCGCCGTGCCGGTCCAGAACATCGGCACCGCCGAGTAGGCGCCGGCCGTGTAGGCGAGCTTCTGCGGCGCGGCCGGGGGAGCCGCGTTGCCCGGCGGCGGCGTGGTCGTCGTCCCGCACACGACACCGCCCTCGGGCGCGTACGCCCGCCCGATCTGCTCGCCCAGCGACAGCTGCGCCAGCGACGACGGCAGGGAGTCACTGCCCGCCGGGAGGAGGTCCTTCAGTCCGGCGGTCGGCAGGATCTGCAGGTCCAGCAACCGGGCGGAGGCGCCCAGCTGGTAGCCCTTGAACGGGTCGGTGAGGTTCTGGCCCTTCTGGGTCAGCTCGGCGATGCTCAGCCGCAGGACGCCGAGGTCGAGCACCTTGCCCGCGGTGTCGGGGACCTGCTGCAGGCCCTTCTGCGCGGTGGCGACCAGTCCGCCGACCACCGGCAGGTCCTCCAGCGGGCCGAACTGCTGGGACAGACCGGACAGCGGCAGCCCGATCGGGATGTCCTTCGTCGGGTTGGTCGCGTCGAGCGTGTAGAGCACCTTGCCCTGCCGCTCGATCGTGATCACCGGTGCGGTGTACTCGACCTTCGAGGTCTTCTCGTCGCCGGTCGAGGTGACCTTGAGCGTCGGCTGGCTGACGACCTTCAGCGTCAGCTCGAGCGGGGTGCCCTTGAGGATCTCGATGTCCGCGGCCTGCAGCGTGGAGACCGACTGAACCGCCTTGTTGGGCGAACCGGGGATGTCGACCAGCTGCACCACCGACCGCGACGACAGCGTGTTCGGCAGGCTGAGCACGGAGTTCGTGCCGTCGGACTTGGTCTGGTTGCCGCCGCTGAGCAGGCCGCCGAGGGTCTGCAGGCCCTGCGCCGGGTCGAAGCCGTCGGCCAGCTGCACGTTCTGCAGGTCGAGGCCGTCGATCGGCAGGTTCGGCAGCGACGGGATGACGTTGAGCAGCGACAGGCTCGCCAGGGAGGTGCTGGCATCGGCGATGGTGCCGACGCACGGGCCGAGGGTCGGGCTGTAGCGGGCGTGCACCTTGCCGTTCAGCAGGCCGACGTTGAGCAGCGGGTTCTCCGGCGCGTTGAGGCCGCCGGTGAGCGGCTTCTCGTTGTCCGGCAGCGCGGTCTGCACGAGGCTGCCCGGCGCCTGCGGCGCGTTCCCGCCGATCGCGAGCCCGAGCGGGGAGGACTGGGCGATCGACTTCTCGTAGCTGAGCAGCGCCTCGGAGTTCGCCTGCGCGCTGGACAGGCCCATCCCGGCTTCGAGCGCGGACTGCTTGGGCAGCTGCTCGCCGAAGCCGGGCAGGATCGTGCTGGTCGGGACCGAGTTCGGCAGCAGGCGCAGCACGCCGAGCGCGGCGGCCGCGTCGGCGACCGCGTGGCCGAGCGGCTGCGGACCCTCCTGGCCGATGAACGGCGGCTGCCCCGGGTTGGCCGGCTGCGGGGTCGGGGTGGTGGGGATCGTGCTCTGCGCCACGGCGGGCGTGGCCGACAGGACGAGCACGGCCGCGGCGACCGGCAGCGCCAGCGCGCGAGGCATGCGTCGACGCATGTGGAAGGTCCTCCCAGTACGACCGGGCCGATCTTCGAGTGACCGGCGTCGCACAGCCTAACGACGCGGGGGGTGCTGAAGTGACGCGAACGGGGCCGCTACACTAGTTCGTGTTGCCGCCTTAGCTCAGTCGGCCAGAGCGGCTCACTCGTAATGAGCAGGTCAGGGGTTCGATTCCCCTAGGCGGCTCCGGCAACGGTCGGGGGCTCTCCACTCGGAGGGCCCCCGACGTCGTTTCCGGCCTAGGCTCTCCGGCCATGGCCCGCCGCTCCGAGACGATCAGTCCGACCGCCCACTACACCGGCTTCGTGTGGGTGCGCGGCGGGCTCTCCGACCCCGCCTTCGCGACCGCCGAGGGGCGTGTCCTGCACGGGCTGCTGCGGCCGGTCATGGCAGCCAGCGGCGCGCTGGGCGGACCGACGCTCGACGGCTTTCTGCTGGCCCGGCACCGCCTGATCGACCGGCTGCTCACCGACGCCGTCGAGCGCGACGGGATCACCCAGGTCGTCGAGGTCGCGGCCGGGCTGTCCGCCCGCGGCTGGCGGTTCACCCGGCGCCACCCGGGCCTGACCTACCTCGAAGCGGACCTGCCGGACATGGCCGCGCGCAAACGCCGCACCCTGCGCGGCGCGCCTCCCGCCGGGCCCGGGCACCGCGTGGCCGAACTGGACGTCCTCGACGAGACCGGTCTGGACCGGCTGGTGGCCGGCCTCGACCCGGCCCGCGGACTGGTGATCGTCACCGAGGGGCTGGTCAACTACTTCGACGAGCCGGCGCTGCGGGCGATGTGGGCGCGCTTCGCCAGGGCGCTGGGCCGGTTCGAGCGCGGCCGGTACCTGTCGGACCTGCACCTGGCCACTTCGGACTTCGCGGTGCGGGCGTTCGTCCGGGCGCTGTCGGCGTTCGTGCGCGGGCAGGTGCACCTGCACTTCACGGGTGCGGCCGAGGCGGAGGCGGCGCTACTCACGGCCGGATTCGGCCGGGCGGTGCTGCACGTCCCGCCGGAGACGGGGCTCGTCCGGGTCGTCGAGGCCGCGACCTAGCAGCCGGTCGAGCAGCATCGCGCCGAACGCGAGCGCGAGGAACAGCACCGCGATCACCAGGCAGTTCACCGTCACCCGCCCGTACCCGATGGCGGTCACGTCGACGAACGGGTACGGGTAGAAGCCGTCGACCGCGCCGCGGACGAGCGTGAACGCCACCCACGCGAGCGGGTAGACCACCGACCAGCCGATGATCCGCGGGGTCACCGCCCGGCGCGGCCCGAACAGCAGCCACCCGAGCACGCCCAGCAGCGGGGATGCCGTGTGCAACAGGAAGTCGGCCACCCACGCCCATCCGGTGAGGTCCTGGAGATCGGCCAGCACCAGGTGGAACACGATGCCGGTGACCGCGATCGCGAGCACGCCGTCCAGCCTCAGAGCGCGGAACACTGTGGACGTCCGCAGTGGACGGATCGCCAGCAGCAGACTCGTGAATCCCACGATCAGGTTGGACTGGATCGTGAAGTAGGCGAACACGTTGGCCATCCGCGCGGCCGCCGAGTCGTAGCGGCCGCCCATCACTCCCGAGGTGACGAACAGCTGCGTGACCACGCCGATCAGCACCACCAGCGCGTGCACACCGAACCAGACGCGAGCGATCCTCATAGTCGCAACGTAACCGCTCCGGTACTTCGGGTGACGCTCGACACACCGGCGCCCGCGAATAGTCCCGCCGATCACCGGCAAGCCACCCGGCGAGGCCGAAAACGGCTTCGCGCAAGGAGAAAACGCCTCATCTGCCGCTCGTCGGCAGAGAAAGGACGATCGAGAATGCGCATGATCACTCGCACTGTCGCCGCCGGCGCCATCGCCCTGCCGCTGACGCTCGGGGCCGCCGGGATCGCCTCCGCGGACACCGTCGAGGAGCACGAGGGTGTCGCCTACGAGCAGGTGTCGGCGACGGCGGGCCCGGACGGCGCGTCGTACAGCGCCACCGCCGCGGCCGCCGAGGAAGGCACGTACGCCGACCACAGCGACGACGGCACGTACGCCGACCACGACGATGACGACGACGGCGGTCTGCTGGACATCCTGGACCTCTGACGCCGCCCGGTCCGGACGGCCCCCGGGACGAGCACCGGGGGCCGTTCAGGACACCGGTCCCGAAGGTTAGGCTGGGCGTCCTCGTCGTTCCAGGAGGACACCGCAGTGACCGTCACCCCGCCGGGGCAGCGCGAGCGGCTCTCGCCGAACCAGCTCGCCAAGCAGGAGCAGATCGTCGAAGCCGCCCGGCAGGTGCTGGCCAGGGACGGGCTCGCCGGGTGCACCGCCCGCGCCATCGCCGACGCGAGCCCGCTCACCAAGAGCGCGATCCACTACTACTTCAGCGACACCGACGTGCTCGTCGACCGCGCGATGGCCGCGCACGTCACCACGTTCCTCGACGACCTCCGCGCGGTGGCCGCCCGCCACGACGACCCGAGGGACAAGCTGTGGGCGGTACTGGAGGCCTACCTCGACGCCTTCACCGAGCGCCCCAACTCCGCGTTCCTGTGGTTCGAGTACTGGATCGCCGTCAGCAGGGCCGACCACCCGGAGGCGATCGAGGCGATGCTCCGGTCGGTCACCGAACTGCTCACCGAGCTGCTGGCGGACGTCGGCGTCATCGACCCGCGGGCCCGCGCCCGTGCCCTGATGTCCTACCTGCTCGGCGCGGTCGTGCAGCAGCGCGTCCGGCGGCGCCCGTTCGCCACCCTCCGTGAGGAGATCGAGTCGCTCTGTCTGCCCTAAGGTTCGGGGTATGCCTCTGTTCTCCTTCGAGGGCGTGAGCCCCACCGTGCACCCGGACGCCTGGATCGCGCCCACCGCGACCCTGATCGGCGACGTCGTCATCGAAAAGGACGTCTCCATCTGGTACGGCGCGGTGCTGCGGGCCGACTTCGGCAAGATCATCGTGCGCGAGGGCGCCAACATCCAGGACAACTCGGTGGTCCACGTGAACACCGGCGTGTGCGAGATCGGCCGCAACGTCACCGTCGGCCACATGTGCCTCGTGCACGACTGCACGGTCGGCGAGCAGGCCCTGATCGGCAACGGCTCGACCGTGCTGGACCAGTCGGTGATCGGCGAGCGCGCGCTGATCGCCGCCGGCTCCACGGTCACGCCGGGCACCCAGGTGCCGCCGGAGGTCATCGCGATGGGCAGCCCGGCCAAGAAGTTCGTGCCGCTGACCGACTCCGCGAGAGGCTGGGTCGACCACAACGCGGCCATCTACCAGCAACTGGCCAAGCGGCACGCGGAAGGCGTGGCACCGGTCGACTAAGCTGGGACGCGTCCGTTTCAGCGACTGGCGCCGTAGAGGTGGAGCACCACCGGGAAGCGACCGACGAGGCCGGCACCGCGCGCCTGGGTGTGGCCAGTGTCAGGAGTAGGAAGATGACGCACCAGCCAGCCATCCCCGAGCTCACCGCTGCCGACCCGCAGATCGCCGGACTCGTCGAGGACGAGGCGCGCCGCCAGGCGGAGAAGATCCGCCTCATCGCCTCCGAGAACTACGTCTCCCAGGCGGTGCTGGAGGCCACCGGCTCCGTCCTCACCAACAAGTACTCCGAGGGCTACGCCGGCAAGCGGTACTACGAGGGCCAGCAGTTCATCGACCAGGTCGAGCAGATCGCGATCGAGCGCGCCAAGGCGCTGTTCGGCGTCGACCACGCGAACGTGCAGCCGTACTCGGGCTCGCCCGCGAACCTGGCCGCCTACCTCGCCTTCGCCAGCCCCGGCGACACCGTGATGGGCATGGCGCTGCCCGACGGCGGCCACCTCACCCACGGCTGGTCGGTCTCGGCCACCGGCAAGTGGTTCAACCCGGTCCGCTACGGCGTGCGCAAGGAGACCGGCCGCGTCGACCTCGACCAGGTGCGTGAGCTGGCGCTGGAGCACCGCCCGAAGCTGATCTTCGCCGGCGGCACCGCGATCCCGCGCACCATCGACTTCCCGGCCTTCGCGGAGATCGCGAAGGAGGTCGGCGCCGTGCTGGTGGCCGACATCGCGCACATCGCCGGCCTGGTCGCCGGTGGCGCGCACCCGTCGCCGGTCGGCCACGCGCAGGTGATCACCACCACCACGCACAAGACCCTGCGCGGCCCGCGCGGCGCGATGATCATGACCGACGCCGACCACGCGAAGGCCATCGACAAGGCCGTGTTCCCCGGCCTGCAGGGCGGCCCGCACAACCACACGACGGCCGCCATTGCCGTCGCGCTGGGCGAGGCCGCCAAGCCGGAGTTCCGCGACTACGCCCACGCGATCGTCGCGAACGCCAAGGCGCTGGCCGAGGCCCTGATCGAGCGCGGTTTCGACCTGGTCTCCGGCGGCACCGACAACCACCTGCTGCTGGTCGACCTGACGAGCAAGCAGATCGGCGGCAAGCCGGCCGCGCAGGCGCTGGACCGCGCCGGCATCGAGCTGAACTACAACACGGTGCCGTTCGACCCGCGCAAGCCGTTCGACCCGTCCGGCATCCGGCTGGGCACCGCGGCCATCACCACCCGCGGTCTCACGCCGGAGCACCAGCCGCAGATCGCCGAGTGGATCGACCGCTCGATCGCCGCGGCGGCCGCGAACGACGAGGACGCGATCAACAAGATCGCCGGCGAGGTGCGCGACCTGCTCGCCGCCTACCCGATCCCCGGCTACCGGGCCTGATCGAAACGAGAAACGCCCCTTCCCCGCGCGGGGAAGGGGCGTTCTTCGTTGGGCGCACTCAGTGGTGCTCGCCGCCCTCGGCGGCCTCCTTCGCGAGCCGGTCGATCTCACGCTGGTAGGAGCGCTTGATCTCGGCCTCCGCCTCGGACCGGCCCACCCACTGCGAGCCCTCGACGCTCTTGGCCGGCTCCAGGTCCTTGTACACCTGGAAGAAGTGCTCGATCTCCAGCTTGTGGAACTCGTTCAGGTGGTGGATGTCGCGCAGGTGCTCCAGCCGCGGGTCGTCGGACGGCACCGCGAGGACCTTGTCGTCCGGCCCCTTCTCGTCCGTCATCCGGAACATGCCGATCGCGCGGCAGCGGATCAGGCAGCCCGGGAACGTCGGCTCCTGGACGAGCACCAGCACGTCGAGCGGGTCGCCGTCCTGCCCAAGGGTGTCGTCGATGAAGCCGTAGTCGGCCGGGTACTGGGTGGCCGTGAACAGGGTCCGGTCCAGGCGGATGCGACCGGTCTTGTGGTCCACCTCGTACTTGTTGCGCTCCCCCTTGGGGATTTCGATCGTGGCGTCGAACTCCACGGCGTCCTCGCTGACCTCGTCTTTTCCCGCCGGTACCGGCGGCTTACGGTTTCGCTAACTTGTTCTCACTAGTGTGGACCACGCGCCGTTGGGAAGTCGCACTGATGTCGTCTTGACAACAGTGAGTTTGCCCGCGGTGTGTCGCCGGTCTGGAGGAGGGGTGCGTGCCGAGCAACGAACAGCCCGAGTGGCCGTCGGAAGACACCGACGCCGGCAGCGGGGAGAGTTCCGCTGACGGCGGCGCC
Organism: Amycolatopsis sp. ATCC 39116; assembly: GCF_000231075.2. NCBI lineage: Bacteria > Bacillati > Actinomycetota > Actinomycetes > Pseudonocardiales > Pseudonocardiaceae > Amycolatopsis > Amycolatopsis sp. ATCC 39116. Next base: position 17,359 of record NZ_AFWY03000064.1, on the reverse strand, counting down.
ACGGCCCAGCTGCCGGTGCCCGGCAAGGTTTCCCTGCCCGAATCGCCGACGTTGTTCGTGCCTGCCGAGCGGGACGCGGAGAAGACCCAGTTCATCCCGGCGGCCAAGCCGGACGCGGAAAGCACGCAGGTCATCGACCTGCGGCAGGTGCCGGAGCAGGAGACCGAGCCGCATCGGGTCCCGCGGCCGCAGCCGCCGCAGTCTGCGCAGCAGTCGGCCGAGTCGGTGCAGCCGCGGCCGCAGCCCGCGCCGCCGGAGCACCGGCCACAGCAGCCCGCCCAGCAGCAGCCGCCGCAGCAGTCCGCCGAATCGGCGCAGCCGCGGCCGCAGTCCGCCCAGCCGCCGCAGCAGTCGGCCCAGCAGCAGTCCGCCGCCGAGCCGTCGCAGCCGCGGCCGCAGCCCGCGCCGAACCACGAGCCGTCGCAGCCGGTGCCGCCCGCGGCCGTTCCGCCGGTGCAGCCGATGCGGATCGAGCCCAGCGGCGAAATCCACCCCGCGGAGGCGACCACCGGCGAGGAGAAGCCGCCCGCCGAACCCGAGGCGAAACCGAAGCGCCGCCGCAAGGGCGTGCTGATCGGCAGCATCGTGGCGCTGGTGCTGGTCGTCGCGGTGGGCGCCGCGCTCGCCACGCCGTACGTCTCCAACCGCCTCGGCCTGCCGTGGGCGCCGAACCTGCCGAAGGGCGACAGCCCGCAGCCGGTGCCGGTGGCCCTCTCGCTCAAGGCGCCCAGCGCGTCGGCACCGGAACCGACGTCGTCCGGGGTGTCCTCGGCGCTGGCAGGCCCGGCCGCGAACGCCGCGCTGGGCACGCTCACCGGCGCCGTGATCGACCCGGCGACCGGCGAGCTGCTGTGGGACCGCAACTCCGGCCAGTTCCGCACCCCGGCGTCCACCACCAAGCTGCTGACCACCTCCGCCGCGCTGCTCGCGATGGACCCGGGCACGCAGCTGAGCACCAAGGTCGTGCAGGGCTCGTCGCCGGACACCGCCGTGATCGTCGCGGGCGGGGACATCACGCTGTCCTCGCTGCCCGCCGGGCAGCAGTCGGTGTACGCCGGCGCCGCCCACCTCGACGACCTCGTCGCGCAGGTGAAGCAGGCCAGTGGCGGCGCGATCAAGAAGGTCCAGATCGACACCTCGATCTGGTCCGGTGCGCAAACCGCGCCGGGCTGGGCGCCCGACGACGCCCCGATCTACACCGCCGCGATGACGCCGGTGATGCTCGACGGCGGCCTCACCGACCCGACGAACGACCACTCGATGCGCGTCGCCCAGCCGGCGAACACCGTGTTGCAGACGTTCGCGCAGCGCCTCGGCGCGACCGCGTCCGGCCAGGCGACGGCGCCGCAGGACGCGAAGGTGCTCGGCGAGGTGAAGTCCGCCCCGCTGAGCGAGCTGATCGCGCACGCGCTGGAGGCCTCGGACAACACCCTCGCGGACGCGATCGGCCGGATGACGGCCATCGCGACCGGCGCCGACGCGTCGTTCTCCGGCGCCGCGCAGGCGACCCTGTCCGTGCTGTCCCAGAACGGGTTCGACGTCTCCCAGGTCAAGCTGAGCGACAACAGCGGGCTGTCCCCGCAGAACAGCGTCCCGGCGAAGCTGCTCGCGCAGGTGCTGGCCGTCGCCGCGGGACCGGACGGCAAGGACCCGCGCACCGCGAAACTGCGCCCGATGCTGGCCGGGCTGCCGGTGGCCGGCGGCAGCGGCACCCTCGCCGACCGCTACGACGCGCCGAACTCGCGGTCCGGCAAGGGGTGGGTCCGCGCCAAGACGGGCACTCTGTCCGGCGTCCACACGTTGGCAGGGGTAGTGCTGGACGAGGACGGCCGGGTCCTGGTGTTCGCGTTGATGTCCGACGGCGCCGACCAGGACCCCGCGCGGGCGGCACTGGACGTCGTCGCGGCCTCGCTGAGGGGCTGTGGTTGCCGATAGCTTCGGGAAGGTGAACACGATGAGCGAGGTTGCGTCCCGGCCGGTCGTGGACTGGTCACTGGCCGCTTCCACGGGCGCCTTCCTCGCCCGTGGCGGGCCGGTGGTCTCCCGCGAGGAGGCCGGCCTGGCCGTGACCGAGCTGCGGGAGCTGTCGCTCGACGCCGAGGCACACGTCCGCGAGCTGACCGGGCTGGGCGCCGGGCTGCCGCTGCTCCCCGGTGACGTGGTGGACCGGCCCGGCTGGGTGCGCTCGGCCGCCGCCGGGCTCGACGCGCTCACGGCGAAGGCGTTGCCGCCGAACCCGGCGGGGCCGCTGGGGCCGGTCCTGGCCGGTGGCGCCGGCGTGCAGACCGGCGTGGTGCTGGCCTTCCTGGCCTCCCGCGTGCTGGGCCAGTACGACCCGTTCGGCGGCCCGGACGGCGGCGGGCGGCTGCTGCTGGTGGCGCCGAACGTGGTCACCGCGCAGCAGGCGCTGCACGTGCCCGGCCGCGACTTCCGGCTGTGGGTGTGCCTGCACGAGAGCACGCACCGGCTGCAGTTCACCGCCGTCGGCTGGCTACGCGACTACTTCGCCGACGAGGTCGAACGCCTGGTCGGCGGCCTCACCGGCGACGACGACGGGATGACCGACCTGCTCGGCAGGCTGCCGGACGCGCTGCGCGAGGCCCGGCGCGCCAAGGCGGACGGGCTGGTCGCGATCGGGCAGCTGCTGCGCTCGCCCGAGCAGCGCGAGGTGTTCGACCGGCTGCTGGCGCTGTCCACGCTCCTGGAAGGGCACGCGGACTACGTGATGGACGCGGTGGGGCCGAGCGTGGTCCCCAGCGTCGAGACGATCCGCGCGCGGTTCACCGAGCGGCGCAAGGGCGGCGGCCTGCTGGACCGGCTGCTGCGGGCGCTGCTCGGGGTGGACGCCAAGATCCGCCAGTACGCGCAGGGCGCGGCCTTCACCCGGCACGTCGTCGACCGGGTCGGGATGGCCGGGTTCAACGCCGTCTGGACCTCGCCCAACACGCTGCCGACCCGGGCCGAGATCGGCGATCCCGAGGCTTGGGTGCGGCGCGTCCACCCGTGACCGGGCCGCACCCCGCGGTCGCCGCGGTGCGCCGCGCGGTGCGGAACCTGCTGGCGGAGTGCCCCGGCGTGCCGGCGATCGACGTGGCGTTGTCCGGTGGGGCCGACTCGCTGGCGCTCACCGAGGCCGCCGTGTTCACCGGGCGGCGGCTCGGGCTGCCGGTGCGGGCGCTGGTCGTGGACCACGGGCTGCAGGCGGGCTCCGCGCGCGTGGCCGAAGAGGCGGCCGGGACGGCGCGCAAGCTCGGCGTGGACTCCGCCGAAGTCCTGACGGTCGAGGTGACCGGCCCGGGTGGCCCTGAGGCGGCCGCCCGGAACGCCCGTTATGCCGCGCTCCGCGCGCATCACCGCGGCATCGTCCTCCTCGGCCACACCCGCGACGACCAGGCCGAGACCGTCCTGCTCGGACTCGGCCGCGGCTCCGGTCCGCGCTCGATCGCCGGCATGCGTGCTGTGGATCTCCCGTGGGGTAGGCCACTCCTCGACGTGCCCCGCGCGACCACCAGGGACGCCTGCCGCGCGCTCGGCCTGACCCCGTGGGAGGACCCGCACAACAGCGATCCGCGCTACACCAGGGTGCGCCTGCGCGCGGAAGTGCTGCCGCTGCTGGAAGACGTCCTCAACGGCGGGGTCGCGGCGGCGCTCGCCCGCACGGCCGCCCAGCTCAGGGAGGATTCCGAGGCGCTCGACGCGCTCGCAGCGGACTTCCTGGCGCGGCACGGGAAACCGGACATCGGGGAGCTCGCGCCGCTGCCCGCATCCCTCCGCAGGAGGATCCTGCGGAACTGGCTCACCGCGCACGGCGCGCGCGACCTCACCGACGCCCACCTGCGGTCCGTCGACGCGCTGGTCGCGCGGTGGCGTGGCCAGGGCGGTGTTTGGCTACCCGGCGGCTTGGTGGTGACCCGGACGCATGGCAGGCTTGCCATGAATCCACCGGAAACAAGAGGGGACTGACCCGTGTACGAAGGCGAGATCGCCTCCGTCCTCATCACCGAGCAGCAGATCAACGACAAGATCACCGAGCTCGCCAAGCAGATCGCCGCGGACTACGAGCGCGAGACCTCTGCCGGCGACCTGCTGCTGGTGGGCGTGCTCAAGGGCGCCGTCATGTTCATGACCGACTTCGCCCGCGTGCTGCCGATGCCGGCGCAGCTGGAGTTCATGGCCGTCTCCTCGTACGGTTCGTCCACGTCGTCCTCCGGCGTGGTGCGGATCCTCAAGGACCTCGACCGGGACATCACCGGGCGGCACGTGCTGATCGTCGAGGACATCGTCGACTCCGGACTGACCCTGTCCTGGCTGCTGAAGAACCTGGCGAGCCGCAACCCGGCGTCGCTGGAGGTCGTCACGCTGCTGCGCAAGCCGGAGGCGGTCAAGGTGGACGTGCCGGTGCGGTACGTCGGCTTCGACATCCCCAACGAGTTCGTGGTCGGGTACGGCCTCGACTACGCGGAGCGCTACCGGGACCTGCCCTACATCGGCACCCTTGATCCGAAGGTGTACGGCGCCTGAACACGGTGCGTGAGCACCGGAAATTCGTGAACCCGAACGTGCCGGAACGCGTCATAAGTGTCGGTGCGGTGCGTTAACCTACGCGAACGAGGGTGACGCGCCGCGATGCGGTACGGACGTGGGGTAGGGAGAACTGATGGGGAGCTACGCGGACGCCGCGGCGTTCCGGAACGCCGCCGTGAACGGGCAGCTGGGGGTCGACCCGGACGCAGCGCAGGCTGTTCTGAAGAAGATCCGCCTCGGCAAGGACCAGGTGGAGAACCTGCTGCGCAACGCCGGAGCCCTTGCTGAGCCGCCCAAGCTCGGCAACAACCCGGTCGGCAACGCCATCGCCGCGAAGTTCGTGCAGCGCGCCGACGGGGGCGGTGAGTCGTACGCGACCGCGCTGCGCAACCTCTACAACCAGTACCAGCAGGCCGAGGACGCCATCGTCGCGGCGATGAGCCACTACGACAAGATCGAGCAGGCCGCCGAAGACGCGCTGGCGTCCGGTCGCCAGGTCTGAAGGCGGGGGGACCGATCACGATGACTTCTCCGAGCAACGAGCCCAGAGGCGAGGCCGTCCAGCTGGGCGACAACGGCGAGTCCGCCGCGCTGGTGCAGCAGGCGCGCAACAGTGCGGGCGGGTTCACCTACGGCGGCGACCGCGCCATCGCGAGCCCGCCGAACTGGGCCTCGCAGGAGAGCAACCAGCTCTACCTCGGCGCCACCCAGAACAACGACCCGGCCACGGCCGAGGCCACCGGGCGGCAGTGGCAGTCCCACGGCGACAGCCTGCACCAGGCGGCCGACGACCTGTACAACGCGATCGCCGAGCTGGGCAACGCGTGGATCGGGCAGGGCTCCGGTTCCGCGCAGGGCGCACTGGTCGGCATCGCGAACTCCAGCAAGCAGGCCGGCGACGCGGCGCACACCATGTCGAACCGGATGGCGCAGCAGGCCGCGGCGGCGGCCGAGGTCAAGAAGATGCCCGCGCCGAAGGAGTTCGACCCGGCCAAGCAGACCGCGGCGATGCTCGCCGGCGGCCCGGCCGCGATGGTCGCCGACATGAAGGTGCAGGCCGACGAGGCCCGCGCCGTGCACGCCCAGCAGGTCCAGTACTTCAACGCCTACACCCAGGCGATGTCCGAGGTGGACAGCGCGACCCCGAGCTTCGGCCCGGAGTCGCTCGGCCTGCCCGCGGACGGCCGCTTCGGCGGCACCTCGGCGCAGTCCGTCGGGGCCGGCTCCGGCGCGGTGCCCGGCGGCCTCGGGTCGGTCGGGCTCGGCCCGGTCGGCGGCGTCACCACCGGGATCCCCGGCGGCGGCGCGGCGGGCTTCGCCGCCGGTGGCCAGCCCGGTGGCGCCCCCGGTCCGCACGGTGTCCCGGCGGCTCCCGCTCCGGCGGCAGGCGCGGCCTCCGGCGCGGGTCAGGTGACCGCGGCGCCGACGTCGTCCGGCGGTGGCGGTGCGGCGGCGCTGGGCGCGGTGGCGGGTCTCGGCACGGCGGGTCTCGCCGCGGTGGGTGGCAAGGCCGCTCTCGGCCGCGGCAGCAAGTCCGGCGCCAAGGAGCGCCCGGCGGCCGACGAGACGGCGGCCAGCTCGGACCAGTCGCAGCAGGCCCACGGCGCCGCGCAGCAGCAGGCCCAGCAGAGTCTCATGAACACCGGTGGGACCATCGGCGGGGCAGGCACCCCGCCGCCGGCGTCCGGCATGGGCGGCGGCATGGGTGCCGGCGCGCAGGGCTCGGAGGACGAGGAGCACACCCGTGCCTCCTTCCTCGTCGAGGCCGACCCCGACGAGGCGTTCGGCGCCAACGTGGCGACCGCGCCGCCGGTCATCGGGGCCTGGAACGACGAGGACGACCGCTGATCCGGCGCAACCGCGCGAACCGGGAAAGAGGGACTTGATGGCGCGAGCGGAGCTGCTCACTCCGCTGGAACTGGACTTCCTGTGGGAGTCCTTCGGAGCAGGCGAACTGCCGTACCCGCTGGAGGTGCGCTCGCACGGCGCGACGATGGACGAGCGTGCCGAGCTGCGGCGGCAGACCCTGGACCGGCTCGCCGCGCGTGGCGCGGCCGACGGCCGGGGCCGCCCCGCGCCGCACGTCGAGGAGTTCTTCGAGGTGCTGGCCGGGTCGGAGACCAGCCTGGACAGCGTGCACATCACCGCGCCGGACGCGCGTCCGCTGCTCGCCGTGGCGGCGGCGCTGTCCGGGCGCGGTGTGCTCGCGGTGCACGACGAGCGGGGCTTCCACTTCCAGCCGATGCCGGCGGACGGCCTCGCGAGCGCCATCGTGTCCCTGCTGCCCGCCGCCCGGCGGGGCAGCGAGAAGTCGATCACCGTGCCGCTCGAGCAGCTGATGACGGCCACCGGGGCCGACTTCCTGCAGCGCCGCACCGCGGCCGGCGGGCGGACCAGCGTGGACGACGACCGCAAGGCGCTGGCCCGGCTGCAGGCCCAGCCGCGGCTGCGCGGCGGGCAGATCGGCGCCAACGCCCGCAGCCGCAGCGGTGCGAAGACGAGGCCGCCGGTGCTGAGCTGGTTCGACACCGATGACGGCCGCTACTTCACGCAGGCCAGCCGCGGTCACGACGGGCGCGACTGGATCACCATCGCCCCCGCTGACGCGGCGAACCTGCGGCACCGGCTGGGCGAGATGCTGGTCAGCGCCGCCGGCGAGACCCTGGCGCCGGGTGGTGCCTGGTGACCGGTGTTGTGCAGGCCGGTGGGCGGCGCACCGCCACCCCGGCGGCTGCGTCGCGCCTGAGGCAGCGGCGCACCGCCGCCCTGGCGGTTGCGGCGAACCTGAGGCAGCGGCCCACCGCCGCCCTGGCGGCTGCGTCGCGCCTGAGGCAGCGGCCCACCGTCGCCCTGGCGGTTGCGGCGAACCTGAGGCAGCGGCCCACCGCCGCCCTGGCGGTTGCGCCGCGCCTGCGGCACCGGCCCACCGCCACCCCGGCGGCTGCGGCGAACCTGAGGCAACGGCCCACCGCCGCCCTCGCGGGTGCGGCAAGGTCGCGACTCTGGGTCGCCACCGCCCCCCGCCGACGCGGCGAACCTGCGGCACCGGCTCGGCGAGATGCTGGTCAGCGCCGCCGGCGAGACCCTGGCGCCGGGTGGTGCCTGGTGAACCACCTCATGAAGGCCGGTTGTAGCCAGAGCCGGCTCGTAGCCGCCTCCGCCGATGCCGCGCCCCCGATGGCCCACGCGGCCGGCGAGACCCCGACCCCGGAGAGCGCCCGGTGAACCGCCCCGAATTCTTCACCCCGATGACGTTCGACTTCCTCTGGGAGGCGGCCGGCATCGGCGAACTGCCGTACCCGCTGCAGGTGCGCTCGCACGGCGCGACCATGGACGAGCGCGCGCGGCTGCGGCAGCGGGCCCACGAGGAGCTGAAGGCCCGCGGCCTGCGCGACCACTACGGCCGCCTCGACCCGCGCGTCGAGGACTGGTTCCGGGTGCTCTCGCAGGGCACCACCAGCATCGACGCCGTGCACATCCCGGACTTCCAGGTCCCGCCGGTGTCGATACTCGCCGCCACCGACGGCACGCTCGGCGTGGTGGCGATCCAGGACGCCGACGGCATCTGGATCCGGCCGGCCTTCCCCGAGGGCCTGGCCTCGACGGTCGTCGACCTGCTGCCGCCGGGCACGCGTGGCACGGAGGCTTCCATCACACTTCCGGTCGACGAGGCGCTGCGGATCCAGCCGGCCAGGACGGCCGTCCCGGTCGGCGGCGACCCGAAGCCGCGGCGCCGGTCGCTGTCCGAGGGCTCCTCCGACCCGCGCGAGGCCTACGCCCGGCTGGCCGGCCAGCCCCGGCTGCGCGGCGGTCAGCTGGCCGCGAACAGCAGGTCCGAGGTGAGCGGTCGTCGCAGGTCACCGGTGCTGGGCTGGTTCGACACGGCCACCGGCCGGTACCTGAGCCTGTCCCGGCCCGGCGCCGACGGGCGGGAGTGGGTGACCGTGTCCTCCGCGGACGCGAAAACGCTGCGCACCAGGCTGGGCGAGATGGTGGCGGGCGTCACAACCGAGCCGGGCAACTGACCCGGACCGCTCCGGGGAACCAGACCACGGCACCGGCCGTTGACCTGCTTGAGACTCGTGCAGGTGCCCATGTCGGCCGGACTGTACCCTGGATGGACGGGGTGTTCCTCGCACACCGCAAGTTGTTGTCTACACCGTGACGGCGGATGTGACATCTACCGCCTAGCCAGGGAGGGTCGAGGCCGAACGGCCGAGGCATATGGACCGGAAGCGCCTGCTCAGGAACCCGCTGCTGTGGATCGTCGCGGTTGTGTTGATCTTCCTCGCGGTCAACACCCTCTTCGACAGCGACCGTGGATACACCCAGGTACCCACTTCACAGGCGATCGCCCAGATCACCGGCAACAACGTGAAGGAAGCGAACCTGGAGGACAAGGAGCAGCAGCTCAAGCTGTCGCTCACGAACAAGATCGACGTCGACGGCCAGCAGGTCGACCAGATCATCACCTCGTACCCGTCGCAGTCGGCAGGCACGATCTACGACCAGCTGATCAAGCTGCAGAACGTCAAGTTCAACACGACGGTCACGCAGCAGGGCTTCTTCACGCAGATCCTGTACTACATCATCCCGCTCGGCCTGCTGCTCCTGCTGCTGATGTGGATGATGAACAACGCCCAGGGCGGCGGCAACCGCGTCCTCAACTTCGGCAAGTCCAAGGCCAAGCAGCTGAACAAGGACATGCCGAAGACGACGTTCGCCGACGTGGCGGGCGCCGACGAGGCGGTCGAAGAGCTCTACGAGATCAAGGACTTCCTGCAGAACCCGGCCCGCTACCAGGCGCTGGGCGCGAAGATCCCCAAGGGCGTGCTGCTCTACGGCCCGCCCGGCACCGGTAAGACGCTGCTCGCGCGCGCCGTCGCCGGTGAGGCCGGCGTGCCGTTCTACACGATCTCCGGTTCGGACTTCGTCGAGATGTTCGTCGGTGTCGGCGCCTCCCGCGTCCGCGACCTGTTCGAGCAGGCCAAGCAGAACGCCCCGTGCATCATCTTCGTCGACGAGATCGACGCGGTCGGCCGCCAGCGCGGCGCCGGCCTCGGCGGCGGTCACGACGAGCGCGAGCAGACGCTGAACCAGCTGCTCGTCGAGATGGACGGCTTCGACTCGCGTGGCGGCATCATCCTGATCGCCGCGACCAACCGCCCGGACATCCTGGACCCGGCGCTGCTGCGCCCCGGCCGCTTCGACCGGCAGATCCCGGTGTCCGCGCCGGACCTGGCAGGCCGCCGCGCCATCCTCGAGGTGCACTCGAAGGGCAAGCCGCTCGCGCAGGGCGTCGACCTGAACGCGCTGGCCAAGCGCACCGTGGGCATGTCGGGCGCCGACCTGGCCAACGTCATCAACGAGGCCGCGCTGCTCACCGCCCGCCAGAACGGGCACGTGATCACCGACGCGGCGCTGGAGGAGTCGGTCGACCGGGTCATCGGCGGGCCGGCGCGCAAGAGCCGGATCATCTCGGAGCAGGAGAAGAAGATCACCGCCTACCACGAGGGCGGGCACGCGCTCGCCGCGTGGGCGATGCCGGACCTGGAGCCGGTCTACAAGCTGACCATCCTGCCGCGCGGCCGGACCGGTGGGCACGCGCTGGTCGTCCCCGAGGACGACAAGCAGCTGATGACCCGCTCCGAGATGATCGCCCGGCTGGTGTTCGCGATGGGTGGCCGCACGGCGGAGGAGCTGGTCTTCCACGAGCCGACCACCGGCGCGTCCTCCGACATCGAGCAGGCGACCAAGATCGCCAAGGCGATGGTCATGGAGTACGGCATGAGCGCCCGCCTCGGCGCCGTGAAGTACGGCCAGGACCAGGGCGACCCGTTCCTGGGCCGGTCCGCGGGCCGTCAGGCGGACTACTCGCTCGAGGTCGCGCACGAGATCGACGAAGAGGTCCGCAAGCTCATCGAGACCGCGCACACCGAGGCGTGGGAGGTGCTCAACACCTACCGCGACGTGCTCGACGACCTGGTCCTGGAGCTGCTGGAGAAGGAGACGCTCAGCCGCAAGGACCTGGAGCGGATCTTCGCCACCGTCGAAAAGCGGCCGCACATCACCGTCTTCAACGAGTTCGGTGAGCGCACCCCGTCGGACAAGCCGCCGATCAAGACGCCCGGCGAGCTGGCGATGGAGCGCGGCGAGCCGTGGCCGCCGCCGGAGAAGAAGCCGGCGCCGCGCCAGGTGCCGACCCCGGTCGGAACCGCGCCGGGCGGCAGCGACCTGCCCGGTGGCCCGCCCTACAGCCAGCCGGAACCGCCGTCGAACCCGTACGCGCCCCCGTCGGGCGGGAACTACCCGCCGCCCAACGGCGGTGGCCGCCCGTACGGCCCGAACGGCACCGGTCAGTGGCCGCAGCCCTACAACGGCGGCAACCAGTCCGGCCCGCCGAACTACGGCGCGCCTCCGGGCTGGACCCCGGCGACCCAGCCGGGTGGTCAGACTCCGTGGCGCCCGAACCAGGGCGAGCAGCCGCGGCAGGGTGACTGGTTCGGTGGCTCCGAGGAGGGGCAGGGCCAGCACCGGCGGAACCCCGACGAGCAGGACGGTCAAGATCGACAGTGAGCTGACGCCCGAGGAGGGGCCGGTCTTCGATCAGGCGCGCGCCGAGAAAGCGGTGCGTGAGCTGCTGGAGGCCGTGGGCGAGAACCCGGACCGGGAGGGCCTTCGGGACACTCCGGCCCGGGTCGCCCGTGCCTACCGGGAGATGTTCGCCGGGCTGTACAGCGATCCGGCGTCGGTGCTGGAGCGCACGTTCGACGAGTCGCACGAAGAGCTCGTCCTGGTCACCGACATCCCGATGTACAGCACGTGCGAGCACCACCTGGTGCCCTTCCACGGCGTCGCGCACGTGGGTTACATCCCGAACAGCCACGGCAAGGTCACCGGCCTGTCGAAGCTGGCCCGGCTGGTCGACCTCTACGCGAAGCGCCCGCAGGTGCAGGAGCGGCTGACGTCGCAGATCGCCGACGCGCTGGTGCGGAAGCTGGAGCCGCGCGGGGTGATCGTCGTGGTCGAGGCCGAGCACCTGTGCATGTCGATGCGCGGCATCCGCAAGCCGGGCGCGCGCACCACGACGTCGGCCGTGCGCGGCATGCTGCAGACGTCGGCGACCTCCCGGGCGGAGGCGCTGGAGCTGATCAAGGGCCGTCGATGACCACCGGGGCGCCGGACCGCTGTCTGGTGATGGGCGTCCTGAACGTCACGCCGGATTCGTTCTCCGACGGCGGCCGGTACCTCGACCTGGATGCCGCGCTGGCGCACGCGCACGAGATGTGGGCGCGCGGCGCGGACATCATCGACGTCGGCGGCGAATCCACCCGGCCCGGTTCGTCCCGGGTGGACGCGGAGACCGAGACCGCTCGCGTGTTGCCCGTGGTGCGTGCGCTGGCGGCCGACGGCCTGCGGCTCTCGGTGGACACCACCCGCGCGGCCGTCGCGGAGTCGGCGCTGGACGCGGGCGCGGAGATCATCAACGACGTGTCGGGCGGCCTGGCCGACCCGGACATGGCGAAGGTGGCCGCGAGCAGCCAGGCGCCGTGGGTGCTGATGCACTGGCGCGGGCACAGCAAGGACATGAACGCGCTGGCCGAGTACGACGACGTGGTCGAGGACGTGCGGCGCGAGCTGCAGGCGCGGGTCGACGCGGCGCTGGCCGCCGGGGTCGCGCCGGAGAAGATCGTCGTCGACCCCGGGCTGGGGTTCGCCAAGCGCGCCGAGCACGACTGGGCGTTGCTGAACCGGCTGGAAGTCTTCCTGGACATGGGTTTCCCGGTGCTGGTGGGCGCTTCGCGCAAGCGGTTCCTGGGCAGCCTGCTGGCCGACTCCGGTGGTGCCCCGCGCCCGCCGGACGGCCGGGAGGACGCGACGGCGGCGGTGTCGGCGATCGCCGCGGTGAAGGGGGCGTGGGGCGTGCGGGTGCACAACGTGGGTTCGTCGCTGGACGCGGTCGCGGTCGCCGCGGCGTGGAGGCGCGGGCGTGCCTGACCGGATCACGCTCACCGGGCTGCGCGTGTTCGGGCGGCACGGGGTGTTCGAGCACGAGAAGCGGGACGGGCAGGAGTTCGTCGTCGACATCGTGGCGTGGCTGGACCTCGCGCCCGCCGCCGCTTCGGACGATCTGACGCAAACCCTGCACTACGGCGAGCTGGCGCAGCTGGCGGCGGACATCGTCGGCGGTGAGCCGTACGACCTGATCGAGAGCGTGGCGGGCCGGATCGCGGACGAGGTGCTGAAGGACTCGCGCTTGTCGGCGGTCGAGGTGACGGTGCACAAGCCGTCCGCGCCGATTCCCTTGAACTTCGCGGACGTGGCGGTGACCGTGCACCGGGAGCGCGCGTGAAGGCGGTCCTGTCGCTGGGTTCGAACCTGGGCGACCGGCTGGCGTACCTGAAGTCGGTGATCGATTTCTTCGGGCCGGCGGTGGTCGCGGTGTCCAGTGTGTACGAAACGAAACCGTGGGGCGTCGAGGACCAGCCGGACTTTCTCAATGCGGTGTGCATTGTGGACGATCCAGAGCGGGACGAGTGGTCGTGGCTGCGGGCGGGCCAGGAGCTGGAACGCCGGGCAGGCCGGGTGCGGGAACTGCGGTGGGGGCCGCGCACGCTGGACGTCGACGTGGTCACGGTGGACGGGGTGCGCTCGGACGACCCGGAGCTGCTGCTGCCGCACCCAGGGACGCCCGAGCGCGCGAGCGTGCTGATCCCGTGGCTGGAAATCGACCCGGCCGCGGTACTACCCGGCCACGGCCCGGTCCGCGACCTGCTGGCGGCCCGCCCCGACTCCGACCGCCAGTCAGTGCGCCTGCTGCAGCCCTTCCCGCGCCAGCAGCGGTGCCCTTGATCTTTGAACAAAACCGAAGCTGGGTGGTCATCCCGTCGCCTGACACGCAACGATCACCTTGAGCCAGGGCCGCAAGCCAGGCCGCCAACCGGCAGCCGAACATGCCAACCTTGCGGCCCTGGCTCAAGGTGATATGCACAAACCGGAAGGCGACGGGATGACCACCCGGCGACCACCCGCCCGAGGTGAGACGACAACGGTCCCCTGGTCATCCCGGAGCCTGCCCGTCCGGCGAGGACTCTTTTGATCTTTAAAGCCGCGCCTTCGCGCGCGAAAAGCACCTGACGGCGCCAAATGGTCACCTTCCGACCACCCCCGCCCCCGATGCCTGATTGTGTTTCAGTCGCCGAGCAACGGCGTCAAGGCGGGAAAGCGTGCCTTGACCCCGCTGATCGGCGACTAAAGATCGGCTGTGGATCGGGGGCGGGGGAGGTCTGGTTGGGGTGGTCGGCTCGCTTTCGTTGCCGGCTCGCTGTTGCGGGGCGGGAGGCAACCTCGGCGATCAGCCCCGCAAAGCAGCCGTCAGCCACTCCACCGCCGGCACGCGCGTCGGCACCTCCGGCCACCCGTTCATGATCGCCATCAGCTGCCAGTACCGTTCGGCCCTGTGGTCGGTCCCGACGGCGATCCGGTCGGCCACCGAGGCGCGGAACGCCGGGTCCGCGGGGTCCTGCCCCTCCGGCGCCCACGTCCGCGCGATGTCGTCGGCCAGTTCGCGTCCCTCCGGTGAATCCGGGGCCAGGCCGGCGTCCAGCGCCTTCTGCGCCCGCTCGCTCCAGCCGATCCAATCCTCCTGCGCCGGCACGGTCGCCTGGCCCGCCCGCAGGTCCTCGGCGTGCCGTTCGCTCATCCGCCGGGTCACCGCGCGGAACTCGGGGTCCTGGATGAGCTCGGCGAACTCGATCCACGCCTCCAGCTGCTCGGGCGACGGGTCGTCGGGCAGCTCCGGTTTCGCCGAGCGCATCCGCTCGTAGAACTCCGCGTCGACCGGCAGGCCCTCGGTCACCTCCTGCCAGAACTCGTCGAGCAGGCGGGCCCGCTCTTCGTCGGACATCGCCGCCAGCCTGTTCATCAGCTTCACTTCCTCCAGCTCGGATTCGCGTTTCACGACCGCACGCAGAACCGCGCGCCGCAACCGCAGCCTGCGGATCTGCTCGTCCAGCGCGTCGATGTGCCGCCGGGCGAGGCGGGGGACGCTCGTCTCCCGCGCGAGCACCGCGGACACATCGGTCAGCCCGAGGCCGAGTTCGCGCAGCGTCTTGATCAGTTCGAGCCGGGCCATCGCCGTCACGTCGTAGAGCCGGTAGCCGGAACTGGTGCGGTCGGCGGGCGGGAGCAGCCCCTCGTCGGAGTAGAACCGGATGGTCTTGACCGGCAACCCGGTCCGACGGCTCAACTCGCCGATGGTGAACGTCCCGTCCGCGCGTCCCATGCTCAACCCTCCAGCCGGTGGAGAGTCAACTGTGCCACGATCACCTGGGTACCGTGGCCGTATGCACTTCACCCGGCCCCGAGAGCTGGTGATCGCCGGGCTGGTCGGGCTCGTCGCCGCGTACCTGCTGTTCAGGTTCGCCTACGGCGACCTGCCCCGCGTGCCGCGCCCGGTCGGCCTCACGCTGTTCGTGCTCGCGGTGATCGACGTCGCACTGGCCTTCGTGATGCGGTCGCGCGTCCGGTCCGGCCGGCTCGTCAACGCGGTCTCGGCGGCGCGCACCGTCGCGCTCGCGAAGGCTTCCTCACTGCTCGGCGCGATCATGCTCGGCGCGTGGGCTGGGATCGCCGGCGCGTTGATCCCGCGGGCGTCGGAGCTGGCCGCGGCGTCGAGCGACCTCCGCAGCGTCGCGATCGGGGCGGTGTGCGCGGTCGCGTTGATCGCCGCGGCGCTCTGGCTCGAGCACTGCTGCCGCACGCCCGAAGACGACGAAAGTGATCCCGATCATCACCCGACCGGTTAACGATGAGAACCGACCGCTCGAAGTACCAACTAGGTCTCAGACGCATAACTAGCGGGTACGGTGTTGGTCATGACTGGCGAGGGTGACGAGACGCGCGGCCGCGTCGTGGGCAGGCCGTGGTTTCTCATCGGCCTGGTCCTCGCGGTCGGCGCCACGATTCCGCTGGTGGTCGCCGACGACATTCGCTACCTGCGGCTGGGGATCGTCGCCGCGTTGTGGGCGGCACTGATCGGCGCGTTCCTCGCCGTGCGCTACCGCCGCCAGGCGACGAACACCGAAGAGGCCGTCGCGCAGGCGCAGGAGGTCTACGAGCTGGAGCTCGAACGCGAGATCGCCGCGCGGCGCGAGTTCGAGCTGGAGGTCGAAGCCGAGACGCGGCAACGGGTCGAGTCCGAGTCCCGCAGCGAACTGGACGCGCTGCGCACGGAAATCGCTTCCCTGCGGGACAACCTGCAGAGCCTGTTCGGCGGCGAGGTGCTGCTGGAGCGCGTCGCGCTGACCGCGCAGGCGACCCGGATGCGCGCGCTGCGCGAGGAACAGCGGGTCGTCGAGTCCGGCCCGAGCCAGCCCCCGCAGATCACCGCGGCGAAGAAGCGGGAGATCACCGACCGGCCGACCGAGTTCATCGAGCGGGTGCGGGAGAAGGAGCCGGTGCGCGCGGGCGGCCGCCCGAGCGCGCCCGAGCCGCGGCGGCCCGAGGTGTCGATGGACCTCCCCGTCCGCCGGGTCGCGAACGCCGAGCCCGTCGACCCCGACCGCACGCGCGTGCAGCCGGCGGCGAAGAAGCCGGAACGCCCGCAGGCCCGTCCCGTCGAGCCGAGCCGTCCCGCGCCGAGCCGTCCTGACCGGGTACGTCCGCCCGCCGCGACGACGCCGGTGAAGCGTGAACCGCAGCGGGTGGAGCAGCCGACGCAGGTCGCCAAGCCCGTCGACCCGGACTGGACGCCGCGAGCCGAGCGTTCGGCGACCGATTTGTCGGCGGCGTTCCCGACCCGCGTGACGCGGCCCGTGCAGCCGGAGCCGTCGCCGGTGGTGCCCGAGGACCACCCCGTGGTCAACGAGACGTTGCCGGTCGAGGTCCGGCGGCTGGCGCAGCAGGGCAGGCCGGGTGGCCGTCGCCGCCGCGCGGAGGAGGACGAGGCCCCCGCCGGCCGTCGTCGCCGCCCCGACGAGGCGCCGCGGGTGCCGGACGCCGACGAGGCGCCGCCCGGGTTGCGGTCGGACGCCGACGTTCCGGCGAGCCTGCGGACGGAGGCTGACGGCCGTCGAGGCTCGGAGCGGGCCCCGGAGGCCGAGGCGCTGCCGCGGCTTTCGGTGGCCGAGGAGGCGGAGGCCCCGGCACGCCGATCGAGCGCGAGCGCCGCCGTCGCCGGACGCCGCTCGGCCGAGTCGAGCGGGTACCGTTCCGCCGCCGCGATCTCGGGCCGCCGCAGCGCCGAAGCGACGGGTCACCGGGCAGCCGACGAGACGCCCAGTGGCCGCCGCGGTGCTGAGGCAACGGGGCATCGGGCGGCCGACGAGACGTCCACGGGCCGCCGCAGCGCCGAAGCGACGGGCCACCGCGCGGCTGCTGAGACGCCCTCGGGCCGCCGCGGTGCTGAGGCAACGGGGCATCGGGCGGCCGACGAGACGTCCACGGGCCGCCGCAGCGCCGAAACGACTGGTCACCGCGCGGCTGCTGAGACGCCCTCGGGCCGCCGCAGCGCCGAAGCGACGGGCCACCGGGCGGCCGACGAGACGCCGACGGGCCGCCGCCACCGCCCCGACGACGAAGCCGCCACCTGGGCGAGCACCGGCCGCCGGGCCAAGCCCGAGCCGGAAACCCCCCGCGGCCGCCGCGCCGCGGTGGAGGAGGACGCCGGTTCCCACTCCGCGGGCCGCTCGGTGAGCGAACTCCTGGCAGCGAACGGCAAAACGGCAACGCCCCGGCGCCGCCGCCGCGCCGAGGACTGACCACCTTCCGGGATCACCGGGAACACGGCGATCTCGCGGCGCTGCCGGCCCGACCCACCGCGATTTCGCGGGGG
>NZ_AFWY03000065.1:0-40766 GCF_000231075.2 Amycolatopsis sp. ATCC 39116 | reverse complement strand
GCCCCGCGGGCGCCGCCGCCCTGCGCTCCTGCCCTCAGCCCTTCAGTTCCAGGAACTCCCAGTGCGCCTCCGGCGCCAGGCCGGCCATCCAGCGGCCGCAGTTCTGCAGCACGACCGGCCCCGACGTGATGTGCTGCGTCCCGGCGTGGAGGTCCCTGAAGAAGCGCTGCAGGTCGCCCCTGCGCAGCGCCGCCGTGGCCGCCCACTTGTACACCGTCTGGCCCGCCGCGTGCACCGACCACGTCGTGTTGTTCAGCATCAGCCGGGTGAGCGTCTCCTGCTCCGTGGTCAGCAGCGAACCACCGTCCAGGGTCGCCTCGTTGGCCTCCCACACCTCCATCGCCCACGCCCGTGCCGAGCGCAGCGCCGCCTCCGCCTGCGCGTACTCCGCGTGGAACTGCCCGGTGTCGACCGACGCGCCCGGCGTTCCGGACTTCCGCGCGGCCAGCGCCCGCATCTCGTCGAGCATCCGGCGCCCCACCCCGAGCGCCCAGCCGGTGTGGCACACGCCGGCCATGTTCGCCAGCCCCATCCGGTAGATCGCGCCGCCGTGCCGGGCCGCCATCGTGGTGATCTCGTACACGTGCGTCGACGGCACGAACACGTCCTCGCACACGTAGTCGATGCTGCTGGTCGCCTTCAGGCCCATCACGTCCCAGTTGTCGACGAGCGTCGCCTGCTCCTTGGGGAACGTGAAGATCAGCGCCTGCCCCGTCTCCTCGCACAAGGCCGCCGTGTGGATGTGGCTGGCCATCGAGATCCCGGACGCGAAGCTCCACTGCCCGTTGATCACATACCCGCCGTCGACGCGCCGCGCGGCGCCCAGCCGCGTGCCCTGCCCCGCCATCAGCGCGTACCGGTTGCCCGGCACGTCCGGGAACAACTCCGCCGCGGCCTCGTCACCGAGGTAGGCGGCCGTGGTGCCGGTGACCATCTGCAACGCCATGAACGACCACCCGGCGGAGGCGTCCGAGTAGGCGATCTTCGCGATCGTCTCGATGACCTGTCGCGGCGAGAACTCGTACCCGCCCAGGTCCCGCGGGATGCCGATCTTCAGCGCCCCCGTCTCGTGCAGCACCTGCGCGACCTCGTCGGTGAGCCGCCCCAGTTCCTCGCCCTTCTCGGCGTTCGCGGCGAGCACCGGCGCGGCCTCGTCCAGGCGCGCCATCAACCCGTCGAACTCGTCGCTGACGTGCAGGCTCATGCGTCCGTCCCCTCCAGTCCGCGGATCCAGTCGATGACCGGCCGCACCGTCTCGTCGGAATTGGCTTCGAAGATCAGTCCGTGCCCGTTGCCCTTGACGCCGTGGTCGGGCAGGTGCAGCCGCACGGCGAGAGCGCCCGCGTCGCGCAGGAAGTCCACGACCTGCGGCGCGAAGTCCGCGAACGCCGACGCGCCACCGGTGACGACCACGACGGGTTTGCCCGCCAGCGCCGGGATCGGCATTCCCGCTCGCACCTCGGCCGGGTGGGAAACCGGCGGGTCGTAGGTGATCGGCGCCGAGGTCAGCCCCCAGTCCAGCGAACCCATCCCGGGGATCTCGGCGAAAGCCGGGCCGACCGGTTCGACCGCCACGATCGCCACCACCGCATCCGGTCGCGCGTCCGCCGCGAGCCACCCGACCGGACCGCCCGCGGAGTGGGTCACCAGCACCGCGGGACCGGTGAGGTCCAGCAACCGGCCCAGCCGGTCGGCGTCCATCCGCTGCGACTCCGCCAGGTCCGCGGGCAACGGGCCCATCGGGCACAGCAGTTGGTCGACCTCCGCCTCACCGTAAGTCCACTGGACCTGCTCGCCGCGCCGCTCCTCGGGCAGGAACAACGCCCGCGCCGCCTCGTACGGGAACGGCGCGCCCATCGGCGCCACCACGTCCGGGTGGTACGGCGAACGCCCGTGGCCGCACCGGTCCACCACGTACACGGCGAACCCGGCCTCCACGAAGCGCGTCGCCCAGCCCGGCCGCCCGTCCGGGGTGCCGGTCCAGTCGGTGCCCTGCCCGCCGCCGCCGTGCACCAGCACCAGTGGGTACGGCCGGGTCACCTCCGGCGGCGCCTCCCACTGCACGAACATCGGCGCCCGCTGCACGGTCACGCCGCCGGCCGCCACCCGCTCGCCCGGGATCCAGAACTGCCCGCGGCGCACGGTGATCTCGTGACCGCCGGTCACATGTGGTGCGGTCACGTCAGATCTCGATCGGCTCGAGCCGGGCGAGGATCTCCTCGCGGCGGTGCTCGAACTGCTCGGGCAGCTGGAACCGCGTGCCCAGCTCCTTCGGCGACTCGTCGCACGTCCAGCCGCCTTCGGGGTGCGTCACGGCCAGCTCGAACAACGCGCCGCCGGGCGTGCGGACGTACACGCTCTTGAAGTACTTGCGGTCCTTCAGCTCCGAGATGTCGGTGTAGCCGCGGCCTTCGATGTCGAACTTGACCTCGTCCTGGTTGCGCAGGTTGCCGACGTTCCACGCGAAGTGGTGGTAGGTGCCCGCGCCGTAGCCCCAGGTGCCCTGGTCGTCGGTGCGGTTGACCGTCAGCTCGAGGTGGTTGCCGTACTTGGCGTTGCCGATCTGCAGCGCCGCGCGGTCGCCCTCCTCGGCGAGACGGCCCTGGGAGAAGAACGATTCCTCGGCGAACTCGACCATCCGGTCCGGCGTCGCGACGTGGATGCCCACGCCGTGGATCCCGTGGATCGCGCACTCGGGTGGCACGCCGTAGCCCGCGTGCCCGACGCGGTCGTCACCGGTGTTGCCGACGAAGACGTACTCGATGCCGGACGGGTGCCGGAACGCCAGCCGCCGCTGCCCGAACACCTCGACGTTGTCCACCTCGACGTCGTGCTCGGTCAGGCGCCGGTGCCAGAAGTCCAGCGAATCGTGCGGCACCGACAGCAGCACCTCGCGCGCCTGGTTCGTGCCGCGTTTGCCGTAGAACCCGGCCTGCGCCCACGGGAACGTGGTGACCACACTGCTGGGGTCGCCCGCGGCGTTGGAGTAGTAGAGGTGGTAGATCGGCAGGGAGCCGTCGAACAGGACGGTGCGCTTGATCAGGCGCATGCCCAGCACCTTGACGTGGAAGTCCACGTCCTCCTGAGCGCCCGCGACGGACAACGTGACGTGGTGGGAACCTTCGACGAACGCCATGAAACGCCTCCACACTGAGGTTTTCCGCGGTGGTGCCGCAACGGTAGATTCGGCGGACGGCGCCCGTCATGAACGATGGGCGCACACCGCTGTCGAATGCGCGCACAACCGGTGGGGATGACGATGACGTCACTCGCGGACGTGGTGGCCGTGGCGCCCCCGGCCTCCGGGCCGAAGGTCGAGTTCGGCTCGTGGACGCACCAGGTGGAGCGCAGCGTGCTGCGGTTCCACTTCGACTGCGAGCGCCCGCGCGCCTTCGCCGGCATCGTCCGCAACCGCCCACTCGCCGACGTCAACTTCGTCGACATGGAGAGCGGGCGGCACGCCGCCTACCGGGACGCGGCCACGATCTCGCCGGACGAGCAGGACTTCTACGTGATGACCCTGCAGCTGTCCGGGCAGTTGCGCCTGGCGCAGGACGGGCGGACCGCGGTCCTGAAGCCGGGGCAGTTCGCCATCTACGACTCCGCGAAGCCCGCCGCGATCGTCTCCAGCGACGACTACCGCTCCACCTGCATCCGGTTCCCCAAGCGGTACCTGCCCGCGCCGCCGCCCGGAATCACCGCGACCGCCTTCGAGTGCGAGCCCGGGCTGCCGTCGACCGTGTGGGGCATGCTGCTCAGCCTCAACCGGAACGTGGAGTCCCTGGGCCCGCACGGCCCGCGCGCGGTGCGCACGGTGATGGACCTGGTGACCGTGATGCTGCACGGCACGCGCTTGCTGCCCGGACGGCGCGAGGCGCTGCTGGAGCAGGTGCGCGAGTGGATCGACGCGCACCTGGGCGACCCGGACCTGGGCCCGAACGCGGTCGCCGCCGCGCACTACATCTCGCCCCGGCACCTGCACAACCTGTTCGCGGGCACCGGGTTCACGGTGTCGTCGTGGATCCGCGCCCGCCGTGTCGAGTGCTGCCGCCGCGACCTGGCCGACCCGCGGCTGGCCGCGACGCCGGTCGCCGCGATCGCCGCGCGCTGGGGGTTCAAGGGCGCGTCCCACTTCGGCCAGGTCTTCAAGCGCGAGACGGGCCGCACCCCCGCGGAGTTCCGCGCGGAGTCGCTGGCGGGCCTGCGGTAGCGCGGTGGAGTCCGGGGCACCAGCCGGAGCGGGACGTGCTGTGGCGCCCGCGTGGCGGCACGACTGCCCCGTGCAGGTGCCCGTCCGCGGACCAGTGCAGGAACTCCTCTTCCCACGGCCGGTTTTCCAGGTCCCGGCGCTCGGTGAGCTCGATCTGCGTGGCAGCGAACTCCCGTAGCCCGGCGAAGATTCGGCTCAGCTTTCCCACACCTGGAGCGTGCTCCAGCCGCGCCCCCGGCACGAGTGGCAGAACCGCACGTGTTCGGCAAAATTCTGCCATCGACGTCTTCCGCGGGGCGAACCCGAGGGTGACTTCCGCCGCGCCAGGAGGCATGATCGCGAAGTATCCGTAGTGGGAGGCCAGTTTTGAGCATCGTCGGCACCAGGGTGGTCCGCATCGAGGACCAGCAGCTGATCACGCAGGGTGGGACCTACGTCGAGGATCTACGGGTGGAGGCGCTGACCGGCGCGGTGCACGCGATGTTCGTGCGCAGCCCGATCGCGCACGCCCGCATCGCCT
The DNA here is from genome assembly GCF_000231075.2 of Amycolatopsis sp. ATCC 39116. Taxonomy (NCBI): domain Bacteria; kingdom Bacillati; phylum Actinomycetota; class Actinomycetes; order Pseudonocardiales; family Pseudonocardiaceae; genus Amycolatopsis; species Amycolatopsis sp. ATCC 39116. The sequence continues at coordinate 36,036 of NZ_AFWY03000065.1, read as the reverse complement.
CGATCGACACCTCGGCCGCGCTGGAGGCGCCCGGGGTCGTCGCGGTCTACACGGCCGCCGACATCGATCTCGCCCCGCACAAGGCGGGCCCGGTCGTGGAACCGTGGCTCGCCGACGGCGTGGTCCGCTACGTCGGTGAGCCCGTCGCGCTCGTGCTCACCGAGGAGCGCTACCAGCTCGCGGACGCCGCCGAACTCGTCGACATCGACTACGACCCGCTGGACGTGGTGGCGAGCATCGACAGCGCGCTCAGCGACGAGACCGTGCTGTTCCCGGACCAGGGCACGAACCTGCTGCAGACCACCGGCGGCGAGTTCGACGACAAGGCCTTCGACGAGTGCGAGGTCGTGGTCACCGAGACGATCCTCAACCAGCGCGTCGCCCCGGCGCCGCTGGAGGTGCGCGGCGCGGCTTGCGCGTGGGGCGAGGACGGCCGCCTGACGTTGTGGCTGTCCACGCAGAACGCGCAGATCTCCCGTTCCACCGTCGCGAAGGGCCTCGGCGTCGAGTCGGCGAACGTCCGGGTCATCACGCCGGACGTCGGCGGCGGGTTCGGCGCGAAGATCGGCACCGACCCCGAGTCCGTCGTGCTGGGCTGGGCCTCGAAGCGGGCCGGCCGTCCGATCCGCTGGGTGGAGACCCGCAGCGAGAACCTGGTCGCGATGACGCACGGCCGGGCACAGCAGAACACCGTCACCATCGGTGGCCGCCGCGACGGCACCGTGCTCGCGTTCCGGCTGGAGGTCGTGCAGGACGCGGGCGCCTACCCGCGCACGATGTTCCTGCCCACGCTGACCGAGCTGATGGGCACCGGCGTCTACCACTTCCCGAAGGTGGAGACGGGCAGCCGGGCCGTCGTCACCAACACCACGCCGATCGCGGCGTACCGCGGCGCCGGGCGGCCCGAGGCGGCGGCCGCCATCGAGCGCGCCATGGACCTGTTCGCCGCCGAGATCGGCATGGACCCGGCGGAGGTGCGCCGGGTGAACTTCATCCGCCCGGACGAGTTCCCGTACCAGTCGCCGACCGGCGCGAACTACGACACCGGCGAGTACGCGAAGGTCCTGGACAAGGTCCTCGAAGCCGGCGGGTACGAGCAGCTGCGCGCCGAGCAGGCCCGCCGCCGCGAGGCGGGCGACCCGGTCGTGCTCGGGCTCGGCCTGTCCGCCTACGTCGAGGTCACCGGCAACGACCGGGCGGGCGAGGCGGGCAAGGTGCACATCAACCCGGACGGCTCGGTCACCGCGTGGACCGGCGCCTCGCCGCACGGCCAGGGCCTGGACACCACGCTGGCGATGCTGCTGTCCGACCAGCTCGGCGTGCCCATCGAGAAGATCAGCATCCGGCACGGCGACACCGACGAGGTGCCACGGGCCATCGGCACCTTCGGGTCACGATCGCTGCAGCTGGGCGGATCCGCGCTGCGCCAAGCCGCCGACCAGGTCATCGAGCAGGCCCGCGCGCTCGCGGCCGACCGGCTGGAGGCCAGCCCGGACGACATCGAGCTCGCGGACGGCGCCTTCCAGGTGCGCGGCGCGCCCGCGAGCGGTTCGGTGACCTGGGCGCAGGTGGCCGAGCAGGCCGACCTGACCGCCGACGTGTGGTTCGGCGACGGCACCCCGACGTTCCCGTTCGGCGCGCACCTCGCCGTCGTCGAGGTCGACACGCTCACCGGGAAGGTCGAGCTGAAGCGGATCATCGCGTGCGACGACGCGGGCCCGATCGTCAACCCGCTCGCCTTCCAGGGTCAGCGGCACGGCGGGCTCGGCCAGGGCGCGGCGCAGGCGCTGCTGGAGGTCATGAACTACGACGCCGACGGCAACCCGACCACTGCCACGCTGGCCGACTACTCGTTCATCACCGCGACCGAGCTGCCCGACTTCGAGCTGGTCGACTCCGAGACGCCCACGACGCGGAACCTGCTGGGCGTCAAGGGGATCGGCGAAGCCGCGACGATCGGCGCGACCCCCGCGGTGCACAACGCGGTGGTCGACGCGCTGTCCCACCTGGGCGTGCGCCATCTCGACATGCCCACCACCCCGCTGCGGGTCTGGCAGGCTCTCACCGACGCGAGGAAGGCGAACTGAAGTGAAGGTCTCGATCGAGATCAACGGCACGACGGTCTCCGAGGAGGTCGAGGACCGCACCCTCCTGGTCCACTTCGTGCGTGAACAGGCCGGCCTGACGGCGACGAACATCGGCTGCGACACCACCTCCTGCGGCGCGTGCACGGTGCTGCTCGACGGCGAGTCCGTGAAGTCGTGCACCGTGCTGGCCGCGCAGGCCGACGGGCACTCGGTCACCACGCTGGAGGGCCTGCACGGCGAGGACGGCGATCTGCACCCGGTGCAGCGCGCGTTCCGCGAGGAACACGGCCTGCAGTGCGGGTTCTGCACGCCCGGGATGATCATGGCGTCGGTGTCGCTGCTGGACCACAACCCGAAGCCGACGCGCCAGGAGGTGCGTGCGGGGCTGGAGGGGAACCTGTGCCGTTGCACGGGTTACCACAACATCGTCAACGCGGTGATGAACGCGTCCGGGCAGGAGGTCCAGCGGTGATCCCGGCCCAGTTCACCTACCGGCGGGTGTCCTCTGTGGACGAAGCGCTCGCGGTGGTCGCCGAGCACGGTGACGACGCCAAGCTGCTGGCGGGCGGGCAGTCCCTGCTGCCGCTGATGAAACTGCGCTTCGCCGCGCCCGAGGTGGTCGTCGACATCGGCCCGCTCGACGAGCTGCGGTACGTGCGGGCCGAGGGCGGCGAGATCGCGATCGGCGCCATGTCGCGCTACCACGACCTGCACCACGACCCGGTGCTGGCCGAGCACGCGCCGCTGCTCGCGCACGTCGCGGGCGAGGTGGGGGACCAGCAGGTGCGCCACCGCGGCACGATCGGCGGCTCGCTGGTCCACGCCGACCCGGCGGCCGACCTGCCCGCGGCGGTCCTCGCCGTGGACGGGGTGCTGGTCGCGCGCGGCCCGGACGGCGAGCGGCGGATTCCGGCGGCCGAGTTCTTCCAGGGGCCGTTCGAGACGCCGCTCGCGCCGGAGGAGCTGCTGACCGAGGTGCGGATCCCGGTGCAGGACGGCGCCGGGTGGGCGTTCGAAAAGTTCACGCGGCGGTCGATCGACTGGGCGATCGTCGGGGTCGTCGTCGCCGGGAGCGCCGTGTCGCTGATCAACATGGGCGGCACCCCGCTGCGCGCCACGGCGACCGAGGCGGCCCTGGCCGACGGCGCGTCCGCCGCCGAGGCCGCCGCGCTGGCCGCGGAGGGCACCTCCCCGGCCGACGAGGCCCACGCGACGGCCGAGTACCGGCAGCACCTGGCGCGGGTGCTGACCGAGCGGGCGCTGGTGTCCGCCGGTCGTTGAGCCAGGGGGCGGGCCGGCCGGCCCGCCCCACGCTCAGCTCTCCAGCAGCACGATGCCGTCGTCGTCGGCGTAGAGCATGTCGCCGGGGTGGAAGGTGACCCCGCCGAAGCCGACCGGCACGTCGACCGCGCCGTTGCCCGCCTTGCTGCTCTTGCGCGGGTTGGTGCCCAGGGCCTTGATGCCGATCGGCAGCCCGGCGAGCACCGCGCTGTCCCGCACCGCGCCGTTGATCACCAGGCCGGCCCAGCCGTTCTCGACCGCCGAGCCCGCGATGAGGTCGCCGGTGAGCGCGGTGTGCAGCGAGCCGCGCCCGTCGACCACCAGCACCGCGCCCTCGCCCGGCGTGGCGAGCACCTGCTTGACCAGGCCGTTGTCCTGGTAGCACGAGACGGTCCGGACCCGGCCGGAGAACACCCGCTGCCCGCCGAACTGGCGGAACTGCGTGTCGCACACCCGGAGCTTGTCGCCGTGCTCGTCGACCAGGTCGGCGGTGGAGGAGGTCACTCGGATCGCCTTTCGTCGTGGTGGGCCTGCCGGATGGAGTCCAGAAGGCCGGGGAACCGCTGGTGGATCTCGTCCCGGCGCAGGCGCACGAAGCTGCCGTTGCCCGCGTCGCGCTGGTCGATGAGCCCGGCCTGCCGCAGCACCCGCCAGTGGTGGGTGCGGGTCGACTTGGCGACGGGCAGGTCGAACGAGGCGCACGCGTGCTCGCCGTCCGGCCGGTCCAGCAGGTCGACGACCACCCCGCGCCGGTGCCGGTCGGCCAGCGCCGACAGCACGGTGCCGAGATCGAGGTCCATCGCGTCCCCTTGTCGTAGGTACGAAGGTGATAGTACCTTGCCGGTCATGCTCATGGTCTTCGACATCAACGAAACCCTGCTCGACCTCGCGCCGCTGGACGACGTCCTCGGCGGCGAGGAGGTCCGCACGCGGTGGTTCGACCTGCTCATCCACACCGCGCTGGTGGTCACCGCGAGCGGCCGGTACCAGGACTTCGCGCAGCTCGCCGGAGCCTGCGCACGCGCCGTCGCGCCCGATGCGGACGTGCCACGGCTGGCCGCGACGCTGCGATCCCTGCCGCCGCACCCCGATGTGGAGCCCGCGCTGGCCGAGCTGCGCGACCAGGGGCACCGGCTGGTGGCGCTGGGGAACTCGCCGCAGGCGGTGATCGAGGCGCAACTCGCGGACCTCGGTTTCGACGCGATCTACTCGGCCGAGGCGGCGGGCGCGCTCAAGCCGTCCCCGGCGGCCTACGCGCTGGTCGAACACGCCGGCGAGCCGCCGGTGATGGTCGCCGCGCACGACTGGGACATCGCCGGCGCGCAGGCCGCGGGAATGCGCACGGCCTTCGTCACCCGCGACGGCCGCCGCCCGCTGCCCGCACACGCGAGTCCGGATTGGACGGTCACGGATCTCGCCGAGTGGGCGCGGAGCCTGCGCACCGCGTGACGTCGCCTGGGGAGAGAACACGGCTGCGTGGTGAACAAGGCGCCCGGAGTGGGCGCCTTGGTGCCGGGTGGCTGGCCCGCACCCGGAACGCCAACACACCACCCAGACAGCAAACACACCGCCCAGAACGGCAAACCCACCGCGCCGGCGTCAGTGCACCGGCGTGACGATCCCGTACTCGTGGATCTTCCGGTAGATCGTCGCGCGGGAGATGCCCAGCAGTTGCGCCGCGCGGGCCTTGTTGCCGCCCGCGTCCTCCAGGCTGCGCACGATCGCGTCGCGTTCGACGGCCTCGAACCGGTTCAGCGGACGCCGCGTGATGGTGTGGTACTCGGCCGGCAGGTCGTTCGGCCGGATGGTCCCAGTGCGGCGCCGCTGGGTGATTTCCCGCAGCACCTGGTGCAGCTGCGCCGTGTTGCCCGGCCATGACGCCCGCATCAACAGGTGCATCGCCTCCGGTGAGCACGTGATCTGCCCGCCGTGCGACAGCTTGCTGAGGAACAGCGGCACCAGCTCGGCCAGGTCCTCCACGTGCCGCCGCAGCGACGGCACCCCGACCGTCCGCGGGAAGAACGCGAGCAGCTCCGCCAGCCGCGGGCTGCTCTCGGCCTCCGGCGTCAGCGTCAGCGCCACCCACGGCCCGTCCGGCCGCGGCACCTGCCGCAGCACGGCGACCAGCGCGCGCACGTCCTCGTCGCCCAGCCGGTCGGCATGCCGGATCACCAGCGTGTCCACCGGGTCGTCGAGCAGCTCGTGCCGCACGTCCCCGGCCCAGCCCGGTCCGGCCTCGGCCGCGTCGAGCGTGTGCAGCCGCCCGGCCGGGTTGCGCCGCCGGTGCACGCCCTGCGCCAGCGTGTGCTTCCCGACCCCGGGCTCGCCTGCCAGCACCAGCCACTCGCCGCGGACGAAGCTGCTGTCGACGGCGTGGCAGCTGCGCGACCACGTCGGCGCCGACCCGGCCACGCCGGGCAGGAACATCGGCACGGCGGGCAGCGTGACGCCCGCGCCCCCGTCGTCGGTGTCGACCAGCTGCACCGACAGCACCCCGCCGGCGATCTCGCCGCTCCGCTCGCCCGCCACGCGACGGCAGTACATCCGCACCTTGCCGCCGCTGGACAGCACGATCGTCTCGGTGGCGCGCCGGGCCGCGGACAGCGCCTGCTTGGCGTGCCCGAGCACGAGCGACTGGTCGACCGGGTCGAGGAGCTGGCGGGCGGCGTCGTTCATCATCACCACGTCGTCGTTGAACGCGATCACGATCCCGGTGGTGCGGCGGCAGGCCTGCAGGTAGGTCTGGAACAGCACCAGCTCGCGCATGGTGCTGTGGGTGAGCAGCGCCTGCCGGATCTGCTCGGCGGTCGACCTGGCGAGCGCGACGAGCAGCCCGCCGGCGTCCTTGCGCCAGCAGGTCAGGTCCACGGCGCCGATCGTCTTGCCGGAGATCGGGTGCTGGATCGGCACGCCCGCGCACGCCAGGTTCTCCAGGTTCTCCGCGTAGTGCTCGTGCCCGAACACCTGCGTCGGCCGCCCGTCGGCGAGCGCGGTGCCGATCCCGTTGGTGCCGACGAACTTCTCGCCATAGCTGAACCCGGGCGCCAGCTCCACGCTCTGCAGGTGCCGGTGCAGGTCGTGGTCGCCGGTGCGCTGCGTGAGCACGACGCCGGACTGGTCGGTGAGGATCATGCTGATCGGCTGGCCGTCGAGCTGGTCGCCCAGCCGTTCCAGCACCGGTTGCGCGCCGCGGATCAGCGGCGTGTCCAGGTTCTGGTCGCCGCTGTAGGGCAGGTCGATGCGGTCGGCGGGCACCTGGAACTCGCGGGAGCGCCACCAGGACGCGAGGATCGCCTCGCGGACCTGCCCGGGCTCGACCGCTTCGGCCGTCAGGAACCGCAACCGGGTGCGCGCCAGCTTGACGTCGTCGAGCACCGCGCCGCCCCGGTCGTGGTCCACTCTGACCTCCTGCCGCTGCCCCGCACAGGGTAGTCCGGACACCGCCGTTGTGTCCTGGGTCACAAGGTAGCCGCCCAGCCGGTCGCACCGCGTCTCAAATTGAGACACGCCCCCGTCCTGGCCGGGCGTGGGATGGGTGCATGCCCGAGGAAACGTACAACCCGTGGACGGTCGTGAACGTCGTGTTCCACCACCTCGTCGACCAGGGCCTGCACCCCACCCTCGGGGACGGGCACCCGGGCGACCCGGCGGCGGAACTGCTGCGCGCCCTCGGCATCACGCCGGAGGCCGAGGGCGACGCCCGGCAGAAGGCCGCGGTGCACGACCACCTCGCCGAGCTGCGCCGATCCGTCTTCGGCGAACCTGAACCGCCTGTCTCATATTGAGACCCGCACGCGCGGGCGCCCGGCCTCCAATAGACGGTGTAGGACTTGTGCCCACCTAGGAGTGATCATGAGCCGCCAAAGTGTGGCGAGAGCCCACCAGAAGATCCAGGAACTGTCCTGGGAACCGGCCTACCACGAGCCGGTGTCGCAGTACGGGACGGACTACACGTTCCGCAAGGCGAAGAAGAAGGATCCGCTCAAGCAGGTCCTGCGGTCCTATTTCCCGATGCAGGAGGAGAAGGACCACCGCGTGTACGGCGCCGAGGACGGCGCGATCCGCGGCAACATGTTCCGCCAGGTCCAGGAACGCTGGCTGGAGTGGCAGAAGTTGTTCCTGAGCATCATCCCGCTGCCGGAGATCTCCGCGGCGCGCGCGATGCCGCTGCTGTTCCGCACCGTGCCGAACCCCGAGCTGCACAACGGCCAGGCGATCCAGATGATCGACGAGGTCCGGCACTCGACGATCCAGCAGAACCTCAAGCGCCTGTACATGAACAACTACATCGACCCGGCCGGCTTCAACTCGAGCCTGCGCAACTTCCAGAACGACTACTGCGGCACGATCGGCCGCCAGTTCGCGGAAGGCTTCATCACCGGTGACGCCATCACCGCCGCGAGCATCTACCTGACGATCGTCGCCGAGACCGCGTTCACCAACACGCTGTTCGTGGCCATGCCGGCGGAGGCCGCGGCCAACGGCGACTACCTGCTGCCGACCGTCTTCCACTCGGTGCAGTCCGACGAGTCCCGGCACATCAGCAACGGTTACGCCACGCTGCTGATGGCGCTGTCCGACGAGAGCAACCACCAGCTGCTCGAACGCGACCTGCGCTACGCCTGGTGGAACAACCACGCCGTGGTGGACGCGGCGATCGGCACGTTCATCGAGTACGGCACCAAGGACCGCCGCAAGGACCGCGAGTCCTACGCCGAGATGTGGCGCCGCTGGATCTACGACGACTACTACCGCAGCTACCTCGTGCCGCTGGAGAAGTACGGCCTGGTCATCCCGCACGACCTGATCGAGGAGGCCTGGAACCGCATCTGGAACAAGGGTTACGTGCACGAGGTCGCGCAGTTCTTCGCCACCGGGTGGCTCGCCAACTACTGGCGCATCGACCCGATGACCGACGAGGACTTCGAGTGGTTCGAGCACAAGTACCCCGGCTGGTACGACAAGTACGGGAAGTGGTGGGAGAACTACAACCGGCTGTCCGTGCCGAACGGGCACCACCCGATCGTCGCCGAGGACGTCGACTACGTGTACCCGCACCGGTGCTGGACGTGCATGGTGCCGTGCCTCATCCGCGAGGACACCGTGATCGACAAGGTGGACGGGCAGTGGCGCACCTACTGCTCCGAGCCGTGCCGGTGGACCGACGCCGAGGCGTTCCGCCCGGTCTACCAGGGCAGGCAGACGCCGAACATGGGCCAGCTGGTCGGCGCCCGCGAGTGGGAGACCCTCTACCACGGCTGGAACTGGGCCGACGTCGTCTCCGACATGGGTTTCGTGCGCGACGACGGCAAGACGATGGTCGCGCAGCCGCACTTGAACCTCGACCCGAAGAAGATGTGGACGCTGGACCACCTGCGGCGCATGCCGGAGGTGCAGAGCCCCAACGTGCTGCTCAACCAGATGACCGACGACGAGCGGTCGGCCTTCATCGCCGACTACAACCGCCAGGGCCCGGCCGGGCGGCCGGCGCCGGCGAACTGATCGCACCGCGGGCCCCGGGCGCACCGGGGCCCGCGCGCCGGGACACGAAGGGGTGTCGATGGGCGACAAGCACGTGGTGCGCTTCGAGCCGGTGGGGATCGAGATCGAGGTCGACGAGGACCAGACGGTTCTCCGGGCCGCCGCCGAGCAGGGCGTGATGCTCATGCACGGCTGCAAGGAGGGGCAGTGCGCCTCCTGCAAGTCGTTCATCCTCGACGGCGACGACGTGGAGCACGAAAGGTACTCCACGTTCGCGCTGCCGGACTTCGAGAAGGAGGAAGGGTTCACGCTGCTGTGCCGGGCGCACGCGTACGAGGACCTGACCATCGAACTGCTCAACTACGACGAGGAGATGATCCACTCCGGACTGCCGATCCGGACCGCGGTGGCCGAGGTCGTGTCCAACGAGCCGGTCACGCACGACATGCGCCACCTCGTGCTGAAGCTGGTCGAACCGGCCACGCTCAAGTACTTCCCCGGCCAGTACCTGGACTTCGCGGTGCCCGGCACGGACCAGACGCGCTCGTTCTCGATGGCCGGCCTGCCGACCGACGGGCACCTCGAGTTCGTGATCAGGATCTACCCCGGCGGCCTGTTCTCCCAGTTCCTGGACACCGGTGTCGCGGTCGGTGACCGGCTCGAGGTGACCGGGCCGTTCGGGGTGTTCACCCTGCGGGACGCGCCCGGCGCGCCGCTGGTGTTCGTCGGCGGCGGGGCGGGCATGGCGCCGATCCTGTCGCTGCTGCGGTCGATGGCCGCCCGCGGCGGCGAGGTGGCCGCGCGCCGGACCACGTTCTACTACGGCGCCCGCCGCAAGCAGGACCTCTGCTTCGAGGCGGAGCTCCACGAGCTGGAGCAGACGCTGCCGGCGTTCACCTACGTGCCCGCGTTGTCCGAGCCCGGCGACGACGACTGGGACGGCGAAACCGGGCTGATCACCGATGTCGTGCGCCGCCGCGAGGCGGACCTCGCGGGCGCCGACGCCTACGTGTGCGGGCCGCCGCCGATGGTCGAGGCGGCCCTGGACCTGCTGCCCGCGCTCGGGGTCGCGGACAGGCGGATCTTCTACGACAAGTTCACCACAACCGGCGACGAGTGAAGGAACAAGCCGATGACAGCGACGCAGGAACGCAGCGTGCCCAAGCCCGTCTTCACCGACGCCGAAGCGGGCGCCAAGGTCTTCCCGGACTCCGGGGCGCGCCGGTTCAACTACTTCAACCCGGCCAAGCGCAAGCAGAGCCACTACGAGGACGTCACCGTCGAGGTGCAGCCCGACCCGCGGCACTACCTGTCCCAGGGCTGGTTGTACGCCTTCGCCGACGGCCGTGGCGGCTACCCGCTCGAATGGACCGCGCTCAAGGCGTGGGGTTCGGACCGGCCGGTGCCGGAGCGTGGCCCCGGCTCGGGCGGCAAGGGCTACGACTGGCCCGCGCTGGGCTGGCACGAGTTCCGCGACCCGAACGAGGAGTGGGAGCTCACGCTCTACCGGTACAACGCCAACGTGGTGCGCCAGCTCAACCAGAACGTCGAGGCGGCCCGCCAGTCGCACGCGTTCGACCAGTGGAACCGCAACTGGACGAACTTCGTGGCGCAGCACGTCGGGGCGTGGATGCACGTCGACCACGGGCTGGGCCTGTACCTGTTCGCCAACGCCAACCGGCGCGCGCCGACGAACATGCACAACAACGCGATCTCGGTCAACAGCATGCACAAGATCCGGGCCGCGCAGGACCTGGCGCTGTACAACCTCACGCTCACCGAGGAGATCGAGGGCTTCGACGGCTCCGCGCACCTGGCGACGTGGAACGACGACCCGGCCTGGCAGGGCGTGCGGGAGGTCGCCGAGCAGCTGACCGCGATCGACGACTGGTGCGAGGCCGTCTTCGCCGCCAACGTCGTGTTCGAGCCGCTGGTCGGGGAGCTGTTCCGCAGCAACCTCGTGCAGCAGGCGGCGCCCGCCAACGGCGACTTCGTGACCCCGACCCTGATCGGGGCCGAGGAGTACGACTACGCCGAACGCGACCTGCGTTACACGCGTGCCATGTTCGAACTGCTCGTCGACGACCGCGAATTCGCCGAGCACAACACGAAGATCATGCAGGACTGGCTGAGCACCTGGGTTCCGCGCTGTATCACCGCCGCCAGGACGCTGCAGCCGCTGTGGTCGCAGCCCGACGCCAAACCGTCCCGCTTCGAGGACGGACTCGACCGCGTGAAGAGCCGCTTCAGCGGCATCCTGTCCGACCTGCGTCTGCAAGCACCGAAGGAGCTGGCCCAGTGACTACCCAAGTGCGCGCCGAGAGCCCGTTCAAGTCCGACAACACCGCGTCCAACATGTGCGGCTTCACCTTGATGAACAACCAGGTCGGCGTGATCGTGGCCGAGGTGATGGGGACCAAGGACAACGTGCGGATCACCCACCTGCCGTCGATGATCCGCGTGGACGCGAAGAACCGGATGGACGTGGTCTACAGCGAGATCGACGAGGCCGCAGGCGAGGAGGAGGGCTGGTTCAACTCCGCCGAGTTCGAGGAGAGCATGTCCACCCACTACGGCCGGATGGTGCACCTGGACGACCGCACGATCATGTTCGCCAACCCCGAGGACGCGGCCGAGTACCTCGACTTCGACCTCAAACCGATCCGCTGACGCCGACCACCACAACGGAGTGAGGGCAGGAGAATGTACGAAAAGGACGGCCAGAAGTACTTCGTGGTCGACGGGCACACCCACTTCTGGGACGCGAGCCCGGAGAACTGGGTCGAGGGGCAGGAGGAGTACGCCAAGGGCTGGATCGAATGCTTCCACGCCTACCAGGGCCTCGGCCCGGCGGACACCCACTGGCCGATCGACCGGTTCCAGAAGTACTCCGAGGAACTGATGATGCACGACCTCTTCGAGGCCGGGCACGTCGACGTCGCGATCTTCCAGCCGACGAACCTGCGGCAGTGGTACCGCAACGGGTTCAACACCACCGAAGCCGACGGGGCGCTGGCCGAGAAGCACCCGGGCAAGTTCCTCGTCAACACCTACTTCGACCCGCGTGAGGGCGATGCGGGCATGAAGGCGTTCGAGGAGCGGGTCAAGCGCTACGGCTGCAAGGGCGTCAAGCTCTACACCGCCGAGTGGCTGGGCGACTCCCGCGGCTGGAGCCTGAAGGACCCGGAGGCGTTCCGCTACCTGGAGAAGTGCGAGGAGCTGGGCGTCAGGAACGTCCACGTGCACAAGGGCCCGACGATCTGGCCGCTGGACAAGGACGCGTTCGACATGTCCGATGTGGACCGCGCCGCGACCAGCTTCCAGGGGCTCAACTTCATCGTCGAGCACGTCGGACTGCCGCGCATCGAGGACTTCTGCTTCATGGCCACGCAGGAGCGCAACGTCTACGCCGGCCTCGCGGTCGTCGTCGGCGGGCTCATGCACGCCCGGCCGAAGTTCTTCGCGAAGGTGATGGGCGAGCTGATGTTCTGGCTCGGCGAGGACAAGCTGATCTTCGGCGCGGACTACGCGATCTGGGAGCCGAAATGGCAGGTCGAAGGGTTCGTCGACTGGCAGATGCCGGCCGACGAGGAGCTGTCCGACTTCGCGCCGCTGACGGTGGAACAGAAGAAGAAGATCCTCGGGCTGAACGCCGCCCGGCTCTACGACATCGACGTGCCCGAGGAGCTGCGGCTCGAGGCGCCGAAGGTGGTCGAGCCCGTCGGCGTGCCGAACCCGTGACCGCGCTGGAGGAGGTCCGCGCCTGCCACGCCGCGGTGTGGCAGGCGCTGGGCACCGTCCGCGACCCCGAGCTGGACGAGCCGCTCACCGACCTCGGGTTCGTCGCGCGGTGCGCGGTGGACGGCGGACGGGCGGCCGTCGAACTGCGGTTGCCGACCTACTTCTGCGCGCCGAACTTCGCGTTCCTCATGGTCGCCGACGCCTACGACGCCGTCTCCGCGGTGCCCGGCGTCACGAGCGTCGAGGTCCGGCTGGTCGACCACTTCGCGGCCGAGGCGATCAACAGGGGTGTCGCGGCGCGGGCGGGGTTCGTGGCCTCGTTCGCGGGGGAGGCGGTGAACGAGCTGGACGAGCTGCGGGCCACCTTCGTCCGCAAGGCGGTGCTCGCCGGCACCGACCGGGTCTGCCGCGCGCTGCGCAGGTCCGGTGTGGACGGTGACCGGCTGTCACGGATGACGTTGGGCGAGGTGCCCGCGAGCCCGGACCTGGAACGGCTCCGGGCCAGGCGCCGGGAACTCGGGCTGCCGTGCGGGGACGGCGATCCGCTGCTGGTCGACCCGGAGACCGGCGAGGCGGTGCCGCCGTCGGACGCGGCGCGGCACCTCGGATTCGCGCGGCTGACGCGGGCGGGGCAGGAGGCCAACTCCGGGGTCTGCCGGGACATGCTGCGCGTGCGGTACCCGCACACCGGAGAACAGGAGGGCGCACGATGAAAGCGGTGCGGCTGCACGCCTACCACCAGCAGCCGGTGATCGAGGACGTTCCGGAGCCGCAGGCGAAGGAACCCTTCGACGTCGTGGTGAAGATCGGCGGCGCGGGTGTGTGCCGGACCGATCTGCACATCATCGAGGAGCAGTGGGCGGAGAAGTCCGGCGTCACGCTGCCCTACACGATCGGGCACGAGAACGCGGGCTGGGTGCACGAGATCGGGCCGGGCGTGACCAACGTGGCGGTCGGCGACACGGTGATCCTGCACCCGACGCCGACCTGCGGGCTGTGCCACGCCTGCCGCGCCGGCAACGACATGCACTGCGAGAACTCGGTCTTCCCCGGCATCGACTCCGACGGCGGGATGGCCGAGTACCTGCTCACCTCCGCGCGGGCGTGCATCAAGCTCGACCCCGGCACACAACCCGCGGACGTCGCGGCGCTCGCGGACGCCGGGATCACCGCCTACCACGCGGTGCGCAAGGCGGTGCCGCAGCTGTACCCGGGCACGCTGTGCGTCGTGAACGGCGCCGGCGGGCTGGGGCACATCGGCATCCAGTCGCTGCGCGCGCTGACGGCGGCCACCGTGGTGGTCGTCGACCGCAACGCCGAGGCGCTCGAGCTCGCGGCCGGGCTCGGCGCGGACCACACGGTGCTGGCCGACGGCAAGCAGGTCGACGCGGTGCTGGACCTGACCGGCGGCAACGGCGCCGAGGTCGTGCTCGACTTCGTCGCCGAGCAGGGCGCCCAGCAGGACGCCTTCGCGATGACCCGGCGGGGCGGCTCGCACTTCGTCATCGGCTACGGCGGCAACATCGACATCCCGACGATCGACATCATCTCCACCGAGCGCAACGTGATCGGCAACCTGGTCGGCACCTACAACGACCTGGTGGAGCTGATGGTGCTGGCGCAGGCCGGGAAGGTCACGCTGCACACGAAGAAGTACCCGCTGGACGCGGCACTCGACGCGCTGGCCGATCTGGACGGCGGCCGCGTGCGGGGCCGGGCGATCCTCACCCCCTGACCACTCGCAGCGGAGGAGTGACGAAACGATGGCGAAGGAACTGCGGTTCGGTGCGGACGCCCGCGGCCTGCTGCTGTCCGGTGTGGACAAGCTGGCCGAGGCGGTGAAGTCCACGCTGGGTCCCAAGGGGCGCAACGTGATCATCGAGAAGATCACCGGCTCGCCGGTGGTCACCAACGACGGCGTCACGATCGCTCGGGAGATCCACCTGAAGAACCAGTTCGAGAACATGGGCGCGCAGCTGGTCAAGGAAGCCGCGATCAAGACCAACGACGTGGTGGGAGACGGGACCACCACGGCGACGGTGCTCGCCCAGGCCATCGTGCGGGAGGGCATGGCGGCGATCGCGCGCGGCGGCAACCCGGTGCTGGTCAAGCGCGGCATCGACCACGCCGTCGGCCGCCTGGTCGAGCACCTGGAGAAGGTCGCGCACCCGGTCGTCACCGAGCACGACTACGCCCGGGTCGCGGCCATCTCCGCCAACGACGACGACGCGGTCGGCGCTGTCATCGCGAAGGCGCTGCACACCGTCGGCGACACCGGTGTGGTCACCGTCGAGGAGGCCCCGCGGATCGGGATGACCGTCGACTTCGTGGAGGGGTTCGAGTTCGACAACGGCTACCTCTCGCCGTACCTGGTCACCGACCCGGGCAGGCTGGAGGCCGTGCTCGACGACCCCTACATCCTGATGTGCAGCGAGAAGATCACCAAGGTGCAGCAGCTGATGCCGTTGCTGGACAAGGTGATGCGCGCGCCGCGGCCGCTGGTGGTGATCGCCGAGACGGTCGAGGGCACCGCGCTGAGCATGCTGGTGCACAACCACGTCAACGGCACGTTCCAGGCGTGCGCGATCCGGGCGCCCGGCTTCGGCGACCGGCGGCTGCACAAGCTGGAGGACCTCGCCGCGGTCGTCGGGGGCGCGGTGCTGTCCCGGCACTCCGGGTTCACGCTGGAGACGATGACGCTGGAGCACCTCGGGCGGGCCCGGCAGGTGCGGGTGACCGAGAACAAGACGACCGTCGTCGACGGGGCGGGATCCGCCGACGACGTCGAGTTCCGCGTCACCCAGCTGCGCGCGGAGCTGGAGCGCGCCCAGTTCGGCGTGGACGAGGACGTCCTGACCGAACGCATCGGCGCGCTGACCGGGAAGGTCGCGATGATCCACGTCGGCGCGGCCACCCCGGCCGAGCTGAAGGAGTTGCAGCACCGGGTCGAGGACGCGTTGTCCGCGACCAGGGCGGCCATGGCGGAGGGCATCGTCGCCGGGGGTGGGGCGGCGTTGCTGCATGCCGAAAAGGTGCTGGCCGACACCGGCCTGGCGGGCGACTACGCCACCGGGGCGGAGATCGTGCGGCGGGCGCTGGCCGAACCGGCACGGCTGATCGCGGCCAACGCCGGCTACCCGGCCGACGAGGTGGTGGCGCGCACGCGTGACCTCGGCGAGGACGAGGGGTTCGACGCGCTGCTCGACCGCTACGGCAACATGATCGAGATGGGGATCATCGATCCCCTCCGGGTGTGCCGCTCGGCGCTGCAGAACGGCGCCTCGGTGGCCGGGCTGCTGCTCACGACCAACTCGCTGGTCGCCGAGGAGCAGACCCCGTGGGGCGGCAGCCCCGCGCTGATGACCGAGTTCGGTCCGCTGGACGAGGGGTTGCACCAGCCCTCGCCCGATTCCAGTACTCCGCAGTCGCTCGGGATGGGCCCGTCGGTGGGCTGATCTCCCGTGCCCGTGAGGTGGAACGTCATGTCAGAGACAACGCAGAGCACCAACGTCCATCCGGAAACCGTCCCCCACGTCCAGGACCTGCGGGCGATCGTCGAATCGCCCGGCCACCCGGCGAGCGTCGTGGTCGGCGCGGGCGGTGATCCGCTGATCCTGGCCCTGCCGATCTTCGCGGTCGGGTCGCTGGCACTGGGCATCGCGCTGACCGGGGTGATGCTCCCGCTGGCCGCCCTCGGCGCGGTGCTGCCCATCGTGCTGTTCGCGACCGGCGTCGGCCTGGTCATCTCCACGGTGTGGGCGCTGCTGCTGGGGCAGACGATGGTCGCCGGCATCACCGGCACGTTCGCCGGGTTCTGGCTGAGCCTGGGCGGGTTGCTGCTCGGCCTGACGCACAACTGGTTCGGGCTGCTGCCCGAGGTGGCGGTCCAGACGCAGGAGATGTTCTTCATCTGCTGGGCGTGCCTGTTCGTGTTCCTCCTGGTGCCGTGCCTGCGGCTGCCGGCGGTCTACCCGCTGATCGTCGGGCTCGTGGTGGCCGCGCTGGCGCTGGCCGCGACGGCGCTGCACGTTGGCGACGCGACCCTGTTCGAGTTCTCCGGGTACGTGGTCCTGGCGTTCGCCGCGCTCGGGTTCTACGCCTTCGTGAACGTCGGGCTCACCGCGATGGGGGCTCGCAAACCCTTCCCGCCGCTGGGCAGGCCGCTGCTGTCCTGACGGCGGACGCGAGCGTGCGCCGGGAGCCGGCCGCGACTCCCGGCACACGCGCCCACACCGCAACGGCAGATGGGCAAACACGCCGCCCCCACGGGCAAACACGCCGCCCCAGCCGGTGTGTTTGCCCGTCCGGGTGGGGTGTTTGCCGGTCCGGGTGGGGTGTTTGCCGGTCCCGTCAGGCTCCGGGCAGCGGCACGCGCAGGCTGGACGTCCCGGTGAGGTCCAGCCACGCCGACTCCGGGCCGCGCACCAGCTTCAGCACCACGGCGTCGCAGCCGGCGCAGCGGGCCACCAGGCCCGGCGCGTGCCGGTAGACGCGCAGCGACGCGACCGCGTCGACGCGGCCGCAGGCCACGCAGCGGGTCGTGGCGGCTGTGATGTCCACGGCGAAGATCTCGCCGGCCGGGCCGGCCAGTGCGTTGCCGTCTTCGAAGGGCTCGCTCATGTCAGCTCCCGCTGGGCCCGAAGCGTTCGGTCTTGACGCGCCGCGGATCGTGGCCGAGCGCGACGAGCACGTTCGCCACCGCCTCGACGAACCCGGTAGGCCCGCACACGTAGCACTGCGGCCCGAACTCCGCGGGCCAGCCCGCGGAGTTGACGTCGGCCACCCCGATCCGGTGCGGCTCGCCCGGCCAGTCCGCCGGGCCCTTGCGCGTGTAGACGAACGTGACGTCCAGCCCGGCCTCCGGGCGGCGCAGCTCGCCCGCGTAGTACACGTCCTCCGGGGTGCGCACCGAGTACAGCAGCTTGAACGGCGCCCGGCTGCCTGCCTGGCGCCGGGCGCGGATCATCGCCATCAGCGGCACGATCCCGGCGCCGCCTGCGACCAGCAGCACCGGGTCGGTTGACGCCGGGCGCCAGACGAACCACCCGCCCACCGGGCCGCGCAGCTCGACCGGGTCGCCGGGCGCGAACACCTCGGTCAGGAACGGCGACACCTCGCCGCCGGGCACCCGCTGCACGGTGATCTCGACGCGCTCGCCGTCGGCGGGCGCCGCGATCGAGTACGTGCGCGTCGTGCTGTAGCCGTCCTCGGCGGTGAGCCGGACGTCGACGTGCTGCCCGGCCAGGTGCCCCGGCCAGCCGGGCACGTCCAGCACGAGGGTGCGCGCGGTGGGCGTCTCGTCCCGCACCTCGGCGAGCCGTCCGACCCGCCACGCCAGCGTCCCCTGGACCACGTCAGTCCCCCTGGTAGCGCTGCTCGCGCCACGGGTCGCCGTAGCTGTGGTAGCCCGCGGCCTCCCAGAAGCCCAAGTCGTCGTCCAGCATGAGCCGCAGGCCCTTGACCCACTTCGCCGACTTCCAGAAGTACAGGTGCGGCACCAGCAGCCGGGCCGGGCCGCCGTGCTCGGCGGGCAGGTCCTCGCCCTCGAACTCGTAGGCGATCCACGCCTGGCCGTCGAGCAGGTCCTCCAGCGGCAGGTTCGTCGTGTACCCGCCGTGCGACTCGACCATCACGTAGTCGGCGGCCGTGTCCACGTCCTCCAGCAGGGTGTCCAGCGAGACGCCGCGCCAGGTGGTGCCGAACTTCGACCACCGCGTCACGCAGTGGATGTCCACCGTCGGCGTCTCCGACGGCAGCGCCTTGAGGTCCGCCCACGTCCACTCGTGCTTCTGCCCGGTCTCGGTGGTGACCGTGAAGCGCCAGTTCTCCAGCCGCACCCGGGGCGTCGGCCCGGCGGAGAGGACGGGGAAGTCCTCCACCAGGTACTGCCCCGGCGGCAGCTTCTCGTCCGCCGATCGCGCCCGGCCCTGGAACCCGGGAGTCACAATCCCCATCTGCTTCCCCTTCCTCGTCCCGCGAGTCTAAGCCGTGCTTTACTAGAACGTGTTCTAGTCGCCGGAGACGGGAGGCCGCTGTGCGGTTCGGGGTCGTGTTGTTCACCAGTGACCGCGGGATCACGCCGGCCGCGGCGGCGAAGGCGGCCGAGGACGCCGGGTTCGACTCGTTCGCGGTGCCGGAGCACACGCACATCCCGGTCCGGCGGGAGGCGGCGCACCCTGGCACCGGCACCGCCGAGCTGCCCGACGACCGGTACCTGCGCACCCTGGACCCGTGGGTCGCGCTCGCCACCGCGGCCTCGGTGACCTCGCGGATCACCCTGTCGACCGCCGTCGCGTTGCCCGCCGAGCACGACCCGATCACCCTGGCCAAGACGATCGCCTCGCTCGACCACCTGTCCGGCGGCCGGGTCGTGCTCGGCGCCGGGTTCGGGTGGAACGTCGACGAGCTGACCGACCACGGCGTCCCGGCCGGGCAGCGGCGCACGGTGGTGCGCGAGTACCTGGAGGCGATGCGGGCGCTGTGGACCGACGAGGAGGCCGCCTACGAGGGCGCCCACGTCCGGTTCGGCCCGTCCTGGGCGTGGCCGAAACCGGTCGGCGAGGTGCCGGTGGTGATCGGCGCGGGCGGCACCGAGCGGACGTTCGCCTGGATCTCGCGCTCCGCCGACGGCTGGCTGACCACGCCCCGGGACCACGAGCTGGACGACAAGGTGCGGCTGCTGCGCAAGATCTGGCAGGACGCCGGCCGGGCGGGCGAGCCGCGGGTGGTCGCGCTCGCCGGGCGGCCGGACGAGGAGGTGCTCGCGCACTGGCGGTCGCTCGGGGTGACCGAGGTGCTGTTCGGGCTGCCGGACCGGGACGCCGGCCAGGTGGCGGCCTACATCGCGAAGCTGGGGGAGCGGCTGCGGCTGGGCTGATCAGGCGCGGGACCGGTAGGCCCGCATCTTGTGCCGCGCCCCGCAGATGTCCATGCTGCACCAGACGCTGTTGCCGGCCGGGGAGCGGTCGTAGAACAGCCACCGGCACTCCGGCGCTCGGCACGGCTTCAGCCGCCGAGCCCGGCCTGTCACCTCGGCGCGGAACAGCACGTCGAGCAGCCGCGCGATGAGCCCGTCGACGCCCTCGCCCGCCGGGGCCAGCGCGGGCCCGGGCCAGCGCGGCCCGGCGACGGTCGCGGCCGCGAAGGCGTTCAGCTCGGCGGCCACGTCCACGCCGTCGAGGTGGTCGCGCAGCGTCTCGCGGAACCGGACCAGGCGCGCCAGATCCCGCTCGTCCAGGGGCAACTCGCCCAGTTGGTGCTCGGCCAGCCAGTCGCGGGCCGAGCCGGGCGTGCCGAAGTGGTCCTCGCCGTAGAGGAAGCGCGCCGAGTTGCCGAACACCTCGAGCGGACGCAGATCGTCCGGCGCGGCGGGGCGCGAGTAGGCCATACCGGCAGGTTACCTACCCCGCCAGCCGCCCCACCGCCACGAACACGCAGACCGCCAGCACCAGCAGGTTGACCGCGCTCGTGCGGTACTCGCGCAGCTTCGCGTGGCTGATCGCCGCCCCGGCCATCACGACGGCGAGCCCGATCGCGGCGGCGGGCGTGAGCACGGGCGCGATCCCGGTCGCACCGGGCAGGATCAGCCCGAGCACCGCGGCCAGCTCCGCGGCGGCGACCACCCGGATGACGGGCAGCGGGAAGAACACCACCCCGGTCTGGCCGGTGTCGAGCATCCGCTGCTTCGACTGGGTGGACTTGAGCAGTCCGGACACCAGGAACAGCGCCGCGAGCAGCCCCTGGCAGATCCACAACACGACGTTCACCTGACACGCCTCCTTCCGTCTCACCCACCGGACGAGGCGGCGCGGGCTAACGTGACCGCATGGCCAACGAGGACGAGGCACGCGACTGGAACGGCGACACCGGCCGCTACTGGGCCGACCACGCCGAGCACTACGACGCGATGCTCGCGCACCTGACCCCGCACCTCCTCGACGCCGCCCGAATCGAGCCGGGCGAGCGGGTCCTCGACATCGGCTGCGGCTGCGGCACCACCACGCTGCTCGCGGCCGGGCGGGGCGCGACCGTCCTCGGCGCGGACCTGTCCGGCCCGATGCTCGCCGTGGCGCGGGAGCGCGCCGCCGGGCTCGACGGGGTGCGGTTCGAGCAGACCGACGTGCAGGTCCACGACTTCGGTGCGGGCTCGTTCGACATCGCGCTCAGCCGGTTCGGCGTGATGTTCTTCGACGACCCGCTCGCCGCCTTCACCAACGTCGCGCGGGCGCTGCGGCCCGGCGGGCGGCTGGCGTTCCTGTGCTGGCAGGACGTGCGCGAGAACGAGCACCGGGTGCTGGCGCTGGACGCGGTCGCCCCGCACGTCGACACCGCCGACGCCGTCCCGCCCGGCCCCGGCCCGTTCTCGTTCGCCCAGCCGGGCTACCTGCGCGAGCTGCTGACCGGCGCCGGGCTGACCGGCGTCGCCGTGGACGACGTGCGGGCGCCGGTCCGGCTCGGCGCCGACGCCACGTCGGCGGCCGATTTCCTGCGTCGCGGCGCGATGCTGCGGACGATCTTCGAGCGGTACCCGGCGGAAACGGTCGAGCGGGCGGTCGCCGCGCTGACCGAGGCCCTCGTCCCGCACGAGACGCCCGACGGCGTGCTGCTGGGCGCGGCTGCCTGGCTCGTCACCGCGCGCCGGCCGTGACGGAGTCCCTTCTGGACAGCGCACTCTGATTCCACAGTGGAGGAGTGGGGTTCGTCTCGCACGGCCGGAAAACGATTGCTCCTGCGGTAAATTGGGGCAACGTGCCCGCTGAACCGCTGCTCACCCTCGGCCCGTGGCAACTGCTGTTCCTCGTGGTGGCCGGGGTCGGGGCGGGCCTGACCGGTTCGATCGCGGGGCTCGCGTCGCTGGTGTCCTACCCGGCGCTGCTGGCGATCGGTGTGCCGCCGGTCACCGCGAACGTGACCAACACCGTCGCGTTGATGGGCAACACGGTCGGCTCGGCGGCCGGTTCGCGTCCCGAGTTGCGCGGGCAGCGCGCCCGGTTGCTGCGGCTGTGCGCGATCACGGCGGTCGGCGGCGCGGCGGGCAGCGCGCTGCTGCTGCTCACTCCGGAGGGCACGTTCGCCTACATCGTCCCGTTCCTGATCGGCGGCGCGTCGATTCTCCTGCTGTTCTCCCCGCGCCTGGCCGAACGCGCCGGCCGTGGTGACGGCGGGCTGACCGCGGGCACCGCCACGGGCGCGTTCCTGGTCGCGATCTACGGCGGCTACTTCGGCGCGGCGGCCGGGGTGATCATGCTGGCGCTGCTGTCCGCGGCCTGGGCGCAGCCGCTGGCCAGGACGAACGCGGCGAAGAACATCGTCACCGGTGCGGCCAACCTGGTGGCCGCCGTGGTGTTCGCGTTCACCGGCTCGGTGCTCTGGCCCGCGGCGGCGGCCCTGTGCCTCGGTCTGGTCGCCGGATCCTTCGTGGGGCCCGCGGTGGTCCGCCGCCTGCCCGCGGCGCCACTCCGGGTCGCGATCGCGCTGGCGGGCATGGGCCTGGCCGTCACGCTGGCCTGGCAGGCCTGGAACTAGAAGTGCTACCTTCGCGGGCGGTGCCGAGGGGCGCTGCGACGGGCCCGGCCCGCCACGCTCGGCACCGTCTCCTGCAGCAAGGGCGCCTTCTCACCCGAGGAGGCGCAGATGCTCGTCGGACACCTCGCCGCGATCTTCCGCTACCCGGTCAAGTCCATGGCCGCGCAACCGCTGGACGAGGCCGCCGTCTCCTGGCACGGCCTCGACGGTGACCGGCGCTGGGCGTTCGTCCGGCCGGGCCAGGAGGCGAACGGCTTCCCCTGGCTCACCATCCGCAGGCGCAACGACCTGGTCCGCTACCAGGTCGTCGGCGAGTCCCAGGTCCGCACCCCGGACGGCCGCCTGCACGACGTCACCGATCCCGCGCTCGCGGCGGAGCTCGGCGCCGCGAGCGTCCAGAAACTGGACCGCGGCACCTTCGACAGCGCGCCGTTGTCCCTGATCACCACCCGCAGTGCCGGCGCCGAGCCGCTGCGCTTCCGCCCCAACCTCCTCGTCGACACCGACGTGCCCGAGGAGGACTGGATCGGCCGCACGCTCCGCATCGGCGCCACCCGCATCCGGGTCGACCGCCGCGACCGGCGCTGCGTCGTTGTCAACGTCGATCCGCGCACCGGCCGGCGCGCCCCGGCCGTCCTGCGCCGCATCGCGCGTGAGCACGACATGTGCCTCGGCGTCTACGGGTCCACTGTGGAACCGGGCACGGTCGGGGTCGGGGACGAGGTCGTCGTGGTAGCGTGAGCCGGCCAGTCGTGCCCCGCGAGGGGCCAGGGAATCCGGTGCGAATCCGGAACTGACGCGCAGCGGTGAGCGGCGACGGGCGGGACAACGGCCACTGGACCACGCGGTCCGGGAAGGCGTTCCGCCCGGACGACCCCGAGTCCGAAGACCTGCTGGCACCCCCGCCACGGGGGAGACCGCCGGACCGGGCTCCGCGCATGAGCCCTCGACGCTAGGGGCCGCTGTGCGCCGATCGATCACCTTCCCGCTGCTCGCCGCCGTGCTGGCGCTGACCGGGTGCGCGAGCGCCACCCCCTCCGGAGACACCGCCGCCGTGGCCGTCGACAACTGCGGCCACCAGGTCCGCGTGCCGGAACCGCCGCGGCGGGCGGTCGCGCTCAACCAGGGCGCGGCGGAGATCATGCTGTCCCTCGGCCTCGCCGACCGCATGGCGGGCACCGCCACCTGGACCGATCCCGTGCTGCCGCACCTGGCCGCGGACAACGCGAAGGTGCCCCGGCTCGCCGAGAACTACCCGTCGTTCGAGACCGTGCTCGCCACCGAGCCGGACTTCGTCGCCGCCTCGTTCGGCGCGATCCTCGGCAAGGGCGGCGTCGCCACCCGCGAGCAGTTCGAGCAGCTCGGGGTGCCCGCCTACCTGTCGCCGACCGAGTGCGCCAAGGACACCAGCGGCGGCGGTGACGGCGCGCGCACCGAGACGCTGACCATGGACGCCGTCTACACCGAGATCCGCGACCTCGCGCGGATCTTCGGCGTCGAGGACCGCGGCGAACAGCTGGTCACCAGCCTGCGGGAACGGATGCGCGCGGTCGCGGGCGCAGGCGCGAACGCCCGGCTGATGTTCTGGTTCGCCAACTCCGAGGCCCCCTACCTGGCGGGTTGCTGCGGCGCGCCCGGCATCATCACCACGACCGTGGGCGCCCGCAACGTCTTCGACGACACGCGCGAGGAGTGGCCGCAGATCAACTGGGAGACGGTCGCCGAACGCGACCCGGACGTGATCGTCCTCGGCGACCTGACCCGCCGTTCGCAGACCGCGGAGAACGCGGCCGCCAAGATCGCGTTCCTGGAGTCGCACCCGGTGACCCGCGACCTGACCGCGGTGCGGAACAAGCGGTACGTGCTGCT
The DNA here is from genome assembly GCF_000231075.2 of Amycolatopsis sp. ATCC 39116. Taxonomy (NCBI): domain Bacteria; kingdom Bacillati; phylum Actinomycetota; class Actinomycetes; order Pseudonocardiales; family Pseudonocardiaceae; genus Amycolatopsis; species Amycolatopsis sp. ATCC 39116. The sequence continues at coordinate 12,052 of NZ_AFWY03000065.1, read as the reverse complement.
GTCCGGGCAGGCGATGAACCCGACGTTGCGCACCGTGGACGGCGCCGAGCAGGTCGCCGCGGCGCTGCGCGGGTTCGGGTTCGGCGGGTGACGCGCACCGCGCGCGTCCTGCCGCTGTGCGCCGGGGGCGTAGCGCTGCTCGTGGTGTCGGTGGCCGTCGCGGTGACGATCGGCCCGGCCGGGATCGGCGTGGGCGACGTGTACGCCACCGTCCTGGCCCACCTCGGTCTCGGGGAGCCGGTGCTCTCGCCGGTCCGCGACGGGATCGTGTGGCACCTGCGGATCCCGCGCGCCCTGCTCGCCGCCGTGTGCGGGGCGGGTCTGGCGGTGTGCGGGGCGGTCATGCAGTCGCTGCTGCGCAACCCGCTGGCCGACCCGTTCGTGCTCGGGGTGTCCTCGGGCGCGTCGACCGGCGCCGTGCTGGTCGTGGTGCTCGGGGTCGGCGGGGGAGTGGTGTCGTTGTCCGCGGGGGCGTTCGCCGGGGCGGTGCTGTCGTTCGGGCTCGTGCTGCTGCTCAGCCAGACGCTGGGCGGCACCACCGAGCGCGTGGTGCTGTCCGGGGTCGCGGCGATGCAGCTGTTCTCCGCGCTGACCTCGTTCGTCGTGCTGACGGCCGGGGACGCGGAAACGACGCGGGGCGTGTTGTTCTGGCTGCTCGGGTCGTTCAGCAGCGCGTCGTGGTCCGAGGTCGGCGTGTGCGCCGCGGTGCTGGTCGTCGCGCTGCTGGTGTGCTTCGGCCACGCCCGGACGCTCGACGTGCTCGCCTACGGCCAGGACCTCGCCGCGGCGCTCGGGGTCGCGCTGACGCGCACGCGGATCGTGCTGATGTGCGTCACCGCGCTGCTGACGGCCGCGCTGGTGAGCGCCTGCGGGGCGGTCGGATTCGTCGGGCTGGTGCTCCCGCACGCGGCCCGCGCACTGGTCGGCCCCGGCCACGGACGTCTGCTGCCGGTGACCGCCGTGGCCGGCGCGGTGTTCCTGGTATGGGTCGACACGCTGGCGCGCACGGTGCTCGACCCGCAGGAGGTGCCGGTCGGCGTGGTCACGTCGATCATCGGCGTGCCCGCGTTCGTGGCCGTGCTGTACCGCAGCCGTCCACAGTGGACGCGGCGGGCGGCCGCCTAAGCGCTCAACGGGTCACCTGATCGCGTCGCGGCCGGCATCGGTGAGTTTGGCGGGGATGCGGGAGCCGGTGCCGGGGACGCGGCGGACCAGGCCGGCGTGGATCAGCAGTCGCGCGCCGAACTGGTCGCAGCAGGAGAGTCCGTCGACGTACACGTGCGGCTCGCTGCTCGCGGTCAGTTCCACGCGGCCGTCGGCAACCGCTTTCAGGAACTCGACGTCGCGGTGGCTGAGGGTGGACGCGGTCATCGCTGGCACCTTTCCGAGAACGGTGTGGTGCGCCACAGAATAGAGGATCGTTGAACAATCGAGCAACCGGGTTGACGGATCGTTCAACAATCGCTAGCGTCGTGGGGCATGCGAGCCAGCTCACAGGACACCCGGCAGACCCTCATCGGCGGCGACCCCGACGACATCTCCTGGATTCCCTGAAATTGTTGAAGACCTGCCAGTAACACGCCCTGCTTTCGCCTCGATTCACTGATAAGGCCCGCGCGGAGGGTGGGCGCGACACCTCCGGCACCGCCGTCTTGCCCGCGCTCGAACTCCCCCTCGGAGCGTTGTGGCAGGCGAGTGGCCCCCGAGTGCGGACTCCCAACTGCCCCGCGCTCGGGGGCCCTATTCGTACACCACGTAGACCGGTTCCGGCTGCAGCCCGACCACCTGCTCGGGCGTCATCAGCGGTTGCCCGCCGCGGGTGTCCTCCTGGTAGAAGAGCTTGAACCCGGCCTTGACGTGCGGCGGTTTGCGCTTCATCACCTGGTCCCAGGTGGCCTTCTTCGCCTCGGCGCTGCCGATGCCGTCCACCACGTTGATCACCGCGACCCCGTTGTGCCGCTTCAGCCCGGCGATGTCCCGCACGACCGTCACCGCCACCTGGTGGTAGACCATGATCTTCTCCGGCAGCCGGTGCCGCGCCACCAGCGAAGCGAGGTAGGCGGCCACGCCGTCCAGTTCCTCGCCGGTCGTCACGCCGAACTCCTCGCCCGGCACGACGCCCGGTTCCACCGCCCACTCCGGGTCCAGCGCGACACCGACGTCCGGCTCGGTCAGCCAGCGCTCGAACGCCTTGACCTCGGGCAGGAAGTCCGCGCGCCCCGGCTGGATGTTGAGCAGCAGCTGCCCGTCGAGCGCCCGCGCCGCGTCGAGGTAGCGCTGGATCGTGTTGTCGTTCGCCCGGCTGCGGTACATGCCGTCCGGGCCCGGCGTCGGGTTCACCGTCGTCGCGATCAGCTCGACCACCGGGACCACCGGCCGGGTCCGCGGGTAGGTGCCGATCAGCTCGCGCAGCTGCGCGGACGCCTCCTGCAGATCACCGGTCATCCGCCCCAGCGCCGGGCTGCCCGGCGCGCCGCAGTAACCGACCAGCAGGTGGTCTTCGACCACGCTGTGCGCGGCGACCTGCGCCGGAAATCCGCGCAACCCCGCCGCGGGCGCATCCAGCGGCGCCGGCCGCCCGGAAAGCGCCTGCCTGGGAAAGAAACCCTCACCACCGCTGCTGCAGGCGACGCTCGCCGCGCCCGCCAGGGCCGCGGTGAGGAACGCCCGCCTGCCGACCGTGCTCCCCGCCATGACCACGGGATGCCCTGGTCTCGACCACTTACACACAGCAGCGGGAAAATCACTCCCCGCGAGACGGCTTCGTTACCGTCAGCCGGGCAGCAGTTCGGTCACCAGCTGGGTGAGCTGGCGCAGGTTGCGGCACTCGTGCATCGGCACCACGCGCGCGTACCGCAGGGCGGCGGAATCGCCCGTGCCCCAAGCCGATCGCGCCTCCGGGTTGAGCCAGTGGACGTGCTTGGCCCGCTCCGCGATCCGGCGCACCGCGTCCAGGTTCGGGTCGCCGCCGTTGGTGCGGCCGTCGCCGAGGATCAGGACCGAGGTGCGCGGCCCGACCGCGTCCGGCCACCCGTCCACGAAGCTCGCCAGCGAACCGCCGTAGTCGCTGCTCATGCCCCAGCGGGTGAGCTTCGCCTGAGTCAGGATGCGCCGCGCGAGCCCCTCCGGGTCCGCCGCGCCCGCGGTGACCAGGCCGGTGATCTCGTCGGTCAGCTCGACGAACGCGAACGTGCGGATCTTGCTGAACTGGTCCGACAGCGCCTGCACCAGCAGCAGCGTGAACTGCGCGAACCCGGCCACCGACCCGGACATGTCGCACAGCAGCACCAGTTCCGGGCGGCCGGGACGGCGGTCGCGCATCGCCGGCCGCATCGGCACCCCGCCGGTGGCCAGCGACCGGCGCAGCGTGCGGCGCAGGTCGATCTGCCCGCGCCGGGCACGGCGGCGGCGCGTTGCCAGCCGGGTGGCGAGCTTGCGGGACAACGGCTGGATCGTGCGCCGCAGCTCGGCGAGCTGGGCGCGGGTGGCGTTGGTGAAGCTGACCAGGTCGGTCTGCGGCGGCACCGCGTACTGCGCGATCCGCTCACGCCCGCGCAGCTCGGCGGTGCGGCGGCGGGCTTCGGCCTGCACGGCCTCGCGGTAGGTGGTGATCCGGGATTGCGCCTCGCTGCGGGCGACGGCGTCGCCGAACGCGCTGTCGTCCGTGCGGATCGCGGCGAGAACCCGGTTCAGCAGCGCGTCCGGCCGCACCCGGTCCAGCGCCTGGTAGGCCGACCAGCCGCGCATCCCGTTCGCTCCGCCCCCGCCGGACCCGCCTTCGCCGAACGAGCCGTACCGGCCGAACTGGTCGACCGCGGCCGAAGCGAGCGCCCGCAGGCGTTCCCCGTCGCCCTCGGCGAGCGCGGCGACCAGCGCTTCCCGCAGCTCCGCCGCGTTCGCGGGCGCGTCCCCGGCCGTCTCCGCGGCGCCGACCGCGACCGGGAAGTACAGGTCGAACAACGCGTCGAAGGTGCCCCGCTGCCCCGAGCGGCGCAGCACGGTCGCCGCCAGCGCGGCCCGCAGCTGCTCGCGGTCGGCCAGCCCGAGCACGTCCACGGCCGCGGCCGCGTCGACCGTTTCGCCGGGACCGACCGGGATGCCGTGCTCGCGCAGCGAGCCGACGAACTCGACCAGCCGCCGCGCCAGCGCCGGGGAGGTCATGACAGCAGCGAGTCGAGCCGCAGCTCGGCCGCGGCCTTCCGGTGATCGCTCTGGTACTTCAGGATCACGCCGAGGCTGGTCTCGACCACCTGCTCGTCGAGCGTGTCGGCGCCCAGCGCGAGCAGCGTGCGCGCCCAGTCGACGGTCTCGGCGATGGAGGGCGCCTTGCGCAGTTCCATCGTCCGCAGCGCGGCCACGACCCGCACCACCGAGTCCGCCAGGCGCGCGTCCAGCCCGGGGACCTTGAGCGTGACGATGTCGCGCTCCAGCTCCGGCGTGGGGAAGTCCAGGTGCAGGAACAGGCAGCGCCGCTTGAGCGCCTCCGACAGCTCACGGGTCGCGTTCGAGGTGAGCAACACGAACGGGCGACGCTGCGCGGTGATCGTGCCCAGCTCCGGCACGGTCACCTGGAAGTCGCCGAGGACCTCCAGCAGCAGGCCTTCCATCTCGACGTCGGCCTTGTCGGTCTCGTCGATCAGCAGGACCGTGGGGTCCGGGTTGCGGATCGCCTTGAGCAGCGGGCGGGGGAGCAGGAACTCCTCGCTGAACACCTCGTCGCGGGCCTGTTCCCAGCCCTCGTCGCGGCCCGCGGTGATGCGCAGCAGCTGTTTGGCGTGGTTCCACTCGTAGAGCGCGCGGGCCTCGTCGATGCCCTCGTAGCACTGCAACCGGACCAGCTCGCTGCCGGTGGCCTGCGCCAGCGCCCGCGCCAGCTCGGTCTTGCCGACCCCGGCCGGGCCCTCGACCAGCAGCGGCTTGCCGAGGCGGTCGGCGAGGAAGACGGTGGTGGCGACGGCGGTGGACGCCAGGTAGCCCGCGCCGGCCAGGCGCTCGACGACCTCGTCGACCGAGCCGAACAACGGCTCCTGCATCGGCCCTCCCTGGGTTGGTGCGCAACCCACCCATTCTGGGCCCTCGCGACCTGATCCCGCGGCTGTCGTGCCCAATCTCACGCCGCGTAGCGGGTGACAGCCGCCAGCGCCGCACGCAGTCCGGAGACGTCCCCGGTCACCGTCAGCGGGTCGGCCGGCCCGCGCCCCCACAGCCACAGGTACACGTCCGCCGGCGCGCCGGACACCCGCCCGTCCGCGCTCGCCGCCGGTTCCGGTCGCACCAAGGGATTTCCGGTCCCCGAGGGCATCCGCACCGTCCACACGCGACCGGCGCACCGCACCTCGAACACCTCGCCCGAGGCGTCCACCGACACCGTGTCCTCGGGCGCCGGCCGGTTGCCCTCCGCCAGCCACACCGTCAGCACCTCGTCCACCCCGTCGGCGGCCAGCGCCGGATCCACCACCGGCGGCAGTCCCAGCGCCTGCTCCAGGTCGACGCGGTGCACGGTGAACTCGTGGGCCATCCGGCGGCGCCAGAACCCGTAGGTCCGGTCGGCGGGGAACCAGGTCTGGCAGGGGAAGCTCGGCGGGCGGCTGGCGAGGCTGCGGAACAGCCCGTCGGCCGCGGCCCGAAACCAGCTCAGCACGTCCTGCCCCGCGGGCGGCTCCTGTTCCCACTCCAGCGGCAGCGTCTGGCTGTCCACCCAGTCGGTCACGCGGTGCGCCACCCCGCCGAGGTGACGGACCAGCGCGCCCGCCGTCCACCCCGGACACGCGGGCACCGGGAGGTCCGGATCGGCCGGAGCGGCGAGGACCCCGATGCCGTGGATCTCGGCGCGCAGGGTGTCGAGGAGGAACGGCTGGTCGGGTTTCGTCATGACCCGCCGAACATACCGGGTGGGTGATCGCCGTGGGGGCCGGATCGGTTCCGAAGTGGACATCCCGGCCCCTTCTGTCACAAGGGCTTTCCGGCCAGCCGCATGCGAACCCGGATGGTCGTGCCGTGCGGCGCGCGGTGTGTGCGGACCAGGTCGGCCAGGTCGTTGACGAGCAGCAGGCCGCGCCCGGACAGCTGACCCCGTTCGGGCGGACGCCGTCCGGCGAGCGGGTCGGTCAGCCGCCCGCCGTCGATGACCGAGCAGACCAGTTCCGCGCCCTCGCGCCACAGGCTCAGCTCGCACGCGGTGCCGGCGTGCAGCAGGCTGTTCGTCGCCAGCTCGGTGACGATCAGCTTCAGGTCCTCGGTGCGCGCTTCGCCCAGCCCGAACTCCAGCGCGTACGCGGCGACGGACCGGCGCGCCACGGACAGGTCGTCGGGCACCTGGACGCGGAACGTCACCGCGCCCACGGCCGGTTTCAGCTCGTCGTTGTACCGGGCGACGAGATCGTCCCACGCGTAGGTGTCGCTGCCGCGCCGCACGCCACCCTCGGTGACCAGTGGGTGCGTCACGTGGGCGTCGGCGATCGCGACCGGGTCGAGCGCCTTGGTGTCGTACGGGCACACGATCGTCACGTCGCGGCCCGCGAAGGCCGGGTTGATGAGAGCCTCGTGCTGAGCGCAGGCCGGGTACTCGACGGCGGACCGCCCGTCCCAGATGGGCTCGCCGATGATGCGCACGCGGGCGGCGTCGCGGTGCCGGTCGGCGAAGCCCCGCAGCACCTGCGGGATGATCCGGCCCGGGTTGCGGCCCGCGACGCCCATGTCGAGCAGGTGCACGCGGCTCGCGTCGTCGCCGAGCGCCTCGCGCAGCAGCGACAGGTTGGGCTCCGGCACGGCGGCCGCCACCGGATCGCCCGCCGCCAGGCCGTCGGTCAGGAACGGCACCAGCCCGGCCAGGTACTCCTCCGGTGAGCCGTAGAACAAGGCCTCGTGCACGAATCCGGTGCTCATCGCGGCGCCTCCACGTGGATGTCCTCGAGTTTCAGGACCTCCACGACGCTCGCCGGTCCCGGGCGGGGAGCGCGCAGAACCACCTCGGCCGCGTGCCGCCTGGCGTGCTCGGCCAGCGTCAGCAGGTTGCGGTGGTCGATGAAGTCCAGGGTGGCCGCGTCGAGCACCAGCCGGCCGCCGACCGGCCGGGGGTCGACGTGGCCGAGTGCGCGGGGGAACAACTCGGCCGAAGCGAGGTCGAGTTCGCCGCCGAGGCTCGCGCAGCAGCCGCCGCGGGCCGAGGCGTGCAACCGGAAACCCGCGCCGTTTTCGTTGGCGCTCGGGTGGAGCGCGGACAGCAGCGCCAGGGTGGGCCGGTCCAGCTTCCGGCGGTCGTAGCCGCACAGCGCGGAAAACGGGTGCACCGCGGAGTAGCCGTCCGCGAGGTGCTCGAACCGCGCCAGCGAATTCAACCGCGTGGGTGACCGCAACAGCCCGGTGACGTCGGCCGCCACCCGCAGGCCCCGGTAACCGTCGGCCAGCGCCGCCTCGGTGGCCTTCGCGTAGATCCGCAAGCGCACGTGCGGATCGCCGAGCGCGCCGAGGTCGTCGAGCGAAACCACCCGCAGATCGCCGCGGCGGCGGGCCTCGCCGCCGTCCACGATGCCGTCCAGATCCGTGGCCAGGCGCGACACCGGGCCGGTCCCGGCGTAGCAGACCCGGTGACCCAGGGCCAGACCCTCGGCCAGGAACTCCCGAACCCGGGACCGGAACTCGGCCGGGTCCTCGTAGCCCCAGCACAGGTGGTCGTGGCAGCCGAGGCCGCGCGCGTCCACGACGATTCCGGACCGTCTCATCGCATCCGAGCGTACCGCGCCGCGGCGGCCGGGACAGGGTCCGTCGCGCCCGGCGGTGGTACTGCCGGAGGCGCGTCGACTACGCTGGGTTGGACGCGGTTCAGAGCGCAGCCGCAGAATGCTGTCGCCGAAGGGTAGGCGAGCGCGTCATGTCACGGGCTCCGCGTGTTCCGGAGGAATCCGCCGGACTCAGCACATCCACACCGCTGCACGTCTCGGTCCGCTGGCCGAGTCGCGACGTCGCCGTGCTCGCGGTCGGCGGCGAACTCGACCTGGCCACCGCGGGCAGGCTGGAGGCCGCGTTCCGCCGCTTGATGGCGCGACGGCCGCGCGTGGTCGTGGTCGACCTGAGCGGGGTCGCGTTCCTCGGATCGTCCGGGCTGGCCGCGATCACCGCCGCGCTCACGTCGGGCGTCGTGCTGCGGATCGTCGCACCGGGCTCGCTGGCCCGGATCTTCGCGCTCACCGCGCTGGACAAGGTGCTCGACCTCTACGGAACCGTCGACGAGGCGCTGGCCGCGGGCTGACCGTCCGGGAGTTCACCCGCGCAGGGCCGCTTCGATCCCGGTGAGCAGGCATTCCAGGCCGAATTCGAAGCGGGTGGCGGGATCGACGTCGTCGGCTTCCAGCACCCGCCGGTTGAAGTGCGGGTACCGGCCGGACTCGACGACCTGCCGGACGTAGGCGCCCACCCAGTTCCGCCACTCGTCTTCGGTCATGCCGGTGCGGCGCTGGACCTCCAGCTCGGCCAGCTCGGCGGACACCGCTCCCAGCACGTGGGTGTTGATCGTGTCCACCACCATCGTCGCGAGCGTCGGGTCGCCGGTCATCCTGGAGACGATGCCGAGGTGGTGGTCGGCGCGCGCGATCACGTTCGGCCCGAGCGTCGGGTGGCGGGCCGCCTGCTGGGCGAGCCAGGGGTGCAGCAGCATGACGGCCCGCTGGCGGCGGGCCAGCTGGGCCAGCTCGGCGCGCCAGTCGTCGCCGGGTTCGGGCAGCGGCTCCTCGCCGATGATCGTGTCGACCATCAGCTCGAACAGCTCGTCCTTGCCGGCCACGTGCCGGTAGAGCGACGTGGTGCCGGTGCCCATTTCCGCCGCCAGCCGCCGCATGGACAGCGCGTCCAGTCCCTCGGCGTCGGCGATCGCGATGGCCGTCCGGACGATCTTCTCCTCGGTGACGACCGGCCGCGTCTTCGTGGTCCGGTCGCGCATCCAGACCATCGTCGGCGGCTTCTTCGCGGGCGGCATGGGCACAGCGTACTTCTCGGGTACAGTGTTCCCAAGAACGGGAACAGTGTTCCCGACTGGGAGGAGGAAGCTCATGTCGGATGTGGTGATCGCCGGTGGTGGGTCGGTCGGCCTGGCCGCCGCGGTGTTCCTGGCGCACCACGGGGTGCGCGCGCACGTGGTGGAGCGCCGCGCGGGTCTGTCGGAGCACCCGCGGGCGCTCGGTCTCAGCCCGCGCACGCTGGAGTTCTTCCGCGAGGCCGGCCTGACGGCGGAACTCGACGCCGTCGCGGTCCGGTCGACCGAGATGTGGAAGGCGGACGCGCGCACGGTCGCTGAGATCGACCGGGCGAACGCGCCGCGGCGGACGCCGTTCACGCAGCCGGAGATCTCGCCGGAGCAGCCCGTCGGCCACTACCCGCAGGACCGGCTGGACGCGGCGCTCCTGCCCGCCGCGCGCGAGCGGGGCGCGACAGTGGAATTCGGCGTGGCCGTCGCCGGGGTTTCGCAGGACGCGGACGGGGTGTCGGTGGAGCTGTCCGACGGGCGGGTCCTGCGGACGCGGTACCTCATCGGGGCGGACGGGGTGAAGACCGCCGTGCGGCCTGCGCTCGGGATCGGCACGACCGGTCCCGGCGAGGTGGGGGAGCCGGTGCTGAACATCCTGTTCGAGGCGGATCTCACCGGGTTCTTCGGCGCGCTGCCGACGATGGTGGAGATCGGGCACCCGGACGTGCGGGGGATGCTGCTCAGCGTCGGCGAACGGCGGTGGGTCCTGCACACCGGCGCGCCCGGGAGCCCCGAGGAACTCATCCGGACGGCGCTCGGCGCGGACGTGCCGGTGCGGGTGATCGCCGCGAAGTGGTGGCGCGCGACGCTGCGGATGGCCGAGGAGTTCCGCGCGGGGCGGGCGTTCCTGGCAGGGGACGCCGCCCGGTCGGTCTCGCCGCTCGGGGCGTTCGGGCTCAACACGGGGATGGCCGACGCGCACAACCTGGCGTGGAAGCTGGCGCTGGTGCTGGCAGGCCAGGCCGGTGACGGACTGCTGGACACCTACCACGACGAGCGGCACGCGGTGGCCGAGTTCGTGACGCGGCAGGCCGTGCTGCGCTGGGAGAACCCGCGGCTGCACTGGGACCCGGCCGCGGTGGCGGAGCGGGAGGCCGTCGGGGCGTGGAACGCGCCGCTGGTGACGATGGGCTACCGGTACGACTCGACGGCGGTCATCGACGCGGTCGTGCGGCCACCGTCCACAGAGGATTTGGCGGCCGCACTGGATGGCGCCCCGGGATCCCGGTTGCCGCACCGGTGGGTCTCGCCCGGGGTGTCCACTCTGGACCTGGTGGGATCCGGGTTCACGGTGTTCGCGGGCGAGGTGTCCTGGCGCGAGGCCGCGGAGAAGGCCGCCGCCCGGCTGGACGTCCCGATGGGCGCGGCGGTGCTGCCGGACGCGGACTGGTTGTCGACGATCGGCATCGAGAAGGGCGGGGCCTTGCTGGTGCGCCCGGACGGCTTCGTCGCCTGGCGCTCGCCGGTCGCCGTGGCGGGCGCGGATGCGGTGCTGGAGTCGGTGGTGGCGCGGGTGCTGGCCCGCTAGCCGGCGCCGATGCGGGCGACTAGTTCCGCGCGGGCTGGTCGAGGAACGTCCCTGTCGTGCTGGTGCGCGCGGGTGTTCCTGCGCCGCCGATGCCGTGGCGCGGGTGGGCCCTTAGGCGGCGCCGATGCGGGCGGCCAGGTCCGCGTCGACCGGGTAGGGGCGCTCCTCCGGGAGGAGTGCGCGGGCCTCGTCCAGGCGGCGGTCGCGCACCAGCGCTTCGATCTCGTGGGCGCGTTCCGTCTCGTCGGTCAGGCCGGTGATCCACTCGCCGACGTAGCGGTCGGAGGCCTCGCCGGCAAGGCCGATCTGGATGGCGCGTCGCGGGAGCGGGCGCAGGTGCAGGTTCTTGTCCGGGTCCCACTGGATGCGCACCGGGCTGGTGGCGAGTTGCCGTCGCCACGCGTCGTCGCTGGGGTGGTGGCCCGGGTCGAACGCGGACAGGCACGAGTGTGCCAGCGCCCATTCGAAGCCGGCGCGGGTGATGGTCACCGCGAGGACCCGTTCCTGGCCGGGTTTGCGGGCCCAGCCGCTGCGGTAGGCCATCCAGAGGAACGACGGTTTGATCCAGGTCATGCGGCCGCGCTTGAACGGCGGCACGAACGTGCCGGCGCGCAGGGCGGGCTCGGCGATCTCGGGGGAGTAGGCCTGGTACACGACGATCGTGTCGTCGTCGTACCGGGCACGGATCTCATTGCTCATGTGGGTGATCTTCGGGCATGGGCGCAAGCGGTTTTGCGTGCGAGACTGGGGCATGCTCTTCGACCGCGCGGCGATCGAGGGACTGGCGGCGGGCCGCGTCACGGTGGCCTTCCGCAGGTGGGACGCGCCCCGCGTGCGCCCCGGCTCCCGGATGCGCACCGCGGCCGGGGTGGTCGAGGTGACCTCGGTGGACGAGGTCGCGACGGTGACCGACGAGGACGCCAGGGCCGCGGGCTACGAGTCGGCGGCGCAGATGCCCGACCGCGGTTCGGGACGGCTGTACCGGATCGGACTGCGCGTGGCGGGCCCGGACCCGCGGATCGCCCTGCGGGAAACCGCCGACCTGACGGACGACGACCGCGCCGCGATCGGCGCCGCGCTGTGGCGGATGGACCGGGTGGCGGAGGTCCCGTGGACCGGCGCGTTCCTGAGGCTGATCGCCGACAACGAGGGCGTGCGGGCCGTGGAGCTGGCCGAGCGGGTCGGCCTGGCGCGCGACGTGTTCAAACGCCGTGTGCGGCGCCTGAAGGAACTCGGCCTGACGGAAAGCCTGGAGGTGGGTTATCGCCTCTCGCCGAGAGGCAGGGCATTCCTCGAAGGCGGCGACGCCTGAGCCGCACGCCCGGCACGGTGCTGCCGCGGCCATCGCCCGCTGCGGTGACGGCCGGGATGCGCGGCAATCGGACTCGGCGCCCAGGAGGGGGTGCCGCCCCAGGAGCGGTATCTCCTCCGCAGGGGGAGAAGTCGCCTCCCGGCCAGCCGCCCGCGGCCGGTCGCCCGCGGCCGGTCGCCAGCGGCCGGTCGGC
>NZ_AFWY03000066.1:0-37893 GCF_000231075.2 Amycolatopsis sp. ATCC 39116 | reverse complement strand
CGCCACACCACGCACGCGCCGGTCGGCCCCGCCACCACAGCGGCACCCTCCCGCCGCCGCGCGCGAACGGACACCTCACTCACCGGTCGGCTCCTCCGTCAGCCCCGCCACCACAGCGGACCCACCCCTCCGGCCGCGGCGCGCGAGCCGACACCTCACTCACCAGCCGGCTCCTCCGTCGGCAGTGCCACCTCGGCGGCGGCCTCGGGGCCGCGGTCCAGCAGCACCTGGAAACCGCCCTCGTCGAGGATCGGGACCTTCAGCTGCACCGCCTTGTCGTACTTGGAGCCCGGCGCGTCGCCGACCACGACAAACGCCGTCTTCTTCGACACCGAGCCCGCGGCCTTGCCGCCGCGCGACATGATCGCCTCCTTGGCCTCGTCGCGCGAGAACGTGTTCAGCGAACCGGTCACCACGATCGACAGGCCTTCCAGCGTGCGCGGCACCGACTCGTCGCGTTCCTCCGCCATCCGGACCCCGGCGCGGCGCCACTTCTCCACCACCTCGCGGTGCCAGTCGACGGCGAACCACTCCCGCAGCGCCCCGGCGATCGTCGGGCCGACACCATCCACATCGGCCATCGCGGCCTCGTCGGCGTTCTCGATCGCTTCCAGCGAGCCGAACTCCCGGGCCAGCGCCTGCGCCGCGGTCGGGCCGACGTGCCGGATCGACAACGCCACCAGCACCCGCCACAGTGGACGGTCCTTCGCGCTGTCCAGGTTGGCCAGCAGCTTCCGCCCGTTCGCGGACAGCTCCCCCGCCTTGGTGCGGAACAGCTCGACCCGCCCCAGCTTCTCCTCGTCCAGGTCGAAGATGTCGCCCTCGTCGACGACCACCCCGGACTCCAGCAGCGCCGTCGCCGCCTCGTAGCCGAGCATTTCGATGTCGAACGCGCCACGCCCGGCCAGGTGGAACAACCGCTCCCGCAGCTGCGCGGGACACGACCGCGCGTTGGGGCAGCGGATGTCGACGTCGCCCTCCTTCTGGTGCGCCAGCTTGGTGCCGCACTCCGGGCAGAACGTGGGCATGATGAACTCGCGCTCGTCGCCGGTGCGCACGTCGACCACCGGGCCGAGCACCTCGGGGATCACGTCGCCCGCCTTGCGGATCACCACGCGGTCGCCGATCAGCACGCCCTTGCGCTTGACCTCCTGCGCGTTGTGCAGCGTCGCCATCGCCACCGTCGACCCGGCCACCTTCACCGGCTCCATCACCGCGAACGGCGTGACCCGCCCGGTGCGGCCGACGTTGACCTGGATGTCGAGCAGCCGGGTGGTCGCCTCCTCCGGCGGGTACTTGTAGGCGATGGCCCAGCGCGGCGCGCGGGACGTGCTGCCCAGCCGCCGCTGCAGCGACACCTGGTCGACCTTCACCACGATGCCGTCGATCTCGTGCTCGGCGTCGTGCCGGTGCTCGCCCCAGTACCGGATGTGGTCCAGCAGCTCGGACGCCTTCTCGACGACCTTCGTGTGGCTGGACACCGGCAGCCCCCACGCCGCCAGTGCCTCGTAGGCCTCCGACTGCCGGGCAGGCTCGAACCCCTCGCGCTTGCCGAGCCCGTGGCAGATCAGCCGCAGCTTGCGGCTGCGGGTGACCTTCGGGTCCTTCTGCCGCAACGACCCGGCCGCGGTGTTGCGCGGGTTCGCGAACGGCGGCTTGCCAGCCTCGACCAGCCGGGCGTTGAGCTCCGCGAAGTCCTCGACCCGGAAGAACACCTCGCCGCGCACCTCGACCAGGTCGGGCACCGGGTACTCGTCGGTTCCGGTCAGCGTCTCCGGCACCTGCTCGAGCGTGCGGACGTTGAGCGTGACGTCCTCACCCGTCCGCCCGTCGCCGCGGGTGAGCCCGCGGACCAGCCGCCCCCTCTCGTACAGCAGGTTGATGGCCAGCCCGTCGATCTTGAGCTCGCACAGGTACTGGGTGGACCCGCCGACCTCGCGCTCCACCCGGTCGACCCACGCCCGCAACTCCTCCTCGTCGAAGACGTTGTCCAGGCTCATCATGCGTTCGAGGTGGTCGACCGCGACGAAGTCGGTGGAGAACGTGCCGCCGACGTTCTGGGTCGGCGAATCCGGCGTCGCCAGGCCCGGGTACTCCGACTCCAGCCGCTCCAGCTCCTTGAGCAGCGCGTCGAACTCGCCGTCGCTGATGACCGGCGAGTCCAGCACGTAGTACCGGAACTGGTGCCCGCGCACCTCTTCCGCGAGCGCGCCGTGGCGATCGCGGACCTCGGCGGGGACCTCGGTGACGTCCTGTGCGGCTGGAGTCTCACTCACAGTCCGTCAGCTTAGTCAGCACCACCGACAGTTTCCGGGCGTTCCTCGTCCAGACCACGGACCAGGTCACGCAGTTCGAGGAGCGTGATGGCGCCGGCGGGCTCGGCCTCGGCCGTCTCCACCCTGCGTAACCGTTCCGCCGCGAGGCGTTCGCCGAGCGTTGCGTCCAGCGGCAGGAACGTCATCGCCGACCGCGCGGCCGGGTCGAGTTCACCCAGCAGCGGGTGGTGGACCGCGACGTCGACCACCCCCTCGGCCTCGTCCACCTGCGCGGCGACCCGGACGTCGGCCAGCGCGACCGACCGCGTCCCGAGGTTCACCGTCACGCCCGTCGGATCGGGCACCGGCGGCACCGAGTCGTGGTACTCCCAGATCGCGTCCTCGGGCGGCGCGGCGGCCTTCCACGCGTCGGTGAACGGCCGCAGCGCCGGGTCCTCCTGGCCGCTCACCACGAGCGCGTAGATGGCCCGCTGCCCTCGTTCGAGTGACACGTGCAGGTCCGGGTGCAGCTCGGCGACGGCAGCGGCCAGCTCGCCCTCGACGCGCTGCGGCTCGCGGTCGCCCAGCGCCGCGCTGATCTCCGGCAGCATCTCCGGCCAGCGGCGCCAGAAGCGCTCCGCGGCGGCCACCGGGTCGTCCGGCACCGCCTGCTCCGGCCACGCCGTGCGCGGGTCGGGCAGCTCGTCCTCTGGACGCCGTCGTCGAAACCATCGCATCGGGTAGGTCCTACCAGCCTTCCGGCGGCTCCACGAACGCTTTGCCCAGATCCGTGGTCAGCTTCAGGGCGCGGCGCACCCAGTCCGCGGTCGCCCCGGCGAAGCCGCACGTCGGCGTCGGCACCGCGCGCTCGGCCAGCGTCGAGCGGTTGAACCCGAGCCGGTCGGCCAGCGCCAGCGCGGGCTGCGCCAGCTCCCGCAACGCGGGTCGCCGGGCCGGTTCCAGCGCAGGCACCAGGCCGAGGAACAGCACGGTCCCGCTGTCCCAGGCCTCCCCCAGCTCGTCGAGCAGGGTCGAGGGCGCTCCGCCGAGCAGCGTCGCGTCGATCGCCAGCGCACCCGCGCCCGCGGCGTGCAGGAGGCCGACCGGCGGCCGCGCGGCGCAGCAGTGCACGACGACCGGCTGCCCGGTCAGCTCGCCGGCCCGCTCGATCACGCGGCTCAGCAGTTCCCGCGCCTCCGGTTCAGGGACCGCAGGGACGGTGCCGTAGCCCGACGGGGTCGGCAGCGAACCGGCGAGCACGGCGGGCAGGGTCGGCTCGTCGAACTGGACCACGACCTCCGCGCCGGTGCGCGCCTTGAGCTCGCCGACGTGCGCGGCGAGCCCCTCCAGCGCCGATTCGGTGAACTCGCGCACCGCGCCGCGGTCGGTGAGCACGCGGTGCCCGCGCGGCAGCTCGATGCCGGCGGCCAGCGCCCACGGCCCGGCCAGCTGCGTCTTGATCACGGGCGCGGCACCCGCCTCGGTGACCGCGTCGAGGTCCCAGCGCAGCAGGTCCACCGCGCGCCGGTGGTCGTGCCCCGGGCGCGCCGCGACCCGGTAACCGCTGGGCACGACCTCGATCGCGAGGTCCACCAGCATCGCGGCGGTCCGGCCGATCAGGTCCGCCCCGACGCCGCGGGCAGGCAGCTCCGGCAGGTGCGGGAAGTCGGGCAGCTCGCCGAAGACGACGGCGGCCGCCTCCGCCGGGTCGGCGCCGGGCATCGATCCCACCGCGGTGGCCGCACCGGGTGGCCAGACGTGTTCGCTCACACCCCGATTCTCCAAGGCCGCCCGGCCGGTCGCGCCCCCGGCCCCGCGGGCGGCCCGGAAAATGGCGCCGGGAGGAATAGCGGAAAGGTGTCGATGTCGGAAAATCCGGTCAACCGGACATTTCTCCGCAATTCCCCGGTCGTCTCCCGTTCTTGATTTCCGCTGGCTAACCTTGACGGGCATGACGAGCGGTTCGCGGCACGCGGGCGGTGGCACCCTGTTCACCGAGCCCTTCCTGGTGGTCAGCCACCGTGCCGGGGCGGCAGGGCCCGGCGTGCGGGACCAGCACGGGCGACCGCTGGGAACCGTCGCGGAAACCGATCACGGCGCGTTCCGGAAAACGTTGTGGGCGCTCACCGGATCCGCCCGCTTCCGCCCGAACTGTTTCGCCGTCCGCGACTCCGGCGGAAGTGTCGTGCTGAAAGTGCGGGCACACGACTCGCGCTTTCTGGTGACGCGCGCGGACGGCACGCCGATCGGCGGGATCGCGCCCGACGGGCCGGACCGGTTCACGCTGTCGGCCCACGGCCGCCCGGCCGGGGTGCTGGAGCACCGGCGGCCGCGTGAGTTCAGCATCACCGACGCCGCCGGCCGGGAAGTGGCGCGCTCGGCGGAGGGGGACGGCCGCGACTACGTCGTGGAGGTGTTCGCGCAGCTCACGGATCCGCTGGCGAGCCTGGTGATCGCCGCGGCGCTGACCCTGGACACCGCGCTGCGCCCGGGGTGACGTGGGTCTCAACCACGGCAGGTGGACTTTCCACCCGGGAAGTTCCAAAGTGAAATTTCCCGGTCGGAAAGGACGATGAGGTCTCGTGGAAGCAACTCCGGAAGGCAGCGCCGAGTGGAGCGAGCCCGGCCTGTACACCGTGGCACCGGGCGTGCACCGGATCCCGTTGCCGCTGCCCAACGACGGGCTGCGGGCCGTCAACGTCTACGCCCTCACCGAGGGTTCCGAGCTGGTGCTCATCGATTCCGGCTGGGCGCTGGACGAGGCGCGCGAGCAACTCGCCGCCGCGCTCAAGGGGCTGGGCGCCGAACTCGGTGACGTGAGCCAGTTCCTGGTCACCCACGTGCACCGCGACCACTACACGCAGGCGGTCGCGCTGCGGCGGGAGTTCGGCGGGCGGATCGCGCTGGGCTCGCTGGAGGAGCCGTCGTTGCGCATGACGGCGGACCCGGACGTGGTGCCGCTCATCGGGCAGATCCGGTCGCTGCGCATGTGCGGCGCGGATCCGGTGGCCGACGAACTGGTGCGGGTGTTCGAGATCCACGGCCGCAACACGGAGGCGTCGATCTGGGAGCAGCCCGACGAGTGGCTCACGCCGGGCCGCCGCGTCGTGCTTCCCGGCAGGCAGCTCGACGTCGTGCACACGCCGGGGCACACGGCCGGGCACGTCGTGTTCGACGACGGCGCGGCGGGGCTGATGTTCACCGGCGACCACGTGCTACCGCACATCACGCCGTCGATCGGTTTCCAGCCCGCGGTGGCGGAGATGCCGTTGCGCGACTTCCTGGACTCGCTGCGCCTGGTGCGGGGCATGCCGGACCGGCGGATGCTGCCCGCGCACGGCCCGGTGTCCGACAGCGTGCACGCCAGGGTCGACGAACTGCTGGACCACCACGCCCAGCGGCTCGACGTCATCGCGACGACCATTGTGGACGGTGCCGCGACCGCGTACGAGTCGGCGCTGCGGCTGGGCTGGACGCGGCGGCAGCGCAAGCTGGACGAGCTGGACGTGTTCAACCGGATGCTGGCCGTCCTGGAGACCGCCGCGCACCTCGACCTGCTGGTCCACCAGGGCAAGCTGGCCCTGCTCGTCGAGGACGGGGTGCGCCGCTACTCGGTGGCCTGAGCGGGTCGCAGGGGCGCCCGGGCGCGACTTCGCGTAGGGTGGGTGGCAGCGGGCGGGTTCGGTCGCCGTCGACGCCGGTTGCGAGGAGCACCGGAACGGTGAACCTGCCGCGATGCTGACGCTCGCCCCCCGCTGCCATCGACTCCGCCGGTCACGGGCTGTTTCCCGGGCCGGACGTCCTCACCACCTGGCTGCCGCGCCAGACGGCGCCGGCCACCCCTTTTCAGGAGCTCACCTTGATGCAGACCACCCGTCAGACCCGTACCCCGGACGCGGCCGCGCCCGTCCTGTTCAGCCACCCCCTGGCCGAGGAACCCACCCGGACCGCGGGCGAGGTCGACGTGACCCCCGCGCGGCACGTCCGCTTCGCGGCGCCGTCGTCCACCCCGGCCCGCCGCCGCTGACCGGCGCCACGGCGCCCACTTCGTCCGGAACCGGCAGCGACTACGCCGCCCTGTCGCGCGAGATCCGCGCCGCGGGCGCCCGGACCGCCTTCGCCTCCTCGGCGACAACTGGTGGCAGTTGCTGAGATCTTCCGGACGCGCCGCCCCGACGACACGCTGGGGACGCTGCGCGGCGGCCTGATCGGCATGCACGAGGAACCTGCACGCCTCCGGCATCCGCTCGGTGTGGCGCGGCGAGACCAGGGCCCGGCGCCTCGAAGGCGCGCTGATGGTCGCCCACACCGTGGGGTACCTCGCCGCCGTGTTCCTCGTCCTGTCGCCCGGCATCGCCGTGTTGTTCGTCGTGGTGCACCTGGCGCTCTGGGGTGTCTACATGGGATGCTCGTTCGCCCCGAACCACAAGGGCATGCCGACGATGACCGGCGAGTCGCCGGACTTCCTGCGCAAGCAGGTGCTGACGTCGCGCAACGTCCGCGGCGGCTGGTTCACCGACTTCCTGCTCGGCGGGCTGAACTACCAGATCGAGCACCACCTGTTCCCAGCATGCCCCGGCCGCCTTGCGGCACGCGCAGCCCATCGTGCGGCGGTTCTGCGCCGCGCACGGAATCTCCTACAGCGAGACCGGTCTGGTGCGGTCCTACCGCGAAGTGTTGCGGCACCTGCACGAAACGGGCGCGCCGCTGCGGGCCGGGACCGTGTAGTGTCGGTGGTGCCGGGACTTCCCGGCACCACACCGGCCGTTTTCCGGCCGGGGACGGGAGCGCCGACATGACGTCGGGTTCACCCACATCCACCACCACCCCCCAGCAATCCGGGCCGGGTCTGCGCATGACGCTCAAGCCGGAGGCGCCTGCCACCGGGCAGGTCGACGGCGCGTGGTGGCCCAGGTCCCGCGACCTGTCCGCCGAATTGCCCGCGCTGCTCGCCGCGCTGACGGCCCGGCTCGGCGCCGTCGAGCGGTCGACCTACCACCTGGACGGCTGGAACCCCGCAGGCACCAAGCTCGCCACCGGCGGGCGCACGGTGCGGCTGGACGGGTTCCGGTCGCAGCGCCCCGGCACCGTCACCCTCGTCGGCACGGGCATGCGCCGCCTGACGCTGCTGGTCGTGCCGCCGGAGACCACCGACGCCGCCGCCGCGAAGGCGATGCGCGACGCGTCCCTTCCCGGCGGCGACGACAGCGTGGACAGCCTGATCGGCGACGAGCTCAGGAGAACTGCTCCCGCAGCTCGCGCTTGAGGATCTTGCCCGAGGCGTTGCGCGGGAGGTCCGGGACGAACCGGATGGCCTTCGGCACCTTGAACGCGGACAGCCGTTCCCGGACGTGGGCGATCAGATCCTCCGGCGTGACGTCCTCTTTGGACACCACGACCGCGGTGATCGCTTCGATCCACTTCTCGTCGGGGACGCCGATCACCGCGGCTTCGGCCACCGCCGGGTGCGTGTAGAGCGCGTCCTCGACCTCGCGGGACGCCACCAGCACACCGCCGGTGTTGATCACGTCCTTGATGCGGTCAACGACGTAGATGTAGCCCTCCTCGTCGATCCGCACCAGGTCGCCCGAGTGGAACCAGCCGCCGTGGAAGGCTTCCGCCGTCTCCTCGGGCTTGTCCCAGTACCCCTCGCACAGCTGAGGGCTCCGGTACACGCATTCCCCGGACTCGCCCGGCGCCACGTCGTTGCCCTCGGCGTCGACCACGCGCAGCTCGACGAACAGCACCGGGCGGCCGGCCGAGTCAGGACGCTCGGCGTGGTCCTCGGGGCGCAGGATCGTCGCCAGCGGGCCGATCTCGGACTGCCCGAAGCAGTTGTAGAAACCCAGCTCCGGCATGGCTTCCCGGAGGCGGTCGAGCACCGGGCCCGGCATGATCGACGCGCCGTAGTACGCCTTGCGCAGCGCGCTCAGGTCCCGCGAGCCGAAGTCGGGGTGGTTGGCCAGCGCGACCCACAGCGTCGGCGCGGCGAAGAACGCGCCGTGCCGGTCCTCGGCCAGGCGGCGCAGGATGTCCGTCGGATCCGGCGTTTCCAGGAGCGTGTTCGTCGCGCCGACGGCCAGCCACGGGACGAGGAACACGTGCATCTGCGCCGAGTGGTAGAGCGGCATGACGTGCAGCGGGTCGTCGTCCGCGGTGAGGTCGAGGCCGGCGATGCACGAGAGGTACTCGTGCACCAGCGCGCGGTGGGTCATCATCGCGCCCTTGGGCCGGGACGTCGTGCCGGAGGTGTACAGCAGCTGCACGAGGTCGCCGTCGGCCACGTCGACGTCCAGCGCGGGCGCCTCGCCGGACAGCGCGACCAGCGCGCCCTCGGCGTCGCGCAGCGGCACCACCTGCTCCAGCGGCGGCAGGTTGCCCGCCAGGGCGGGGTCGGCGAGCGCGACGCGGCTGCCGGACTGCTCGACCAGGTAGGCCAGCTCGCCGCCGGTGAGGTTGTAGTTGACGGGCACGTGCACGAGCCCGGCGCGGGCGCACGCGAGGAAGCCGATCAGGTAGGCGTCGGAGTTCTTGCCGTACGCGGCGACCCGGTCGCCCTTGGCCAGCCCGAGGCCGAGCAGGTGCGCGGCGGCGCGGGTGATGGCGGCGTCGAGCTCGGCATAGGTCCAGGTGCGGTCGGCGAACTTCAGCGCGACGCGAGCGGGCCAGCGCGCCGCGCTGCGCCGGAGGATGTCCGCGACGGTGCTGGAGCGGAGCGTGGTCAAGGGGACTCCTCCTTCGGCGCCGGTGCCATACTCGACTGTCGTGAGTGAGATCCACATTAGACGTGCCCGGCGCTCCGATGTCGAGGAGATCGTGGCGATGCTGGCCGACGACGACCTCGGCGCGCGGCGGGAGGCGCCCGGCGACCCGGCCTACCTGCGGGCGTTCGAGGCGATCGACGCCGATCCCGGCCAGCTGCTGGCGGTCGCGGAGCGGGACGGCGACGTGGTGGGCACGCTGCAGCTGACGTTCATCCCGGGCCTGTCCCGCCGCGGCGCGACGCGGGCGCTGGTCGAGGGCGTGCGGGTGCGGTCCGACCAGCGCGGCGGCGGGCTCGGGGCCAGGCTGATGGAGTGGGCGGTCGAGGAGTCCCGGCGGCGGGGCTGCGCGCTGGTGCAGTTCACCTCCGACGCCTCCCGCACCCGCGCGCACCGCTTCTACGAGCGGCTCGGCTTCGAGGCCACCCACCTCGGGTTCAAGCTGATGCTGTAGGCGGTTCCCAGTTCCGCACCAGGTCGAGCAGGCCCGGGAACCGCGCGTCGAGGTCGGCGACGCGCACCTCGCTGCGGCGCTCCAGCCCGTACTGCCGCTGGGTCGTCACCCCGGCCTCGCGGAGCAGCTTGAAGTGGTGGGTCAGCGTCGACTTCGGGCGATCGATCCCGAACCAGCCGCACGAGCGCGGCACGCCCGGCGACTCCAGCAGCAGCTTCCGCACCATCCCGAGCCGCAGCGGGTCGCTGAGCGCGGACAGCACCACCTCCAGGCGCAGGTCCTCCCGCGCCGGCTGCGGCAACATCTCCTCCGTCACAGTTCGAATAATATCGTACTAGCGACTAGTTCGACTATCTTCCAACTAGTACGACAAAAATCGAACTAGGAGGAGATCGTGAAACGCACCGCCTGGCTCGCCGCCTGGCCGGTCCTCGCCGTGTTCGTCCTGTCCAACGCGCCGACCCCGCTCTACGTGCTGTGGCAGCGCGAACTCGGCTTCTCCGCAGGCGTCCTGACGGTCGTCTTCGCCTGCTACATCGCGGGCCTGCTCGCCGCGCTCCTGGTCGCGGGTGTGGTCTCGGACCGGATCGGGCGCAAACCGGTCCTGCTGCCCGCGCTCGCGCTGGGCATCGTGGCGTGCGTCCTCTTCGCGACGGCCGGTTCGGTGCTCGTGCTGGCGGTCGCGCGGTTCCTCACCGGGCTCGCGGTGGGCGCCGCCGTCTCCGCGGGCATGGCCGTGGTGCACGACGTCGCCCCGGGACAGGGCAAGACCGCGGCGCTGGCGTCGTCGACCGCGATGGTCCTCGGCGCGGGTCTCGGGCCACTGCTGGCCGGTGTCGCGTCGGAAACCCTGCCGGGGCCGACCGTGACGATCTTCCTCGCCGAGATCGTCCTGCTCGTCTCCGCCGCGGTCGTCGTCGCCCGGCTGCCGCTGCCCCGCCCGGTGAGCACGATCCGCACCTGGATCCGGATCCCGCAGGTCCACCCCGGCGGGCGGAGCGCGGTCCTGCGCGGCATCGCCGTGTTCGCGCCGGGCATCACGGCCACGTCGTTCGTGCTCTCGCTGGGCCCGTCCGTCCTCACCGAGCTGCTGGGCACCACCAACCGGATCGTCGCCGGCGCACTCGCGTTCGTCATGTTCCTCGGCGCGACGGGCGTCCAGTTCGCGGTGCGCGACCTGCCGGTGCGGGCGATCCTGCTCGCCGGCGCCGCCTCCACCACGGCAGGCATGGTCGCGCTGGTCGTCTCACTGCAGACGTCGTCGCCTGCCCTGCTCGCGGTCGCCGCGGTGCTCGCCGGGGCCGGTCAGGGCATGGGCCAGTTCGGCGGCCTCACCCTGATCAACGCGAGCGTCCCGGCGAACCGGCTCGCCGAGGCGACCGCGGCGCAGAACGTCGGCGGCTACGTGCCCGCCGCGGTCCTGCCGCTCGCCGCCGGGTTCCTCAGCGACGCCACCGGTCTCGCCACCAGCGCGACCGCGTTCGGCGCCGTCGTGACCGCCGCCGCGGTGGCGGGCGGCCTCGTCGCGGGACGAGGCCGCCCCGCCCGTCAGGTCGCCGCCTCCACCGGGCTGCGGAACTGCGCCGAGTACAGCCGGTAGTAGGCGCCGCCCGCGGCGAGCAGCTCCTCGTGCGTGCCCTGCTCCACGATCCGCCCCGACTCCATCACCAGGATGAGGTCGGCGTCGCGGATCGTGGACAGGCGGTGCGCGATCACGAACGACGTGCGGTCCGTGCGCAGCGCCGCCATCGCCTGCTGCAGCAGCGCCTCGGTGCGGGTGTCGACCGAACTGGTGGCCTCGTCGAGGATCAGCAGCGACGGGTCGGCGAGGAACGCCCGCGCGATCGTCACCAGCTGCTTCTCCCCCGCGCTGAGGTTGGTGCCCTCGTCGTCGATCACCGTGTCGTAGCCGTCGGGCAGGCTGCGCACGAACCGGTCGACGAACGCGGCCCGCGCGGCCGCCTCCACCTGCTCCGGTGTCGCCGACGGGTTGCCGTAGGCGATGTTGTCCCGGATGGTGCCGTTGAACAGCCAGGTGTCCTGCAGCACCATGCCGGTCTGGCCGCGCAGGTCGTCGCGGGTCATCGCGGTGATGTCCACGCCGTCGAGCGTGATCCGCCCGGCGTCCAGCTCGTAGAACCGCATGATCAGGTTCACCAGCGTGGTCTTGCCGGCCCCGGTCGGCCCGACGATCGCCACCGTCTGGCCCGGCTCGGCGACCAGCGACAGGTCCTCGATGAGCGGCCGTTCCGGGTCGTAGGAGAAGTCCACGTGCTCGAACTCCACCCGTCCCCGGCGCCGCTCCGGCACCGCCGGGGACGCGGTGTCCGGCTCCTGCTCCGCCGCGTCGAGCAGCTCGAAGACCCGCTCGGCGGAGGCGACGCCGGACTGCAGCAGGTTCGCCAGCGACGCGGCCTGGGTCAGCGGCTGCGTGAATTGGCGCGAGTACTGCAGGAACGCCTGCACGTCGCCGAGCGTCATCGTCCCCGTCGCGACCCGCAGCCCGCCGACGACCGCCAGCACGACGTAGCTGAGGTTCGACAGGAACATCATCGCGGGCATGATGATCCCGGAGATGAACTGCGCGCCCATGCCCGCCCGGTAGAGGTCGGCGTTGCGGCGCCCGAACTCCTGCTCCACCTCGCGGCGGCGGCCGAACACCGTGACCAGCTCGTGCCCGCTGAACGCCTCCTCGATGTGCGCGTTGAGGGCGCCGGTGTGCTTCCACTGCGCCACGAACAGCTTCTGCGAACGCTTCCCGATCACCCTGGTCAGCACGATCGACGCGGGCACCACCAGCAACGCGATCACCGCGAGCAGCGGCGACACCACGAACATCATCACCAGCACGCCGATCAGCGACAGCAGCGACGTGAGCAGCTGGCTCAGGGTCTGCTGCAGCGTCAGCACGATGTTGTCGATGTCGTTGGTGACGCGGGACAGCAGCTCCCCGCGCGGCTGCCCGTCGAAGTAGCGCAACGGCAACCGGTGCAGCTTCGCCTCGACGTCCTCGCGCAGCCGGTACACCACGCGCTGCACGGCGCCGTTGAGCAGGTGGCCCTGCAGCCAGCCGAACACCGACGCGGCCACGTACAGCACCAGCACCCAGGACAGCACGCGGCCGAGTGCGGCGAAGTCGATGCCGGCGCCCGGCACCACGTCCATCCTGGCGAGCATGTCGGCGAGGTTGGTGTTGCCCTCCGCCCGCGCCGCCGCGATCGCCTGCTCGGCGGTGGTGCCGGCGGGCAGGCGGCTGGAGACGAACCCGCCGAAGATGATGTCGGTGGCGTGACCGAGGATCTTCGGCCCCACCACGGTGAACGCGACGCTCGCGACGCCGCACGCGACCACGAACGCGAGCGTGAGCCGCTCCGGGCGCAGCCTGCCCATCAGGCGCCGGGCGCCCTCACCGAAGCTCTTCGGCTTCTGCACCGGCCCGGCGGGAGCGCCGGGAAAACCTGGTCTGGTCACGCCGCTTCCTCCGCGGTGAGCTGGGACTCCACGATTTCGAGGTAGGTGGGGCAGTCGCGCAGCAGCTCCGCGTGCGTGCCCAGCCCGACGATCTCCCCGTTCTCCAGCACCACGATCTGGTCGGCGCCGACGATCGTGGAAACCCGTTGCGCCACCACGATCACCGCCGCCTCCGCGGTGTGCGGGGCGAGCGCGGCGCGCAGCCGGGCGTCGGTGGCGAGGTCGAGCGCCGAGAACGAGTCGTCGAACAGGTACACCTCGGGTTTGCGCACCAGCGCCCGCGCGATCGCGAGCCGCTGCCGCTGCCCGCCGGAGACGTTCGTGCCGCCCTGCGCGATCGGGGCGTCCAGTCCGCCGGGCATCTCCGACACGAACTCCCGCGCCTGCGCGATCTCCAGCGCCTCCCACAGTTCTTCGTCGGTGGCGTCCGGTTTCCCGTAGCGCAGGTTGCTCGCCACGGTGCCGGTGAACAGGTACGGCCGCTGCGGCACCAGTCCGATCCGGCTCCACAGCACGTCCGGGTCGGGTTCCCGCACGTCCACGCCGTCGACCAGGACGCGCCCGGCGGTCGCGTCGAACAGCCGCGGCACCAGCGACAGCAGCGTCGTCTTGCCGGCGCCGGTGCTGCCGATGATCGCGGTGGTCTTCCCGGCCTCGGCGCGGAACGCGATGTCCCGCAGCACCGGGGCGTCCGCGCCCGGGTAGCGGAATTCGACCCCCTGGAACTCGACGGCACCGCGCTCGGCGACCTCCCGCACCGGGCGCAGCGGCGGCCGCACCGACGACTCGGTGTCCAGCACCTCGGCGATCCGCTCGGCGCACACGGACGCGCGCGGGACCAGCGTCGCGATGAAAGTGGCCATGGTGACCGACATGAGGATCTGGATCAGGTAGTTCAGGAACGCCGTGAGCGCCCCGATCTGCATCTCGCCGCTCGCCACGCGGTGCGCGCCGAACCACAGCACGGCGACGCTGCTGGCGTTCATCACCAGCAGCACCGTCGGGAAGATGACCGCCTGCAGGCGGCCGACCCGCAGCGCGGTGACGGTCAGCTCGTTGTTGGCGACGGCGAACCGGCGCACTTCGTCCCGCTCGCGCACGAACGCCCGCACCACGCGGATGCCGGAAAGCTGTTCCCGCAGCACGCGGTTGACGCGGTCGATGCGGGTCTGCATGAGCCGGAACTGCGGCACCATGCGCCACACCACGAGCCCGATGGCGGCCAGCAGCACCGGCACCGCGACCAGCAGCAGCCAGGACAGCCCGACGTCCTGCCGCAGCGCGAGCACGATGCCGCCGACGCACATGATCGGCGCCACGATCAGGATCGTGCAGCCCAGCACCACGATCAGCTGCACCTGCTGCACGTCGTTGGTGGTGCGGGTGATCAGCGACGGCGCGCCGAACTGCGCCACCTCGCGCGCGGAAAACCCGCCGACGCGGTGGAAAACGGCGGCGCGCACGTCGCGCCCGAAACCGGCCGCACTGCGCGCACCGAAGTACACCGCCGCGACGGAACAGGCGATCTGCAGCAGCGTCACGGCCAGCATCCACCCGCCCGCGGAGAGGATGTAACCGGTGTCGCCGGTGGCGACACCGTGGTCGATGATGTCCGCGTTGAGGCTCGGCAGGTACAACGACGCGATGGTGCCCGCGAGCTGCAGCACCACCACCGCGGCGAGCGCTCGCCAGTACGGACGCAGGAATGTCCGCAATATCCGGTTGAGCACGATTCCCCCTAGGAACGGTCGGTATCCACTGTGTAGGCTACGCCCGTAAGAAACGCAACGTTTTTAGGAGGGCGGGTGCCGGAGCCCAAGTCGAGGCGCCACGGGGCCGAACTGGAGGCCGCGATCCTGGACGCCGCGTGGGCCGAACTCGTCGAGGTCGGGTACGCCAAGCTGACGATGGAAGGCGTCGCGGCCCGCGCGGGCACCAGCAAACCGGTGGTCTACCGGCGCTGGCCCGGACGTCCCGAATTGGTCCTCGCCGCGTGGCGCCGTCACATCCCGGACGCCGACAACCCGCCCGACCTCGGCGACCTCCGCTCGGATTTGCTGGCATTCCTGCATCGATTGTTGCACCGATTTCAGGACACGCCGCGCGATGTGCTGGTCGGACTGATGAGCGAAACGGTTCGCGACCCCGACGTTTTCGCTTTGCTGCTGAAGCAGATAGCGGCCGCGAAACACCGCCCCACCTTCGAAACCATCGTGCGCAGGGCCGTGGCGCGCGGCGAACTCCCGCCCGTCGAGATCACCCCGCGCGTCGCACGCGTCCCCCTCGACCTCGTCCGCGCCGAAGCCATCTTCCAGCACGGGGAAATCGACGAGAAAACGATTACCGAGATTGTCGACGAAATCTTCCTCCCCCTGTTGCGTGGATTGGCGCACAAGGAGTTCGATGAGGAGGAATGACCGGCCCTCCGGCGGGGTACCACCCCGCTGACACAACCGACGAGAAGCGTGGAGGCGGTGTCGGCAGAATGAGCACCGCTGGACGGGTCCTCATCCGGCAACGGACGGTTGCCGGATGCGCGGTCGTCGATCTCACCGGCCGGCTCAACGCACATACCTACGGTGAGCTACGGGACAACCTGATCAAGCTGACGCTGGACCAGCCGCGGGCGTTGATCGTCCAGGTCGACGAACTGGACGTGGTCAGCGAGCCCGCACTGACCGTCTTCTCTTCGGTGCGGATGCGCACCGACGCATGGCCGGCCGTGCCGGTGCTGCTCGTCGTGCACGATCCGCAGCGGCACCGGATGATCGCCGGCAGCGCCATTCGCCGCTTCGTCCCGGTCCACTCTTCGCTCGACGCGGCGGTCGACGCAGTGGCCGAACCGCCGCCCCGGCGACGGCGGAGGGCCGTCTTCCTCCCGCTTCCCAGCAGCTCGCACGGCGCCCGGGCGTTCGTCCAGGAGACCTGTCGCGAGTGGAACGTCAAGCACCGGCTGGAGGACGCGCTCGGCGTCACCACCGAACTGGTCGAGAACGCGATCACGCACGCGGGCACGGCGCTCGAGGTCCGGCTCGAGCTGCACGCGGGTTACCTGACCGTCGCCGTCCGCGACGAGGACCCGCACCCGGCCGTCCTGCGGCAACGGCCGAGCGGACGCCTGCAGGGCTACGGCCTGCAGGTCATCTCCGCCCTGTCCCGGGCATGGGGCTGCTCCCCCGCCCAGGACGGCGGGAAGATCGTCTGGGCCGTGCTCAGCGTCGGTCCCCGTCGCCTCGCGCCGTTCCCTGTTTGACGTCCGGCAGCGAGTCCGAGATTCCGTCGAGGGTTTCCATCACCAGGATCGCGCCCGCCGATTCGCCGCGGCGGTTGCGCAACGCGCCACAAGCGATCCGCACCGTCACCGGGCGCCCACGCCGGTTGATCGCCTTCAGCACGATCCGCTCGGTGAAGGACGCGTCGGCGAGGGCGGGCCGCACCACCGGGCGAAGCTCGGCGACCGGCAGCCCGATGTCGAGGTTCAGCAGGTGCTCGCCCTCGGCCTCTTCCGAGCGAAGCCCCCACAGGTCCTCCGCGCCCGCGTTCCAGGCGACCACGCGCATCTCCTGGTCGACGACCACGACACCGGCCTGCAGCGAGGTCAGGACCGACTCCAGGAACTCGTTCACGTCGTCCAGTTCGCTGGTGCGGTCCCGCAACGTGTTGTTGATCGACTGCAGCTCGTCGTTGGTGGACTGGAGTTCTTCGTTCGTGGTCTCCAGTTCCTCGTTCGTCGATTGGAGTTCCTCGTTCGTCGTCTCCAGCTCCTCCACCGTGGACTGGAGTTCCTCGTTCGTGGTCTCCAGCTCCTCGGTCGTGGACTGCAGCTCCTCGTAGGCGCTCTCGCGCTGCCGGTTCGCACTCGCCAGCTCGGCGAGCAGGCGGTGATTCGTCGTCACGTCGTGGAACACCACGGACACTCCGACGACGTCGTCGGACAGCGAGATCAGCGGGTTGATGTGCAGTTCCAGCGCCAGCATCTCACCGGGCCCGCGCTGCCACTCGACGTCCTTGACCCGCACGGCCCGCCGCTCGGCGCGAACCTGCTCGATGTAGGCGCGGAGCTCGACCGGCCGGTAGGAGATCTCCAGGTCCCGCAGCGGGCGGCCGATGTCGCGGTCGGTCAGGCCGAACACCTGCTGCGCCTGCCGATTGGCCAGTGCGACGACGTCATCGGCCGTCACCACGATCTGCGCGACCGGGTTCGAGTCGAACGTGAGCGCGCGCAGTTCGTCGATCTGGTCCAGCGAGTTCCGGCGTTCCGGCATCAGAGGGTGGCTGAACGGCGAGGAGCCGCCGATCCCCGTCGGTACCTTCCGGAAGATCCGGTACCGCAGGTTCACCGGCTCGAAGATGCGGCTGTGCGACAGCAGCATTTCCGCCTTGCCCATGAACAACACCCCGCGCGGCACGAGCGCGAAGTGCAGCTTCCGCAGGATGTTCGTCTGCGTGTCGGCCGTGAAGTACATCAGGGTGTTGCGGCAGACGAGCAGGTCGATGCGGGAGATGGGCGCGTCCTGGACCAGGTCGTTGCGGCCGAAGATCACCGACCGGCGCAGGTCCTTGTGGAAGACGTACCGGCCCGCGCTGCGCTCGAAGTAGCGGTGCAGGTACTCCGAGGGGAGGTCTTCCAGATCCTTGGCGGTGTAGGCGGCCTGCCGGGCCTGGGCCAGTGCCTCCTCGTCGACGTCGGTGGCGTAGATCTTGACCCGCTGCCGGAACTGCTCCAGCCCCAGCGCCTCGGCCAGCACGATGGCCAGGCTGTAGGCCTCCTCGCCGGAGGCGCAGCCCGCGCTCCACACCCGGATCTGGTCGTCGGGCGAGCGCTCGGCGAGGATCATCGGCACGATGTCCGACTGCAGGTAGTCCCAGGCGTCGGGGTCGCGGAAGAAGTTCGTGACGTTGATCAGGATCGTGTTGAACAACGCGCCGAACTCGTCGCTGTTGGCCTGCAGGTGGTCGAGGTAGCTGGCGTAGTCCTCGCAGCCGACGATGCTCAGCCGCCGTGCGACCCGGCGCATGAGGCTGCTGCGCTTGTACCCGGTGAAGTCGAAACCGCGCGTTTCCTTCAGGTATTCGAGGATGGCCTCGAAACCCTCGTCCGTCGCGGGCTCGATCTGCTCGTTCACGGTGCGGACCTTACAAGGTCAGGCGGTCTCGTCCGAGGCGCCGTCCGGCAGGTCCGTCACGGTGGGCAGTCCCTCGAACAGGAACTTCCGCAGCACCGTCGCCGCGTGGCCGGCTTCGTCGCGGTGCCGGGAGTAGCGCCCGGCGACCAGGGGGTAACCGCGGCGTTCGGCGTCCTGCGTCATCCGGCCCGCCAGGTCCCGCTTCTCCTCGAGTGCGCGCAGAGCCGCCCACAGCGCCTGCTCGATGTCGCGGGACTGCTGCTGGAACAAGGCTTTCGCCGTCCAGGCGTGGCCGACCCGGCAGCGGTACCGGGTGCCCTCCTTGTCGAGTGTGAACAGCACGCCCTGGCAGTCCGGGCAAGCGAGGCCCGATGGCTCGGACACGTCGAGCACCTCCAGCGACACCGCGTTGCCCGGACCGTCGGACCGGGCGATGCGTGCTTCGATCTCCTCGATCAGGGGAAGGGGTTCGCCGTCACGCGCCTCGACCGGCTCCCGCACCCGGTCGGCCAGCACGCCGCCGATCTCCACGGCTGGGACGACGTGGTCCGGGGACACCCTGGCCATCGCGTTCTCGGGCATCGCCGGGTAGATCGCGTCCTCCGGGTCCTGCACGATCGCGAGCCCGCCGCGGGACTTGATGGTGTCCAGCCCGGCGGAGCCGTCGTCGAGCGAGCCGGAGAGCACGACGCCGATCACCGCGGGACCGTGCGCGAGTGCCGCGGACCGGAACAAGGCGTCGATCGCCGGCCGGTACCCGTTCTCGGTGGGGCCGCGGGAGAGCCGGCACGCGCCGTCCTCGACCAGCAGGTGGTGGTCCGGCGGCGCCACGTAGATCCTCCCGTGGCGCAGCGGCTCGCCCGAACGGGCCGCCACCGCGGGCAGCGAGCCGGACCGGCTCAGGATCGCGGGCAGCGCGCTGGCCCCGCCGGGTGGCAGGTGCAGCACGACCAGGACCGCCGCGGACAGGTCAGCGGGAAGGCCGCCGACGAAGGCGCGCAGCGCCTCGACGCCGCCTGCCGAAGCGCCGACGACGACGATGTCCCTGAACCGTTCGGCCACCAGAATGCGCCTTCCGAGAGGGTCCCGACTCCGCACCTCCGACGGTAGACCCTTTCGCGGTGGTCAGCAGATCATGGAGCCACGGCGTCGCACACGGACTCGTAACGGGTCAGGACCGAGGTCACGCCGGCGAGGTCGAGGACGCGGTTCGCGCGGCAGCCGGGCGGCGCGACCAGCCGCAGCTCCCGGCCGCGTGCGCGCACGTCGAGCATCGCCTGCACGCCGGCGGCGCTGAGAAACGCCACCCGGGTCAGGTCGAGCACGACCGTGCCGGGCTGATCGGCGAGTGTCTCGGCGAGCCGCGGCGCGGTGGAGAGATCGATCTCGCCGGTCGCGCGGACGACGGCCGCCCCGGACCGGTACTCGACCGCGAGGTCCAGCAGCCGCTCGGTGAGCGGTGTGCGCGGCTCGTCGGACACCAGGTTCGCCCCCTCGGCAACGTGGTCGTGTCTCCGGCCGGAACCGGACCACGATGCTAGCGCCGCCGGGTTAAACCGAACAGCCACTCAGTTCACCGCATCGGGGGTTACCCGTCGGTTGCTGCGATCTTCGCGCTGCCCAGCACGACGTCGCCTGCCGCGTCCGGCCGGTAGAGCACGGCGACCTGGCCGGGGGCGACGCCGGTGAGCGGTTCACGCAACTGGATCCGCACCTGGTCGCCGTCCACCTCGGCGACGGCCTCGCCGAGGCCGCCGTGCGCACGGACCTGGACCACGCATTCGGTGGGGCCGTCGAGCGGCCCCGCGGGCCACACCGGGCGGTCGGCGCGGATCTCGCGGACGGTGAGCGCGTCGGCCGAGCCGACCTTGACCGTGCCGGAGACCGGCTCCAGCGCCAGCACGTACCGCGGCTTGCCGTCCAGCACCGAGCGGTCGATGCCGAGGCCCTTGCGCTGCCCGATGGTGAAGCCGTGCACACCGGTGTGGCGGCCCAGCACGGCGCCGGTCTCGGCGTCCACGAGGTCGCCTGGCCGCTGGCCGAGGCGCTTCTCCAGGAAC
The DNA here is from genome assembly GCF_000231075.2 of Amycolatopsis sp. ATCC 39116. Classification (NCBI taxonomy): domain Bacteria; kingdom Bacillati; phylum Actinomycetota; class Actinomycetes; order Pseudonocardiales; family Pseudonocardiaceae; genus Amycolatopsis; species Amycolatopsis sp. ATCC 39116. The sequence goes on along the minus strand of NZ_AFWY03000066.1, from coordinate 17,766 downwards.
TTCTTCGTGTCGCCGTCGGGGATGAAGCAGATGTCGTGGCTGTCCGGCTTGCGGGCGACGGCGAGGCCGCGGCGTTCGGCCTCCGCGCGGATGTCCGGCTTGCGAGTGTCGCCGACCGGGAACATCGAGTGGCGCAGCTGCTCCGGCGTCAGCGAGGCCAGCACGTAGGACTGGTCCTTGTCCGGGTCGACCGCCCTGCGCAGCTCCGGCACACCGTCCACAACGGACAGCCGGGCGTAGTGGCCGGTGGCGACGGCGTCGAAGCCGAGCGCGATCGCCTTCTCCAGCAGCGCCTCGAACTTGATCTTCTCGTTGCAGGTGACGCACGGGTTGGGGGTGCGGCCCGCGGCGTACTCGCCGACGAAGGTCTCGATGACCTCCTCGGTGAACCGCTCGGCGAAGTCCCAGACGTAGAACGGGATGCCGAGGATGTCCGCGGCGCGACGCGCGTCGTGCGAGTCCTCGATCGTGCAGCACCCGCGCGAGCCGGTGCGCAGGGTGCCCGGCTTGGCCGACAGCGCCAGGTGCACGCCGACCACGTCGTGCCCGGCCTCCACCGCGCGGGCCGCCGCCACGGCCGAATCCACTCCCCCGCTCATCGCGGCCAGTACCCGCATCACACCTCCTGCTTGTTCTTGCGCAGCCCGGACAGCCCGGCCTGCCGCGCCCGCGCGACCACCGCCGCGATCTCCCGGGCCACCGCGTCCACGTCGTCCGGAGTGGACGTGTGCCCGAGGGAGAACCGCAGCGAGCCGCGGGCCGACGCGGCGTCGGCGCCCATCGCCAGCAGCACGTGGCTGGGCTGCGCGACCCCCGCGGTGCACGCCGAGCCGGTCGAGCACTCGATGCCCTTGGCGTCCAGCAACATCAGCAGGCTGTCGCCCGCGCAGCCGGGGAACGTGAAGTGCGCGATGCCGGGCAGTCTGCCCTCGCCCGTCGGCATGCCGTTGAGGATCACGTCCGGCACCTCGCGCCGGACGGCCTCGATGAGCGCGTCCCGCAGGCCGCCGACCCGCTCGGCGTAGCGGGGCTGCTCGCGCACCGCTTCCTCGACGGCCGTCGCGAACGCGCGGATGGCGGGCACGTCGAGCGTGCCGGAGCGGACGTCGCGCTCCTGGCCGCCGCCGTGCAGCAGCGGCACGCACTCGGTGTCGCGGGACAGCACGAGCGCGCCGACGCCGTAGGGGCCGCCGAGCTTGTGCCCGGTGAGGGTGAGCGCGCTGACGCCGCTGTCCGCGAAGTGCACCGGGACAGCGCCGACGGCCTGCACGGCGTCGGTGTGCAGCGGGATTTCGTGCTCCGCGCAGATCGCCGCGAGCTCGGCCATCGGGTTGACCGTGCCGACCTCGTTGTTCGCCCACATGACGGTGACCAGCGCCACGTCGTCCGGGTCGGCCTCGATGGCCTTGCGCACGGTCTCCGGCAGCACGCGGCCGTGTTCGTCCACGTCGAGCCAGGTGACCTCGGCCTGGGCGTGGTCGGCGAGCCACTGCACCGCGTCCAGCACGGCGTGGTGCTCGACCGCGCTCGCCAGGACGCGGCGGCGCTTCGGGTCGGCGGCCTGGCGCGCCCAGTAGATGCCCTTGACCGCGAGGTTGTCGCTTTCCGTGCCGCCCGCGGTGAAGATGACTTCGGACGGACGGGCGCCCAGCGCCTCGCCGATGACCTCCCGCGCTTCCTCGACGGCCCGCCGCGCGCGGCGGCCGGAGGAATGCAGCGAGCTGGCGTTGCCCACCGTGGACAGCGCCTCGCTCATCGCCGCAATGGCGGACGGCGACATGGGGGTGGTCGCCGCGTGGTCGAGATAGGTCATCGCACTACCAGGGTAGACCGTGCGGTATCACTCGCGTGTGGGCCACCGCCGGGTGATGACGACGCCCACCACGGCGAGCGCGGCGAGCGTGAGCGCGAGCACACCCAGGGCGGGCGCGGGCTCGTGCGCCGAGGCGAGCAGGCCGAGCAGGACCCCGCCGAAGCCGACGGTCAGCGCCGAGGTGACCCAGTCGCCCAGCTGCATGGCCGAGGTGTTGAACCCGCGCTCGTGCTCGGGTGAGAACCGCAGCAACAGCAGGGAGATCGACGGGTAGGAGATGCCCATGCCCGCCCCGCCGAGCAGGCACGCGGCGAACGCGAGCCAGCCGGGGAACCACGGCTGCGCGACGAACCCGAACAGCAGCACGGCGACGGCGACCATCCCGAACCCGGCGCGCAGCAGCTTCTCGCGGGACCAGTCCGGATGGCGGCCCTGCACGGCGGAGGCCGCGGACCAGGTGAGCGCGGAGGCCGTCAGCGGGAGCCCGGCCAGTGCCGGGCTGTAGCCGTGGACGGTGGCCATGGCCAGCGGGAGGTAGGCCTCCATCCCGGCGAAGGCGCCGCCGAGCAGCGCCCGCGAGGCGACGACCGTCGGCAGGCCGGGCCGCGCGGTGACCGTCCCCGGCGGCACGAGGCGGCGGACGGCGATGGCGAGCGCGAGGAGGCCGGCCGCGCCGTAGCCGAGCGCGGCGGGGCTGGGGTGCTGGGCGGCCCAGGTCAGCGCGGCGACCCCGGCCGCGGCGGCGAGGGCCACCAGGACCCCGGCGCGGCGTTGTCCGGCGCCCGCGGTGTGGGTGAGCCGTCGCGCGACCGGGATCAGCATCAGCAGGCCGACCAGGGCCAGCGGCACGAGGCCGAGGAACACCCAGCGCCAGCCGAGGTGCTCGGTGATGAGGCCGGCGACGGTCGGCCCGACGACGGCGGGCAGCACCCAGGCCGCCGCGTTGGCCGCGTACATGACGGGTCGTTCCCGGTCGGTGTAGACGAGCGCGATCAGCAGCGAGACGGCGACCAGGACGATGCCGGAGCCGAGCCCCTGGAGGACGCGACCGGCGAGCAGGAACGCCATGTCGGTGGCGGTCCCGGCGACGACCAGCCCGGCGAGGAACAGCCCGGGCCCGGCGATCATGGGAATCGCTGGCCCACGGCGGTCGCAGACCCGCCCGGACAACACGGTCGCCACGACGCTGGCGACGAGGAACGCGGTGAACGGCCAGGAGTAGAGCCGCTGCCCCTCCAGGTCGGCGACCATGGTGGGCATCGCGGTGGCGACGCCCATGCTCTCGAACGCGATGAGGGTGACGACGAGCAGGCTGGCCACGGTGGTCGTCCGGTGCTCGGCCGTCCACAGCACCCCCCGCGACCGGGCTTCGACGATCATGAGTTCAGGCTGCAACCTCCACCACACTGGAGGTCAAGAACCAGCCACAAAACCCGCCGCCCAGCAACGGAACGCACCAAACCCCCCGAACCACTCCCCTCCCGCAACCCGATCCCCAGCCAAATCGGTTGCCGAGCCACCGAGTCAAGGCACGCTTTCCCGCCTTGACGCGGTGTCTCGGCAACCGAACAATTCAAGATCGGGTTCGGAAGGGGCTTCTTCTCATCCGGGCGTAGCGAAGCGAAGCCCGGCGCCCTCAACACCCGCGTAGCGCCGCCCAACGGAGCCCCGCTGCGAAGGCAAAGCCACATTCCCCAACGCAGCCTGCACGGAAGCCTCAGCCAGCGCAGCCAACTCCCGCCGATCCGCCGCCCGCCCCGGAGCGATCTCCCCGCACACGGTCACCTCGAGCACCAGCCCGCGCAACGCCGCGACCCGCTTCAGCGAATCGATCAGCGACTCCGGCCCGATGAACGCGGGCTGGGTCGTCTCGCGGCCGTCGGCCATCCGGTAGCGCAGCGCGAGCGGCCGCACCGGGACACCGGCGTCGATCGCGGCCTGGAAGGTCGCCGGGCGGAACCGGCCGGACGCCAGGCCGCACCACGTGGTGCCCTCGGGTGTGACGTTCACCAGCGAACCGGCCCGCAGAGCGGCGGCCAGCTGGTCGATCGTGGACGGCAGTGTCGACAGCCGTTCACGGTCCAGGAAGATGCTGCCGCCGCGCGCGACCAGCGTGCCCAGCACCGGCCAGCCCGCGATCTCCCGCTTCGCCAGCGCGCGCATCGGGCGCACCGCGTTGACCGCCACGATGTCCAGCCACGAGATGTGGTTGTTCACCACCAGCGCCCCGCGGCCGCCGCTGTCCAACGGCTCGCCCCGGACCACCAGCCGCACCCCGAACGCCCGCAGCACACCGCGGAACACCAGCCGTGCCACCGAATTCCGGCACCGCGGCACGAACATCACCGGCAGGGCCCCGAATGCCAGCAGCACCACGCCGGCAGCGGCGGTGAACCGCAGCGCGCGCCGCACCCCGCCGACCGACGGCGCGCCCGGCGTCAGGCACCCGTCGCCGCACGGCGAAACGGGCATCCAGGGGTGGCTCATGCCTGGTTCCCGAGGAAGAACTTGAGGTAGCGCTCGTCCATCTGCTGCAGGTCGAGCAGGGTGAAGAAGTCGGCGACGGCGAAGTCCGGGTCGTGCGCGGGCGGGCCGCACACCTTCGCGCCGAGGCGGGTGTAGCCCTTGATCAGCGGCGGCAGCAAGGCGCGGGCCGGGCGCGCGATGTCCGCGTCCTGCCACGGGTTCAGCGGCGTCACGCGCTGCGACTCGGGCGCGTAGTGCTTGGCGCGGAGGAGGTCCCACACGCCCGCCGCGTAGGAGCCGCCGTCGGTGAGCGGGACCGACGCGCAGCCGCCCAGGTAGCGGTGGCCGGACAGCAGCATGTACCGCCCGATCCCGGCCCACACCAGGCTCACCACGGCGCCGGTCCGGTGGTCGGGGTGCACGCACGAGCGGCCGGTCTCGACGAGGGAGCCCCGCAGGCCGGCGAGGTTCGACAGGTCGAACTCGGTTTCGGAGTACAGGCCGCCGGCCCGCTCGGCGCGCCCCGGCGGGAGCATCCGGTAGGTGCCGACGATCTCGCCGGTGTTGTCGTCGCGCACCACGAGGTGGTCGCAGAACTCGTCGAACCGGTCGGCGTCCACGCCGGGCGCGGAGTGCAGGGTGGCCCCCATCTCCTCGGCGAAGACCTGGTAGCGGAGCCGTTGTGCGGCAACCACTTCGTCGTTGTCGTAGGCGACGAGGAGGGAGTAGCGGGCAGCGCCATCGGGGAGCTGGCCGTCCTGGCTGTCGGTGCTGACGAGCAACTGGGACCGCGTCATGTCTGTAGGTGTACCGGCGGGAAGGAAACCGCCAGGAGGTTCATCGCGTGACCACCTCGTGCACGTTGGATGAACCACGGGTTCTCAGGGTTCTCTCAGGAAGCCTGCGTGATCAGGCTCAAGTCATGAGATCGACACGATCGGGGTATGGCCTCACGGAACGTGGTGCCGACCGGAAGTGAGAGGGATGTCCGGCAGCTGGTTGCGGATCGTGGTGGCGCTCGGCGTGGCGGCGGTGGTGTTCGGCCTGTTCCTGGCCGTCGAGTACGTGCTGCGGCGGGTCCTGCGGCGGCTCGGTCAGCGCGCGACCGTGCTCGGTGAGCTCGCCGAGCACATCCACGCGCCGCTGCGGTGGTTCGGCGCGATGATCGTCCTGCGCATCACCGTGCTCGTCGCGTTGCCCACCGGGTCCTGGCGCAACGCCACCTCGCACGTGCTGACGCTGGCGCTGATCGGGACCGGCGCGTGGCTGCTGGCCGGCGTGCTGACCGCGATCGAGCAGACGATGCTCGGACGCTGGCGCGTCGACGTCGCCGACAACCGGCACGCGCGGCGCATGCAGACGCAGATCCGGCTGGTGCGGCGGGTGATCGTGGCCGCGATCGCGGTGCTCGCGCTCGGCGCGATGCTGATGACGTTCCCCGGGCTGCGCACGGCGGGCACCAGCCTGCTGGCCTCGGCCGGCGTCATCGGCGCGATCGCCGCGCTGGCCGCGCAGTCGTTGCTTGGCAACGTGTTCGCCGGGCTGCAGATCGCGTTCAGCGACGCCATCCGGCTGGACGACGTGGTGATCGTGGAGAACGAGTGGGGCCGCGTCGAGGACATCACGCTGACCTACCTGGTGGTGCACCTGTGGGACGACCGGCGGCTGGTCATCCCGACCGCGCAGTTCATGTCGCAGCCGTTCGAGAACTGGACCCGCCGCGACGCCGCGCTGCTCGGGACGGTGGAGCTGGACGTCGACTGGACGATGCCGGTCGACGAGATGCGCGACGAGCTGCGGCGGATCCTGGAGTCGACCGACCTGTGGGACGGCCGGGTGAGCGTGCTGCAGGTGACCGACGCGACGCACACCCTGGTGCGCGTGCGGGCGCTGGTGAGCGCGGTGGACGCCGGCACGCTGTGGGACCTGCGCTGCCTGGTGCGGGAGCAGCTGGTGCAGTGGCTGCGGAGCAAGCACCCATACGCCGTGCCGCGCGTGCGGACCGAGCGCGTCCCCGAGACCCCGTCGCGCCGCACCGAGGAGGAACCGCCCGAGCAGGACGCGCGCGTGTTCGGCGGCAGCGTCGACGGCATGGTGCGGGAGCACGCCTTCCACGGGCCTGGCCGGTCGTGAAAAAAGGGCCACCGCCGGAAAATCCGGCGGTGGCCCCTCAGGCTTCAGGCGAACGTCAGCTCTTGCGCTTGGTGACCTCTTCGGTCAGCTGCGGCGCGACGTTGAACAGGTCGCCCACCACACCGAAGTCGGCGATCTCGAAGATCGGCGCCTCCGGGTCCTTGTTGACCGCGACGATGGTCTTCGAGGTCTGCATGCCGGCCCGGTGCTGGATCGCGCCGGAGATGCCCAGCGCGACGTACAGCTGCGGCGACACCGTCTTACCGGTCTGCCCAACCTGGAACTGCGCCGGGTAGTAGCCGGAGTCGACCGCGGCGCGCGAGGCGCCGACGGCCGCGCCGAGCGAGTCGGCCAGCTTCTCCACGACCTCGAACTTCTCGGCCGAACCGACACCGCGGCCACCGGACACCACGATCGTGGCCTCGGTCAGCTCGGGGCGGTCACCGCCGACGACCGGCTCCACGCCGGTGATCTTCGCCGACTTGGCGGCGTCCACCGCGGGCAGCTCGACGGCCTCCTCGGCCGCCGCGCCCTCGGCCTGCGCGGCCTCGACCGCACCCGGGCGCACCGAGATGATCGGCAGGCCCTGGGCCTTCGACTTCACCGAGTACGCGCCACCGAAGATGGACTGCTCCACGGTGCCGTCGGAGTTGACACCCACGGCGTCGTAGATCAGGCCGCCGCCGACGCGGATCGCCAGACGGCCGGAGACCTCCTTGCCCTCGGCGGACGCGGTGACGATCACCGCCGCCGGGGAGGCCTGCTCGACCAGCTTGGCCAGCGCGTCGACCTTCGGGGTCACCAGGTAGTTCGCGGCGTCCTCGGACTCGGCCACGTACACCTTCTGGGCACCGTAAGCGCCCAGCTGCTCCTTGAACTTGCCGGCGGTGCCCGGGGCGCCGACGACGACGGCCGACGGCTCGCCCAGCTCGCGGGCGGCGGTCAGCGCCTCGAACGTGGTCTTCTTCAGCTCGCCGTTGAGGTGGTCGACGAGAACCAGAACTTCAGCCATTGCTCCGTTGCTCCTGCCTCAGATGATCTTCTGGCCGACCAGGTACTCGGCGATCTTGCTGCCGCCGTCACCCTCGTCCTCGACGCGCTCACCCGCGGTGCGCGGGGGCTTCGGGGCCGCTTCGACCACAGTGGACAGCGCGCTGCCGAGGCCGACGGCGCCCGCGTCGACGCCGAGGTCGGCGATCGTCAGGGTCTCCACCGGCTTCTTCTTCGCGGCCATGATGCCCTTGAAGGACGGGTAACGCGGCTCGTTGATCTTCTCGGTGACGCTCACCAGCGCGGGCAGGTTCGCCTCGAGGTGGGTCAGGCCGTCGTCGGTCTCCCGGTCGGCCTTGACGGTGGTGCCCTCGACGGTCAGCGACCGGACCTGGGTCAGCTGCGGCAGCCCGAGCAGCTCGGCCAGCATCGCGGGAACGGCGCCGGCGCGGCCGTCCGAGGCCTCGTTGCCGGCGATGACCAGGTCGAAGCCCTCGACCTTGCCGACGGCGGCGGCGAGCACCTTGGCGGTGGCCACGGCGTCGGAGCCGTGCAGGGCCTCGTCCGAGACGTGGATGGCCTTGTCCGCGCCCATCGAGAGGGCCTTGCGGATGGCGTCGGTCGCGCGGTCCGGGCCCACCGAGATCACGGTGACCTCGCCCTCGCCGGCTTCCTTGATCTTCAGCGCTTCTTCGACCGCCTTCTCGTTGATCTCGTCGAGAACGGCGTCGGCGGACTCGCGGTCGAGCGTGTGGTCACCATCGGAGAGCTTGCGCTCCGAATAGGTGTCCGGCACCTGCTTGACCAGGACAACAATGTTCGTCATTGGTCCCCTTCGACCTCCCTGAACCAGCCTTACTGGTCGGTAGCGTAGGGAGATTTCAGCCCCGACGCGCCCCGAGGTGACGGCATTCACCCGGAATCCCGATTTATCGGGACGATCGTTCAGCTTTATCTCCGATGCGCCCAGGCTACTCCGAGTGGACGCTTGCGCGGATGGGTTACCCCGGATGGTGCGATCGGTCTAACCTGACTTCCCGTGCCCAACCACGTCGCCGTAGTGACCGACTCGACCGCGTCCCTGCCGGAGCAGCTGCGCAAGCAGTGGGACATCTCGGTCATCCAGCTCCAGCTGCAGGTGGGCGACCAGGTCGACGAGGAGAACCGGTTCGACCGCGGCGAGCTGACCGAGGCGCTGAAGGCCGGGCAGCGGGTGAGCACGAACCCGCCCGATCCCGGCGCCTTCTTCTGGACCTACCAGGACGCCGCCGCGGCCGGCGCGAGCGCGATCGTGAGCGTGCACATCTCCGAGCGCATGTCGGCGACGCTGGCGTCCGCACGGGAGGCGGCGCGCCAGGTGCAGATCCCGGTGTACCCGCTGGACAGCGGCACGACCGGGATGAGCCTCGGCTTCGCCGTGCTGTCCGCGGCCAGGGCCGCCGCGGCGGGCGGACGGGTCGAGCGCGTGATCGAGGCGGCGCAGCGGCGGTTCGCGACCAGCAGCGAACTGCTCTACGTGGACACGCTGGAGTACCTGCGCCGCGGCGGCCGGATCGGCGGCGCGGCCGCGCTGCTGGGCACCGCGCTGTCGATCAAGCCGCTGCTCACCGTGCGCGACGGCGAAGTGGCGCCGCTCGCGCGGGCCGCCGGCAGCAGGCGCGCGCTGGCGAAGCTCGTCGACCTGGCCGCCGCACGGGCCGGGAATCTGCCCACCGACCTGGCGATTTCCTGCTTCCGCCCCAGCGAGCGCGAGCTGATGCTGGTCCAGCAGCTGCGCGAGCGGATCCCGAACGTGACCGAGCTGAGCATCGTCGAGGCCAGCACCGTGATCGGCGCGCACGTCGGGCCCGGTGCGCTGAGCATCACCGTCTCCCCCGGGTAGCCGTGGAACCAGCGGGGTACCCCATCCGTTGATCCGGTGACGAAACCGGCATACCGCCCCGGAGGACGGACATGGCTTCGCTGTTCAACAAGATCGCCCGATTCGCCAACTCCCCGCAGGGCAAGCGCGCCATCCGGCAGGCGCAGCAGTTCGCCAACGACCCCCGCCGCCGCGCACAGGCCAAGTCGGCCATCGCCAAGCTCAAGGCACGCGTGAGCGGGCACGGTCGCCGGCCGTACTGACCTTTCCCGGCAACACCACGACCGCCAGCGCCAGCAGGGCCAGCCCGGGCAACGCGACCGCGTTGATCACCTGGTCCAGCGGCTGGAACACGTGCAGGTGCATCAGGTGGTAGATCGCGTGCGGCACCGAGAAGACCAGCCACGCGACACCGGCCAGGCGCGCGGCGGTCGTGGTCCGCACGACGATCGCCCCGATCGTCACCGCGCCGAGCGCGAGGAACATCGAGCCGACGTCGCGGATGAGGTGTTCGTTGTAGGGGCCGTCCAGCGAGACCCAGCTCGGCCGGATCACCGGGAAGTCGCCATAGAAGCTCTCCGGCAGGACCGCTGCCCAGAAGCCCACCACGAGGCCGGTCAGCGCGAGCAGTGTGAGAATTCCGAGTCGCATGCCATGAGGACTGCGCAGCCGTCCGGAACGTGACAGCCGGCCGTTGTTGGATCGTTTCCACCGGAACCGTAACGGAGTAGCTTGCTCACCCGATAGGGTTACGCCTCAGCTCGCACTGCTGCTACTGAGGGGAGCCGTCACGGTGCACACGGCTACGAGCGTCCGGGACGACCAGCACATCCAGCCCGACCTCCGCCGCTTCGCCGCGGCGCCCTTCGACAGCAGACCGGTGGCGACCGCGACCGAGGCCGACCTGGACGTGCGCCTGTTCCGCACCACCTACCTGCCGTCGTTCGTGGCGAGCGAGGCGCTGGAGGAAAATTCCCGTCCCGTCGAGAAGGACCTCGCGTGGCTGCGGCTGACGACGCCGGGCGGGGTGCCGACCGCGCTCGGCGTGCTGACCATCGGACGGGACCCGAGCGCTCACGTGCCCGGCGCCTACGTCCAGTTCGTCCGCTACCAGGGCCTGGACCCGGACGCGCCGGTCGCCGACCAGCAGGAGCTGCGCGGCAACCTGGTGGAGACCGCGGTGCGGCTGAGCGCGCTGCTCAGCGGCCACCTGCGGACGCGGCTGGCCGACGGCGAGGGCTTCCGCGAGGAGCAGCTGCCGGACTACCCGCTGGAGGCGCTGCGGGAGACGTGCATGAACGCGGTGATGCACCGCAACTACGAGACCTCGCACGCGCCGGTGCGGATCAGCTGGTTCGACGACCGCATCGAGGTGACCAACCCCGGCGGCCCGTACGGGCAGGTCCGGCCGGACAACTTCGACCGCGTGCACGACTACCGCAACCCGAACCTGGCGCGTGCGATGAAGGCGCTGGGGTACGTGAACCGCTTCGGCCGCGGCATCTTCCGGATCCGTTCGGCGATGGCGAAGGCGGGCAACCCGGTGCCCGAGTTCCGCGTCGACGCCTCGTCGTGGTCGGTCGTGCTGCGGAAGTGGCCCTGACTCACCCAGTAGTGTCCCCGGGGTGAGTACGTCGCGCGCCGAAGCACTGCACCTGACCGGGGAACGCACGGTCCCGGGCATCGCCGAGGAGAACTACTGGTTCCGTCGGCACGAGGCGGCTTACCACGCGCTGCTGCCGTGGTGCGCCGGCGCCGTGGTGCTGGAGGCCGGTTGCGGTGAGGGCTACGGCGCCGGGCTGATCGCCTCGACGGCGAAGTCGGTGCTCGCGCTCGACTACGACCAGCCGACCACCGAGCACGTCGCCCGGCGTTATCCCCAGGTGTGGACAGCGCGGGGGAACCTGGTGCAGCTGCCGCTGCGCGACGGCTCCGTCGACGTGGTCGCGAACTTTCAGGTGATCGAGCACCTGTGGGACCAGGGCGCGTTCCTGGCGGAGTGCCTGCGCGTGCTGCGGCCGGGCGGTCGGCTGCTGGTCACGACGCCGAACCGGATCACGTTCACCCCGGACAGCGACACGCCGCTGAACCCGTTCCACACCAGGGAACTCGCGGCGGACGAGCTGGATTCGCTGTTGCGCGAGGCGGGTTTCGCGGTCGAGCTGATGCACGGCCTGCACCACGGTCCGGGCGTGCGGGAGCTGGACGCCCGGTACGGCGGGTCGATCATCGACGCGCAGCTGGAAGTCGTGATGGGACACCTGCCGGGGCAGGCGCCGTGGCCGCCGGAGCTGCTGGCGGACGTCGCGGCGATCCGCGCTGAGGATTTCGAGATCCACGGCGAGCGGGTGGACGAGAGCCTGGACCTGGTCGCGGTGGCGGTGCGGCCGTGACCGGGGAGGGGACGTTCTGCCTGGTGCTGCACAGCCACCTGCCGTGGCTGCCGCACCACGGGTCGTGGCCGGTCGGCGAGGAGTGGCTGTACCAGGCGTGGGCGCACTCGTACCTGCCGGTGGTGGACCTGCTGCGGCGGTTCGCGGCGGAGGGCAGGCGGGACGTGCTGACGCTCGGGGTGACGCCGGTGCTCGCGGCGCAGCTGGACGACCCGTACGCGTTGCGGGCGTTCCACGAGTGGCTCGGGCACTGGCAGTTGCGGACGGTGCAGGCCGGGACGCTGTGGCGGGAGGACCCGTTGCTGCGGGAGCTGGCGGCGGCGGAGTACCGCACGGCGACGTGGTCGCTGGAGGACTTCGAAACGCGGTGGCGGCACGGTTTTTCGCCGGTCCTGCGGTCCCTTGTGGACTCCGGGGTGATGGAGTTGCTGGGCGGGCCGTACGCGCACCCGTTCCAGCCGTTGCTGCAGCCGCGGGTCCGGTCGTTCATGTTGCGGGGCGGCCTGGCGGACACCGAGTTGCGGATCGGGCACCGGCCGGACGGGATCTGGGCGCCGGAGTGCGGTTACGCGCCGGGCATGGAGGAGGACTACGCGGCGGCCGGCGTGCGGCGGTTCCTGGTGGACGGTCCGGCGTTGCACGGGGACACGGCGTTCGCGCGGCCGGTGGGTTCGACGGACGTGTTGTGCTTCGGGCGGGATCTGGAGGTCACGTACCGGGTGTGGTCGCCGCGGGCGGGCTACCCGGGGCACGCGAACTACCGGGATTTCCACACGTGGGCGCACGAGGTGGGGTTGAAGCCGTCGCGGGTGACGGGCAAGCAGGTGGAGCCCGCGGAGAAGGCGCCGTACGACCCGGCGCTGGCCGCGGACACCCTGCGGACGCACGTGAAGGATTTCGTGGAGACGGTGGTGTCGCGGCTGCGGGCGTTGCGTTCTGCGCACGGCCGGGAGGCGCTGGTCGTGGCGGCTTACGACACCGAGTTGTTCGGCCACTGGTGGCACGAGGGTCCCACGTGGCTGGAAGGCGTGCTGAGGGCGCTGCCGGAGGCGGGCGTGCGGGTGACGACGCTGCAGGGCGCGGTCTCGGCGGGGCTCGTCGGTGCGCCCGTGGAGTTGCCCGCATCGTCGTGGGGTTCGGGCAAGGACTGGCGCGTCTGGGACGGCGAGCAGGTGGCCGACATGGTGGCGGACAACGCGGCTTTGCAGGAGCGCTTGCTGGCCCTCCCCCGCACGGAGATGCGCGACCGGGTGGCGGACTGGGCAGTGGGCGAGGCGACGATGGCCCTGTCGAGCGACTGGGCGTTCATGGTGACAAAGGACTCGGCCGCGGACTACGCCCGCCGCCGCGCGGCCGTGCACACCGCGCGTTTCGATGAACTGGCGGGCTGGATCGGCCGGGGTCCGCTTCCGGCGGCGGTGGAGCGCTGGGCGCGGGAGGACAATCCGTTCGGGCAGCTGGATGCGCGGCAGCTCTGAGGGCTAGCCAACCTGAACCTGGCGCCGCCGCGCGATGTCGCCTCCCCGCCGTCCGACAACCCGAACCACCCACCGCCCCGGCGCCCGGCGACCCCCCGGTCCGCACGGTCGAGGCAATCCCCGCCCATCGCTGCCCACCACCCCAGCAGCTTCACCCCAACCCGGGAACTTCACCCCACTCGGCCGCTGGCCCAGGCCGCATCCAGCCCCTGCCGCCGCTGGCGGCCACCTCACCCGCCCCGCTGCCCGGCGCCACCGCCCGGCGACGTCCCGGCCCGCACGGGCCAATGCAAATCCCCGCGCGCCCGGGAGCATCACCCCACCCCAGCCGATGGCCGAGCCCGCACCACGTCCCTGTCGCCGCCGGCGGCCACCTCACCCCACCCGCCTCCCCAACGCCCGACCACCCGAACCATCCGCCCGGCAGCGCCTCCTGGCCGCCGGCCACCCACCTCCCGCTCGGCAGCGCCTTCCCGCCGCGCATCGCCGCCCGGCAGCACCTCCCCACCACCCGGCCCGGGCCGACCGGCCACTCCCCGGACCCGCCCCGGTCACCCACCCACCGCAGTCCACCACCACGTCTCAACTCGTCGTGTGATCGACATCACCCGCTGGCACCGCGCGTCGTCGGGTGGTTCAGTTCTTAGTTGACCAGTGAGTAACCTCCTGTCATGCGCGTGCTGATGCTGTCCTGGGAGTACCCGCCCGTCGTGGTCGGCGGGCTGGCCCGCCACGTGCACGCGCTGGCCCGGCACCTCGCCCAGGACGGGCACGAGGTCGTGGTCCTCTCCCGGCACCCGGCAGGCACCGACGCCCACACGCACCCGACGACGGACCTGGTGGTCGAGGGTGTGCGCATCATCCGCGTCGCCGAGGACCCGATGCACGTGACGTTCGAGCGGGACCTCGTGGCGTGGACGCTGGCGATGGGCCACGGCATGGTGCGCGCTGGCCTGGAGCTGGCCCGGTCGTGGCAGCCGGACGTCGTGCACGCCCACGACTGGCTGGTGGCGCACCCGGCGATCAGCCTGGCCGGCGCGCTGCGGCGCCCGCTGGTCGGGACGATCCACGCGACCGAAGCCGGCCGGCATTCGGGCTGGTTGTCGCAGCCGTTGAACCAGCAGGTGCACTCCGTGGAGTGGTGGCTGGCGAACCGGTCGGACGCGCTGATCACGTGTTCGCAGGCGATGCGCGCCGAGGTGGCGAAGCTGTTCGAGGTGTCGGCGGACGACATCACCGTGATCCACAACGGCATCGAGGAACGCGGCTGGCAGGTCGCGGCGGACGAGGTCGCGCGGGCGCGGGAGAAGTACGCGCCGGGTGGCGAGCCGTTGCTGTTGTTCTTCGGGCGCCTGGAGTGGGAGAAGGGCGTCCAGGACCTGGTGTCGGCGCTGCCGAAGATCCGCCGCGCGCACCGCGGCACGCGGCTGGTGGTCGCCGGGCGGGGGCGGCACCTGGACGAGCTGGTCAAGCAGGCGCGGCGGATGCGGATGCAGCACGCGGTCGAGTTCGCCGGGCACCTGCGCGACCGGGAGCTGCGGGCAGTGCTCGCGGCGGCGGACGCGGTGGTGCTGCCGAGCCGGTACGAGCCGTTCGGGATCGTCGCCCTGGAAGCGGCGGCCGCGCGGGCGCCACTGGTGGCTTCGACGGCCGGTGGGCTGGGCGAGGTCGTCGTCGACGGGGTCACCGGGTTGTCCTTCGCACCCGGGGATGTGCCCGCGCTGACGGCGGCGGTGAACTCGGTGCTGCGAGACCGCGCCGCCGCGGAGAGTCGTGCGCGCACCGCGCAGGCCCGCCTCGCCGACGACTTCGACTGGGCTCGCATCGCGGCGACGACCGCCGAGGTCTACCGCAAGGCCAGGGTCCGCGAGCACGGCGAGCTGGGACGCCCCAAGATCCCGACGGGCAACGTGCTCAACCCCGAGCCGCCACCGGTGGTCGTGGAGCGGAAGACCACCGCCGCGGCACGGAAAAGCGGGACGAGGAAGCCTGCGCGCTGAAGCCGCCCCGCGATCAACGGCGGTCGGCCATCAACCTCGCGCGTGACTGTGATCAGTCCACAACGCGCTCGAAAACCAGCCAGGGCCCGTCGGGCAGTGGTGGTTCATGCACCTCGGTGAATCCGCTCGTCATGACCAGGCGCTGGGAAACGGTGTTGTGCGGCCGGATCACCGCGCGCACGACGCGGACGTCCGGTTCACGCACGGCGCGCGCGACGAGTTCCGCCAGCGCGGCGCGGGCATAACCGCGACGGCGCCAAGCCGGCTCGATCTCGTAGGTCACCTCGACGACGCCCTGCTCGTCTGGCGGCCCGTGGTATCCCGCGCGGCCGACCACGCCGACTGGCCCGGCGATGGCGCCGGCGAGCCAATCGGCGGCCCGCGGGTCGGCGCGGACGCGGGTGCTCGCCCGGCCCCAGCCCGGAAGCCAGCGCGGGTTCACGAAGTACGGCGTCAACTCGACCGGCGCCACACGGTTCGCCGCGGCGAGATCTCCTGCGGCGAGAGCGTGGTAGGTGGCCGGGGGCAACGGGACGACGCGCACGCCCCTACCGTCGCAGTCCGACCGGTTGCCTGTCGATCGAATTGCTGTCGCGCAGGTGATGCCGGAGTCGTCGGCCAGGTTGCGGCGCGGTATGCCCGCGTCCTGTGCGCCGCCGTTCAGAACACCGGCAGCAGTTGCCCACGCTCGGATTCCGGGCGGGGGCCGAAGATGCGGCGCTCGGACTCCGTGATGGGGGTGTCGTTGATGCTCGCCTCGCGGCGGCGCATCAGGCCGTTCTCGCTGAACTCCCAGAGCTCGTTGCCGTAGCTGCGCCACCACTGGCCCTCGGCGTCGTGGCATTCGTACTGGAAGCGCACGGCGATCCGGTTGCCGCGGAAGCCCCACAGCTCCTTGCGCAGCGCGTAGTCCAGTTCGCGCTCCCACTTGCGGCGCAGGAACTCGACGATCGCGTCGCGGCCGACGACGTGCTGATCCCGATTGCGCCAGACCGAGTCCGGGGTGTAGGCCAGCGCGACCTTCTCCGGGTCCCTGGTGTTCCAGGCGTCCTCGGCGGCTTGAACCTTTTGCGCGGCGGTGACTTCGTCGAACGGCGGGAACGGCGGACGGTCGGACATGGGAACCCCAATCTGGAGAACGCTCGTTCTCCGCTGATGCGCTACGGTAGAGAACGCACGTTCTCCGCGCAAGGGGTGGATTGGATGGATCACGACGAGGCACGCGTGCGGCTGCTCGACACCGCCGAGGAGCTGTTCTACGCGCGCGGCATCCAGGCGGTGGGCATGGATGCCATCCGCTCGGGATCGGGCGTCTCGTTGAAGCGGCTGTATCAGTGCTTCCCGGCGAAGGGCGATCTCGTCGAGGCCTACCTGCGCCGCCGCGACGAACGGTGGCGGCGGTCGCTGGCGGACTACGTGTCGGCTCGGCCGCCGGAAGACGCTGTCCCGGCGGTGTTCGACTGGCTGCGGCGGTGGTTCAGTGAGGACGACTTCCGGGGGTGCGCGTTCATCAACTCCTTTGGCGAACTGGGCGACGGAGCACCTCGCGTCGCGGCGGTGGTGCGGGAGCACAAGGACCTGGTCCGGGATTACTTGCGTTCCCTGGCCGGCTCGAACGAACTGGGCGACCAGATCTTCGCGCTGGTCGAAGGCGCGACAGTGATCGCGGGCATCACCGGTGATCCGGGAGCCGCCGAGAGCGCCAAGACTGCGGCGGTGGCGCTGCTTCGGGCTTCCGCCGAGCGGTGATGCCGGGGTGATGATCTCCATTTCTGGGTGAACCAGCGAAGCCGTCGAGTGGTGGTTACGGGAGAGGGCGGCACCTGCTCCACCTGCCATGGGAGATGGATGCGGTGGCACCGTCGACTGGGGGTCGTGCTGTCAGCCATCGCACCTCGGCGAGGCAAACAGAGCACCCGAGAGGCGGGGCCGGTGGCGTGCGGCCCAACGTGATGGCGCGTCGGCGTGCTTGTGGTACGCCCGACGGGGGTGCGACGCACCACATGCCTAGGGAGCCGACATTCGTGAGGCGTGTTGACCTGCGCGGGGTACGCCCCCACCCAGGGCCGTGCCGGTATGCGTGACGTGCCCGGGCGTGCGTGCACCGACGCGCGTAGGAAGGGCACGTGCCGGTGGTGCGCGCCCCGCGCGAGAGGGCACCGGCGAGCGAGGGGCGTGCCGGCATACGTCGGGTGCGTCGCGGGCCGGGGGCGGTGCGCCACCCCGCGTCTGGTGCACCCAACGCGGGCCGGAGGTGGGGCGCCGCCCCGCGAGGGGCGCACCGGCGGGCGGAGACGTGCCGACATGCGTCGGGGTCGGGAGCATGTGTGGCGTGCACCAGCGCGCGTGCGCCGACCTGCGTGGGGAGCGCGGCATGTGGTTGGTGCGTGCCCCTACGCGAGAGGTGCACCGGCGGGCGGGGGGCGTGCCGGGATCTGTCGGCTGCGCGGACCCGCGTCAGGTGCGCCAGCGGCCGAGCGCCTTGCGCCACCCCGCGTCTGGTGCACCCAACGCGGGCCGGGGGTGGTGCGCCGCCCCGCGGCGGATGCACCCGGCGGCCCAGGGGGTCATGCGCCATCCCGCGCGGATGCACCCGGCGGGGCGGGGGTCGTGCGCCGCCCCGGCGGGTGCA
>NZ_AFWY03000067.1:0-36891 GCF_000231075.2 Amycolatopsis sp. ATCC 39116 | reverse complement strand
GCCGAACTTGCACCGCCCCACCGCCCCCGGCACCGGGTAAACCGAGCCCGCACCGCTCCCAACGCGCCTGGCGCCGGGGAAACCGCGCCTGCACCGCCCCACCGCCCCCGGCTCCGGAGTAGCCAGCCCACCCCACCCGGCACCGGGAAAGCCGCGCCTGCACGGCCGCGATACCAGCGTGGTCCACCCGACACCGCCGGCCTCGTCCCCGATGCCCACACACTCCCGGCCCTCCCACCGACACCGCGCGGGCCCCACCACCCGGAAATGCGAAAAGGCCCCCGGACCGAAGTCCGAGGGCCTCTCCCCCAAAGCTCAGCTCGCCGGCGGCGTCTCGCCGTCCTCCGGCTTCTCCTCCGCCTCCCCGGCGGACTCGGCCGGCTGCTCCGGCAGCAAGGCGTCCAGCGCCGCGCCCTGGATCCGCCGGAACTTGCGCCCCGGCCGCTCCCGGTCCAGCACCGCGACCTCCAGCTTCAACGGCGCGCTGTCCCCGTTGTTGCTGACCGCCCGCAGCGCGTCCAGCGCGACCTTCAGCGCGTCCCGCAGCTCCAGGCCGTCCTCGTAGATCTCCTTCAGCTTGTTCGCCACCGGCTCGGTCTGGCCACCGGTCACGACGTACCGCGGCTCGTCGAAGATCGAACCGTCGTAGGTCAGCCGGAACAGCTGGTCCTCCTCCGGCACCGACCCAACCTCGGCCACGCACAGCTCCACCTCGTACGGCTTCAGCTGCTCGGTGAAGATGCTGCCCAGCGTCGCCGCGTAGGCGTTCGCCAGCGCACGCGCCGTCACGTCCCGGCGGTCGTACTGGTAACCCTTCAGGTCCGCGTGCCGGATGCCGGCGACCCGCAGGTTCTCGTACTCGCTGTACCGGCCGACCGCGGCGAACCCGATCCGGTCGTAGATCTCGGAGATCTTGTGCAGCGTCGTCGACGGGTTCTCCGCCACGAACAGCACACCGCTGCGGTACTTCAGCACGACCACGCTCCGGCCGCGCGCGATGCCCTTGCGCGCGAGCTCCGAACGCTCACGCATCAACTGCTCAGGAGAGGCGTACAGCGGCATCGTCACGGTGAGGCTCCAAGAATGCTCGAAGGAAGGGAAGTTCGGCTACGGCGACCGCGCGGATCAGGTGCGGCCGTGGCTGGCCTGCTCGGCCCGGCCCGCGACGACCGCCTCCGCCACCGCGGCGGCCTGCTCGTCCGGCAGCCGCACCGCGCCGCGCTCGGCGGTGATCGTCACCAGCGTCGGGAAGATCCGGCGCACCAGGTCCGGCCCGCCCGTCGCGCTGTCGTCGTCGGCCGCGTCGTACAGCGACTCCACCGCGGTGCGCACCGCGGTCTCCTCGTCGGCCTCCGGGTCGTACAGCTTCTTCAGCGCCGACTTCGCGAACAGCGACCCCGACCCGATCGCGTGGTAGCCCGCGCGCTCCTCGTACCGGCCACCGGTCACGTCGTAGGAGACGATCCGCCCGGCCCGCTTCGGGTCGTCGGCCTCGATGTCGTAGCCGACGAACAACGGCAGCGCCGCCAGGCCCGCCATCGCCACGTCCAGGTTGCCCTTCACCATGGTGGCGAGCTTGTTCGTCTTGCCGTCCAGCGACAGCGGAACGCCCTCGATCTTCTCGTAGTGCGCCAGCTCGACCGCGTAGAGCCGCACCAGCTCCAGCGCGATCCCGGCGCTGCCCGCGATACCCACCGCGGAGTAACCGTCGGTGACGTGCACCTTCTCCATGTCCCGCGACGCGATCAGGTTCCCCGACGTCGCCCGCCGGTCACCGGCGATCAGCACGCCACCGGAGAACGACACGGCCACGATCGTGGTGCCGTGCGGCGCGTCCAGCTCACCCGCACCGGAATTGGGCAGCTGCCGTCGGCCCGGCAGCAGGTCAGGCGCCTGCATGCGGAGGAACTCGGCGAACGACGACGTCGTGCTCGAGAAGAAGGCAGCGGGCAGCGCGGAGCCCGTGGGGCCCGAGGTGTGTTCCATACGTGCTCGTGGTTCCCATCGACGAAGTGTGGCGCTTCCGCGGGCGAAACACCCGCGGAAGCGCGACAGCCGGCACTACAAGCTACTCGGTGCGACCACCCTAGTGGCCGCGGGTGAGCGGTTACTCGCCGCCCTTTTGCACGTAGGCGCGCACGAAGTCCTCGGCGTTCTCCTCGAGCACGTCGTCGATCTCGTCCAGGATCGTGTCGACGTCCTCACCCAGCTTCTCGCGGCGTTCCTGGCCGGCCGGGGCACCACCCTCGACCTCGTCGTCGGAGCCGCCGCCACCGTGCTTCTCGATCTTCTCCTGAGCCATCTCGCCTCCCGGTGAGTCCTGTCCCTAGCCTACCCAGAGACCACGACAATCGGTGGTTTTCCCGCTGCGGTCAGTCGGAACCCGTCAGCGCCTCGACCAGTTCCTCGGCCGTTTCCGACTCGTCCAGCAGCCGGCCGACGTGCGCCTTCGTGCCCCGCAGCGGCTCCAGCGTCGGAATCCTGACCAGCGACTCCTTGCCCACGTCGAAAATCACCGAGTCCCACGACGCGGCCGCGATCGACGTCGCGTACTTCTCCAGCGCCCGCCCGCGGAAGTAGGCGCGCGTGTCCTCCGGCGGGTTCGTGATCGCCGCCTGCACCTCCTCCTCGGTGACCAGCCGCTTCATCGAGCCGCGCGCCACCAGGCGGTTGTACAGGCCCTTCTGCAGCCGCACGTCCGAGTACTGCAGGTCCACCAGGTGCAGCCGCGGCGCCGCCCACCCCAGGTTGTCCCGCTGCCGGTAGCCCTCCAGCAGGCGCAGCTTCGCGGGCCAGTCCAGCCGGTCCGCGCACTCCGCGGGGTCCCGCGCCAGCGCGTCCAGGATCTCGCCCCAGACCCGCAGCACCTCCTTGGACACCGCGTCCCCGCCCGTGCGCTCCAGGTGCGCCGCCGCCAGCTCGTGGTAGGCGAACTGCAGGTCGAGGCCGGTGTACTTGCGGCCGCCCGCCACCCCCACCTTCGTCTTCAGCGTCGGGTCGTGGCTGATCTGGTGCACCGCCCGCACCGGCTCGTCCAGCTTCAGGTCGTCGAATCGCTGACCGGCCTCGATCATGTCCAGCACCAGCGCCGTCGTGCCCAGCTTCAGGTACGTCGAGTACTCGGCCATGTTCGCGTCGCCGATGATGACGTGCAGCCGCCGGTACTTGTCCGCGTCCGCGTGCGGCTCGTCGCGGGTGTTGATGATCCCCCGCTTCAGCGTCGTCTCCAGGCCGACCTCGACCTCGATGTAGTCCGAGCGCTGCGACAGCTGGAAGCCGGCCTCCTCACCCTGCGGGCCGATACCCACCCGGCCGGAACCGGTCACCACCTGCCGGGACACGAAGAACGGCGTCAGCCCGGCGATCACCGAGGTGAACGGCGTCGAACGGGCCATCAGGTAGTTCTCGTGGGTGCCGTAGCTGGCGCCCTTGCCGTCCACGTTGTTCTTGTACAGCTGCAGCACCGGCTGCCCGGGCACGGTGGCCGCCCGCATCGCGGCCTCCTCCATCACCCGCTCGCCCGCCTTGTCCCAGATGACCCCGTCCCGCGGGTTGGTCACCTCGGGCGCCGAGTACTCCGGGTGCGCGTGGTCGACGTAGAGCCGGGCGCCGTTGGTCAGGATGACGTTGGCCGCGCCGAGGTCCTCCACGTCCGGGTCGTGCCCCGGCCCGCCCGGCCCGGCCAGGTCGAAACCACGGGCGTCGCGCAGCGGCGACTCCACCTCGTAGTCCCACCGCGCGCGGCGCGCCCGCGGGATGTCCGCCGCCGCCGCGTAGGCCAGCACGACCTGCGTCGATGTCAGTACCGGGTTGGCCGTCGCGTCGCCCGGCACGGCGATGCCGTACTCGACTTCGGTTCCCATGATCCGCCGCATGTCCCAAGCCTACGGGTCGCGGGCGGCAACGGTGAGTGGGCCACCGGTTGCGACCAGGTAAAGCACCCGGATCTGTCATGCTGGCGCAAGATGGTGAGCAGTGCTGAGGAAATGGTCGCCCACTACGACGCCGCGGGCGTGGTCGTGAGCCGGGTGCGCCGCGCCGACATGCGCGAACAGGGGCTCTGGCACGCCGCGACGCTGGTGCTGGTGCGCTCCGGGGACGGCTCCCGCGTGTACGTGCACCGGCGCTCACCGGACAAGGACGTCTTCCCCGGCCTGTACGACTGCTGGGCGGGCGGCGTGGTCGCGGCGGGCGAAGCACCCGCCGAGGGCGCGGAACGGGAGCTGGCCGAGGAACTGGGCGTGCGCGGCGTGCCCCTGCGACCCCTGTTCACGTTCACGTTCGAGCAGCCGCCGGTGCGCTGCCACTACTTCGCCTACGAGGCGCGCTGGGACGGCCCGGTCGTCCACCAGCCGGAGGAAATCGTCTCCGGCCGGTGGATGCCCCTGGACGAGCTGCGGGCCTTCGCGGAGGACCCGGAAAGCCCTTTCGTGCCCGACGGCAGGCACGCGATCCACGAGTGGTTCCGCCGCGGGTAGCGCTTTCCCGTCCGGGCGGTCAGCTCCGCGGCAGCTTCCCGGCGGCCAGCGACGCCAGGCCCTTCACCGCTTCCGCGGCCCGGTTCTGCGTGCTCGCGGTGACCTGCAGGCCGGACAGCACGTGCCCGCCGGCCAGCAGCAGCGTGCAGGTGGTGCCGTCGCACCAGGCGCGCGCGGCCTCCGCGCCGGCCGGGCGGGCGACCGTCAGCGCCGTGCCGTCGCAGTCGACCTGCGCGAGCACCTCGGCCGCGGTGCGGTCGAGGTAGCCGGTGACCTGCTGCGTCAGCGAGGAACCGCTGTTGTAGAGCCAGGTCGAGCCACGCGGGTCCCCGGCGGGCACGGCGTCGAAGCAGGATCCGTTGGCGGCGCGGGCCGCCGCCTCCCGCACGCCCTCGCCGGACAGGTCGCTCTTGGTGAGCACCGCCGCCGCCACGTCCTCGGCGATGTGGTTCACCGGGGTGTTCGCCGCCGCCTGGCCGACCGAGACGCTCGTCGAGACCGACGGCGCCGTCACCGGCGTCGTCGCGTCCGCCGGCTTGTCGTAGTAGGTCTCCAGGTCGTTCGGGCGATCCGCGCACCCGGTGAGCCCGGTCAGCACGACCGCGGCCAGGACCACCATCCCTCCATGACGCACGGTGACGTTCCCTTCAGTATGCGTTGTGGGCGCTGAGATTAGTCGAAGCCTTCACTGCCACTGCAGCGAGGATCGCCGATCCCAGTACCGTTCCGGCGGCTCGGCCAGCGCCCGCAGCGCCGCGAGTTCGCCCCGTGGCAGGTCGACGCCGTTCGCGGCGAGGTTGGCGGCCAGCTGCTGCGGGCTGGACGGGCCGATGAGGACCGTGTCCGCCCACGGCTGGGCGAGCACCGCCGCGATCGCCACCGCGTCGGCGCCGACTGCGTAGCGTTGCGCCAGGCGGGTGATCGCGGGCGGCGGGTTGACCACCAGCCTGCCGTTGGCGAGGGTTTCCTTGACCAGCACCAGGTTCCCGGCCGCGTGCGCCTCCGCGAGCGCCGGGCCTGCCGACGGTTCGAGCAGGTTCCAGGTCGACTGCACGGCCGAGAACACCGGCCGCCCGGCCACTTCCAGCTCGAACGCCCGCCGGATCACCTCCGCCTGCTTCGGCCCGGAAGTGGAGAACCCGACGCGCACGCCGTCGTCGCTGAGCGCCGCCAGCGCCCGCTGCAGCGCCTCGTCGGTGAACAACGGGCTGTCCACGGTGAGCGAGTGCACCTGGTAGAGGTTGATGGCGTTGCCGAGCAGCGAGCGGCTTTCGGTCCACTGGCGGGAGAACACGCCCGCCGAGTGCTCCTTCACCTCGTGCATGGTGGCGTCCATGCGCCAGCCGCCGACGTAGGTGTAGCCCCACTTGCTGGACACGGTGAGGTCGCCGTGGCCGCGCTCGGCCAGCCACCCGGCCAGGAACTCCTCGGCCCGGCCGTAGGAGCGGGCGACGTCGATCCAGCGCACACCGGCCGCGTACGCCGCGTCGAGCACCGCGAACGTCGCCTCGCGCATCGTCCGCACGTCCCGCCGGACCGGGAGCTCGCTGCTCCGGCCGAGGTTGATATAGGCGGGCCGCCCGAGGGCCGCCAGGCCGAGTCCGATTCGCAGGGGACTGTCCTTTCCGTGCGGGTTTTTCCGGGGCGCCCGCGGAGCGGGCCACCGGTGGTTTTTCGCCGAAAGCCGCCGCGTATAGGTCGTTATACGCCTGATGCTCGTTGACGGAGGATCTCCAGCCACTGCTCGGAGTTCAGCGCCTGCCGGTGGAGCTTCTCCAGCCGCGCCGCCGGCGCCCGCACGTAGCCCTTGCCGAAGACCGGCGCGATCTGGCGCAGGCTGGCCCCCTCCTCCCGCGCCGCCAGCAGCACCCAGTCCGACGCGTCGGCACAGGCCGCCGACGCGCGCCGCAACTCCCCCAGCAGCCGGATCAGCTCCTCCGGCGGGACGGCGTGCGCGCGGACCGCCTGCGCGGTCTCCTCGAGCCAGGCCAGGACGTCGGTTTCGGTGATCGGGGCGCGGATCTCGGCCGCGGGCTCGGTCATGGCGCGCAGTATAGGTCGTTATACGGCCACCGGCGGACGACACGCCGGGCAACCGGAACCGCCGGGAAGCGTCTTCTCGACGTGCCCGACAAGATCATCCGACGGCTCCGCGCCGGCGCGGCCGCGCTCGCCGTGACGGTCCTCCTCGCCCCCGTGCACGGCATGGCGGTGCTGGTGTTCCTGTTCTCGGCGGAGCGGTACGACTCCAGCGGGCAGGGCGGGCCGTTCCGCAGCTGCACGCCGGACTCGCTGTCCTGCGCCGGGCCGAACGTGCCCCTGATGATCGGGTGCATGCTGGTCGTGGCCGGCGGGGTGCTGCTCGCCTACTGGGCGGGCCGGCGCGCGGCGCGCCCCTGACACGGCGGAGGCCGCCGACCCGGACGGATCGGCGGCCTCCCCTGGCCCACCTGCGGTTACAGGTACTGGCCGGTGTTCGTGGCCGTGTCGATGACCCGGCCGGACTCCTGGTTCTTCCCGGTGACCAGCGTGCGGATGTAGACGATCCGCTCGCCCTTCTTGCCCGAGATCCGGGCCCAGTCGTCCGGGTTGGTGGTGTTGGGCAGGTCCTCGTTCTCCGCGAACTCGTCGACGATCGCGTCGAGCAGGTGCTGCACCCGCAGACCGGGCTGCTTGGTCTCCAGCACCGACTTGATCGCCGCCTTCTTCGCCCGGTCCACGATGTTCTGGATCATCGCGCCCGAGTTGAAGTCGCGGAAGTACAGGACCTCCTTGTCACCGTTGGCGTAGGTGACCTCGAGGAACCGGTTCTCGTCCGTCTCCTCGTACATCCGCTCGACGGTGTTCTGGATCATCGCGTCGATCGTGGCCTGCGCGTCCCCGCCGAACTCGGCGAGGTCGTCGGCGTGGATCGGCAGCCCCGGCGTCAGGTACTTGGAGAAGATGTCCTTCGCACCCTCGGCGTCCGGCCGCTCGATCTTGATCTTCACGTCCAGCCGGCCCGGCCGCAGGATCGCCGGGTCGATCATGTCCTCGCGGTTGGAGGCGCCGATGACGATGACGTTCTCCAGCCCCTCGACACCGTCGATCTCGGCCAGCAGCTGCGGCACGATCGTGGTCTCCACGTCCGAGGAGACGCCGCTGCCGCGGGTGCGGAAGATCGACTCCATCTCGTCGAAGAACACGATCACGGGCGTGCCGTCGGAGGCCTTCTCCCGAGCCCGCTGGAAGATCAGGCGGATGCTCCGCTCGGTCTCGCCGACGAACTTGTTGAGCAGCTCCGGGCCCTTGATGTTGAGGAAGTAGGACTTGGCGTCCTTCGAGTCGCCGTCCCCGCGTGCCTCGGCCACCTTCTTGGCCAGCGAGTTGGCCACCGCCTTCGCGATCAGCGTCTTGCCGCAACCGGGCGGGCCGTAGAGCAGGACGCCCTTGGGCGGCCGCAGCTCGTACTCCCGGTAGAGGTCGGCGTGCAGGAACGGGAGTTCCACCGCGTCGCGGATCTGCTCGATCTGCCGCCCGAGACCACCGATGTCCTCGTACCGGACGTCCGGGACCTCTTCCAGCACGAGGTCCTCGACCTCGGCCTTGGGCACGCGCTCGTAGGCGTAGCCCGCCTTCGAGTCCACCAGCAGCGAGTCGCCCGGCTTGAGCGTCTGCGCGGCCAGCGGGTCGGAGAGCCAGACCACCCGCTCCTCGTCGGCGTGGCCGACGACGAGAGCGCGGGCGCTGCCACCCTCCGTGGCCGGCGTCAGGACCTCGCGCAGCGAGCAGACCTCGCCGGTGAGCTCGAAGTCGCCCGCCTCGACGACGGTCAGGGCCTCGTTCAGCCGGAGCGCCTGACCGCGCTGGAGGGAGTCCACCTCCACCGCGGGCGACACGGACACCCGCATCTTGCGGCCTGCCGTGAACACGTCGACGGTGTTGTCCTCGTACGCGGCGACGAACACGCCGTACCCGCTGGGGGGCTGGGCGAGCCGGTCGACCTCTTCGCGCAGCGCGAGGAGCTGTCCCCGCGCCTCGCGGAGGGTCTCCACGAGCTTGTTGTTCCGCTCCGTGAGCTGGGCGACTCGTTCCGACGCCTCGGCGAGGCGCTGTTCCAGCACACGGTTCTGACGGGGTGATTCGGTTAGTTTCCGCCGCAGCAGAGCCACTTCCTCTTCCAGGAAGCGGACCTGCCGCGCCTGCTCGTCCGGCGTCGTTCCAGCTCCACTGATCTCTGAAGGGTCGGCGTCCTCGTGCCGACCTCCGGGAAGGTCGTGTTGCATGTCGGCACCTCCTCGGAGTGCTTTTAACCCACGGTACCGGCGATCACCGACATGAAAAGCCCTATCCGCATCACAGGATCGGCGCGTCGCATCACGAACCCGGACGGAACCGTTACACAGGCGTCCCGGCGGGCGGTCGGCGAACCGCTCGAAAAACTACGGACAGTAGCCACCCGGCCACCAACAGCGGCCATCCGGGCGGTGAGCGATTCACTCATGTCACGACCACCCAACCAAGGCTTTACAGGACATTCACAGGGCGTCTTCCCCTTCTCCTCCTTCTTCAAACCCGGGCGGTTTTCACGTCGCCGCACCGGATCGCGGGCCGCCACGCCGGGCGGCCAAGATCGAGTTGTCCGATATCGGCGCTACGATCGCTCGCGTTACAGCCCCGGTTCGCGTCCGGGGAGAAACCGGATGCCGCTTCGGCGCGTCGAAGGCAGGCAGACACCCGACGTGAACGAGGAGACGGCCGTCCATGACCTACCCGCCGCACGGCCCGGGCCGGCCCGGGCCCCAGGGCCCGCAGGGCCCCTACGGACAGCCGGGCCCGTACGGGCAGCAGCCCGGACACCCGCAGGGCGGACCGCGGCAGCCCGGCTACCCGCAGGGCGCGCCCCAGCCGCCGCAGCAACCGCAGACGCCGCCGCCCGGGTTCGCCGGCACGACGCAGCAGTTCGGCGCTCCGGGCCACGGCGCTCCCGGCTTCGGCGCCGGCGGCTTTGACACTGGGGGCGGCTTCGACGGCCCGGGCGGTGAGCCGCCGAAGAAGAAGACCGGCCTGATCGCCGGCATCGCGGCGGCCGTGGTCGTGGTCGCCGGCGTGGCCGTCACGCTGGTGCTCACGCTCGGCGGCGACGAGGAGAACGGCGGCACCACCACGGCCGCCGCGGGCTCTTCCTCGGCCGCGAGCCCCACCGCGCGCGCGAACTCCTCGACCCCCGCCGCGCCGTCGTCCCGCTCGTCCCGCTCGACCGGTTCCACCGCGGCCGGCGGTGGCGGCACCGGCGGCGCGGACAGCGTCGCGCAGCAGGTCGTGGACGCCATGAACGCCCGCAGCGCCAGCCGGTACGCCGCGCTGACCTGCGGCGGCGCCAGCGACAGCGAGGTGTCCTCGCTGCAGTCCCAGTGGGACGCGGCGACC
This sequence comes from Amycolatopsis sp. ATCC 39116, assembly GCF_000231075.2. Taxonomy (NCBI): domain Bacteria; kingdom Bacillati; phylum Actinomycetota; class Actinomycetes; order Pseudonocardiales; family Pseudonocardiaceae; genus Amycolatopsis; species Amycolatopsis sp. ATCC 39116. The sequence continues at coordinate 27,004 of NZ_AFWY03000067.1, read as the reverse complement.
GAGCTGCAGGCGACCATCTCCGGCCCGGCCGAGATCACCGGCGACACCGCCAAGGTGCCGGTCGCGCTGCGTTACAACGGCGACCAGCAGAATGCGAAGATGCCGCTGAAACGACAGGGGTCGAACTGGTGCGTCGACGAGTCCTGAGCCCACCCATCCGAGAAGGGGTAACCCGATCATGACCTACCCGCCGCAACAGCCCGGGCCCTACGGGCAGCAAGGCCCCTACGGGCAGCAGGGCCAGCCGGGCCCCTACGGGCAGCAGCCGGGCGGCGGCTACCCCCAGCAGCCCGGGCAGCCCCAGGGCGGGCCGCAGCAGCCCGGGTACCCGCAGGGCGGGCAGCCGGGCTACCCGCAGACCCCGCCGCCCGGGTTCCCCGGTGGCACGCAGCAGTTCGGCCAGAACCCCTACGCCGACTCCTACGCCACGCAGCAGTTCCCGGGCGGGCCGGGCGGTGAGCCGCCGAAGAAGAAGACCGGCCTGATCGTCGGCATCGCGATCGCCGCGGTGGTCGTCATCGGCGGCGCGGTCGCCGCGATCCTGCTGCTGACCGGTGGCGACGACGACAACAACTCCGCCGCCCCCAGCACGAGCGCCGCCCCGCCGGCGGCGAGCTCGAGCGAGAAGGCGCCCAGCAGCTCCCGCACGCCGACGTCGAGCTCGACGCCGAAGGGCACCGCCGCGCCGGGCGCGAAGTCCACGCCGGAGGAGACCGCGCAGGCGATCGCCACCGCCTACAGCACCGGGGACAAGGCGACCATCCAGTCGATGGTGTGCGCGAGCCGCCCGCAGTCGGTGCCGGACATCCCGTCGGGCATCACCGTCACCGTGACCGGCAGCCCGGACGTCACCGGCGACACCGCCTACGTCCCGGTGCACGCGGTCGGCCCCGGCGGCACCAACGACTTCGAGCTCGGCCTCGCCAACGAGGGCGGCGTGTGGTGCTACCTGGGCGACCGGACCAACTGACGGACGACCTCAGCCGCGGCTCGGCCTGCGCTGCGGCCGCGGCGGGGTCACCCCGTCGGCCAGCCGGCGCGTGGTGAGCAGGAAGGCGGTGTGCCCGACCATCCGGTGTTCCGGGCGCACCGCCAGGCCCACCACGTGCCAGGGCCGCACGAGGCTCTCCCACGACTCGGGCTCGGTCCAGCCCTGCATCTCCCGCAGCGCCTCGGTGACCCGCGACAGCTGGGTCACCGTCGCCACGTAGACGACCAGCACCCCGCCCGGGACGAGGCTGCGGTGGACGGTGTCGAGCACCTCCCACGGCGCCAGCATGTCCAGGATCACCCGGTCGACCTCGCCGCTGTGGTTCTTCAGGTCGTCGACCTTCAGCGTCCAGTTCGACGGCCGCTCCCGGAAGAACCGCTCCACGTTCTTGACCGCGTGCTCGGCGTGGTCCTCGCGCACCTCGTAGGACAGCACGCTGCCCTCCGGGCCCACCGCGCGCAGCAGGGAGCAGGTCAGCGCGCCGGACCCGGCGCCGGCCTCCAGCACCCGCGCGCCCGGGAAGATGTCGCCCCACATCACGATCTGCGCCGCGTCCTTGGGGTAGATCACCTGCGCGCCGCGCGGCATGGACAGCACGTAGTCCGCCAGCCGCGGCCGCAACGCGAGGTAGGCGGTGCCGCCGACGGACGTGATCACCGAGCCCTCCGGCTTGCCGATCAGCTCGTCGTGCTTCAGCGCGCCGCGGTGGGTGTGGTACTCCTCCCCCTCGGCGAGCACCAGCGTGTAGTTCCGCCCCTTCGGATCGGTCAGACGCACCCTGTCGCCCGGGCGGAACGGCCCGCTCACCTGCACTTGATTGACTCCTCGAAACTCGCGCGATCGCAGCGCTCGATCTTCGCAGACCCGCCGGTCAGCGGACGCGGCGGGCCGACAGCGCCGAGCGCAGGTCCTCCCGGCGCAGCACACCGGCCGGGCGGCCCTCGTCGTCGACCACGAGGAACTGCCACGCGGCGGTCTCGCGCACCCGCTCGGCGATCTCCTCCCCCGGTTCGGAGGCGAGCAGCACGGTCTCGGCGCGGATCGGCTCCGCGGCGAGCTCCGCCGGGGCCTGCGGTGACGTCTCGGCCAGCCGTTCGGCGGCGCCCTCGTCGAGCAGCCCGGCCGCGACGCCGTCCGCGCGCACCAGCACCACTCCCCTGCCCGCCGCGGCCGCCAGGGCGTCCGACACCGGGCTCTCCGCGGGCAGCTGCAGCACCGGCCGGGTCAGCTCGGTGACCGCGAGCCCCTCCGGCCAGCCGCGGTTGGCGTCGGCGGCCAGCTCCGACGCGGCGCCGGCGGCGACGAACCACGCGGTGACCACGCACACGCCCAGCCGCAGCCAGCGGTCCTCGGTGCCGGAGACCATGCCGAACATCGCCCACACCAGCAGCCCGGCCGCGACGATCCCGCCGCCCACGACGGCCGCGCGCGTGCCGCTGGCGCGGCGCCCGGTGACCGCCCACACGCCGGCGCGGAGCATGCGCCCGCCGTCCAGCGGCAGGCCGGGCAGCAGGTTGAACACGCCGACCGCGAGGTTGGCCACGGCGCACTCGGCGACCAGCAGCCACACCGCCCCGTCCGGCGGCACGGCGAACATCAGCAGGCCGCAGAACGCCGCGAGCAGCACGGACACGACCGGCCCGGCGGCGGCGATCAGCCCCTCCTGCCCCGGCCGCCGCGGGGTGCGGGCCACTTCGGACAGACCGCCGAGCAGGAACAGCCGCAGCCGCCGCACCGGGATCCCCATCCGCAGCGCCACCACGCAGTGCCCCAGCTCGTGGGCCAGCACGGACAGGCCGAGCAGGACGGCGAACGCCGCCGCCAGCGCCCACGACGTGGCCGCGGTCGCGCCGGGCAGGAGCCGGTCGACGAGCGGCTGGTAGAGCACCACCACCACGAGCGAGCCGACCCACCAGGACGGGGCCAGCAGCACCGGCACGTCCTGGACCCGGAACAGCAGCAGGCCGCCGTCGGCGGTGGTCAGCACCCGCCTCGGCTGGTTTCGTCCGTGCTCGCCGGTCGCGGCCATGCCGGACAGGGTAGAGCGTGTGGTGTCAGACGGCCGTGACCCGCCGCGGCGCGCGGCGTCGCGATCTTGTCGGACCCCTCGTTTAGGGTGCGGGGTATGGCTCAGACGGCGACCACGGATCCCCAGCTCGGCGTGCGCCGCCCCGCGCTGTCCCCCTCGCGGGCCAGCGACTTCAAACAGTGCCCGCTGCTCTACCGCTTCCGGGCGGTCGACCGGCTGCCGGAGGTGCCGACGAAGGCGCAGCTGCGCGGCACGCTCGTGCACTCGGTGCTGGAGCGGCTGTTCGCGCTGCCCAAGACCGACCGCGAACCGGATCGCGCCCGCGAGCTGCTCGCGCCCACCTGGAGCGAACTGTCGGCCGACAACCCGGAGTGGGCCGAGCTGTTCGACGGCGAGGACGTGCAGGGCTGGCTGGAGTCGGCCACCAAGCTGCTGGACAGCTACTTCCAGCTGGAGGACCCGCGCCGGTTCGACCCGGAGGCGTGCGAGCTGCACGTCGAGCTGGAGCTGGAGTCCGGGGTCCGGCTGCGCGGGTACGTCGACCGGCTGGACGTCGCGCCCACCGGCGAGATCCGCGTGGTGGACTACAAGACCGGCGCCGCGCCCCGCGAGATCGGCGAGGCCAAGGCGATGTTCCAGATGAAGTTCTACGCCGTGGTGCTGTGGCGCCTGCGTGGCGTGGTGCCGCGCCAGCTGAAGCTCATGTACCTCACCGACGGCCAGTCGCTCGCCTACGCCCCGGACGAGGCCGAGCTGCGCCGCTTCGAGCGCACGCTGGAGGCGATCTGGCAGGCGATCCTCAAGGCGGGCAAGACCGGCGACTTCCGGCCGAGCCCCAGCAGGCTGTGCGACTGGTGCGCGCACCAGTCGCTGTGCCCGTCGTTCGGCGGCACGCCACCGGAGTACCCGGGCTGGCCGGAGCCGGACCCGGGTGTGGAAACCGCACTGGACCGTGCTGACTGACGTGGGCGGATTGAGATGACGGAGAACGCTTTCTACCTGCCGCTGGGCGGCGATCGCTACCGGCCGACGGAGCACACGGCCGGGCCGTGGACCCCGGAGGCGCAGCACTTCGGGCCGCCGTCGGCGCTGCTCGCCCGCGCGCTGGAGAACCTGGCCGCCGACCGGCCGGGGCTGCTGGCGCGGGTCACCGTGGAGATCCTCGGCCCGGCGCCGCTGACCGAGCTGTCGCTGCGGTCCTGGGTGGAGCGTCCAGGCCGGTCGGTCGAGCTGCTCGGCGCGGAACTGCACGACGGCACGCGGGCGGTGGCGCGGGCTTCGGCGTGGCGGATCGCCGAGGCCGACACCACGGACGTGGCCACTGAGGAGCCGGCGCCACCGTCCCCCGAGGACTGCCGTCCGGCGTCGTGGCCGGACACCTGGGGCCGCGGCGGCTACCTGGGCGCGATGGAGTGGCGGCTCATCGCGGGCTCGCCCGCGGAGCCGGGGCCCGCGTGGGTGTGGGGCAGGCAGCGGGTCGAGCTGGTGGCCGGGGAGAAGCCGACGCCGTTGCAGCGGCTGTTCGCGGTCGCCGACACCGGCAACGGCGCGTCGAACTTCCTGGACCCGGCGAAGTGGTGGTTCATCAACAGCGAGCTGACCGTGCACCTGCGGCGCGCGCCGGTCGGCGAGTGGATCGCGCTGGACGCGCGCACGCTGGTCGGCCCGTCCGGGGTGGGCACGGCCACCAGCACGCTGTCCGACGTACGGGGCCAGGTGGGCCACGGCGCGCAGGCGCTGATGGTGCGGACACGCTGACGGGCGTGACCGTCCCCCGCGAGCCGCACGAGATCCACTACTCTGCGGCCAGAACCGACTGACCTGGGAGCGCTCGAGTGCAGATCACCTCGGTGGTCAACCAGAAGGGCGGCGTCGGCAAGACGGCGCTGAGCGTCGGGGCCGCCGCGGCGCTGGCCGAACGCGGCCGCCGGGTGCTGCTGATCGACCTCGACCCGCAGGGGCACGCGACCACGGAGATGCTGGGCCTGGAGGAGGTGCCCGCGCAGGCGCCGAGCCTGGCCAAGGCGCTCACCAGGATGTGGAAGGGGCCGGTCGAGGAGCTGATCGTGCCGCACCGGCGCAGCAACATCGGCCCCGGCGGCGCGTTCGACGTGATCCCGACGTCGCCCGGCATGTTCGACCTGGTGCGCAGGCTCGACCAGTTCCGGGTGCCGGGCTGGCAGCTGGCGCGGGTCGTGCAGTTCGCCAACTACGACCACGTCATCATCGACTGCCCGCCCGCGCTGGACGTGCTGACGAACAACGCGCTCGCGGCGACGCACGGCATCCTGGTTCCGGTGCAGCCGGACCGCACCAGCATCCGGGCGCTGCGGCTGCTCAACGACCAGCTGTACTACGTGCAGACCGCGCTCAACCGCCCGCCGATCCCGTACTTCGGGGTGGTGCCCGGCCTGTACCGGCGGCCGATGTCGGGGTACGCGGTGGCGGCGCTGGAGGAGCTCAAGCAGTTCGGGTACCCGCTGCTGGCGCACGTGCCGCTCGGGGTGGTGATGAACGAGGCCGCCGCGCACGGCATGCCGGTCACGACGTTCGCGCCGGAGACCACCCAGGCGTTCGCCTTCCGCGAAATCGCGGCAGTGCTGGACGGGCACCTGGCGCGGCAGCAGCCCTCGGCCCCGATCCCCGCCGAGGACGACTTCGTGTTCGAGGACTTCATCACCCAGGTCGCGCAGACCCGCAACGAGAACGACAACGGCGCGCGGAAGAAGCTGTACGACCTGATGCCCAAGCGCCCCCGCGACTAGTGGAGCCGCGGTCGATCGCACGCCCCGCCGGGTCGTTCCAGCAACCGCTTTCCGCGGACGAGATCACCGCGATGGCCGAGCGCGCGTTCGGGGCGCCGCCGGTGTCCGCGGTGGAACTCGGCGGTGGTCTGTACAACACCACCTACCGGGTGGAGCTGCCGTCCCGGGAGACGGTGGTCCTGCGGGTGGCGCCAGAACCCGCGCGGCAGTTCCGCGTCGAGCGGGAGCTGATGCGCAACGAGCACGCGAGCCTGCCGTTCTTCGCGCCGATCGCGCGGATGATGCCCCGGACGTTGTTCGCGGACTGGACGCGGGACATCGCCGGGCGGGACTACGTGTTCCAGACGTTCCTCCCCGGGATCCCGGCGCCGCGGGGACTGCGGGCGTACCCGCGTCCACAGTGGACCGCCCTCTACCGCGGCCTCGGCGCGCTGGCATGCACCGTGCACGAGGTGCGCGGCCCCGCCTTCGGCCCGGTCGCCGGCCCGGCGTTCGGCACGTGGAGCGAGGCGGTGCTGGCGTACTTCGCGGACACCGCCGCGGACCTCACCGACGCCGGTCTCGACGCCTCCGACGTGCTGGCCGTCGCCCGGCTGGCCGAGCGGCGCCGGGCGGTGTTCGACGAGATCACCGAGCCCCGGCTGCTGCACGGCGACCTGTGGACCGCCAACGTGCTCCTCTCCCCCGGCGCGCCGGAGCCGGTGATCGACGGCGTGCTGGACCACGACCGGGCGTCCTGGGGCGATCCCGCCGCCGACTGGAGCCTGTACGCCGCGTCGCGGCCCGATCCCGTCCGGGACGCGTTCTGGGTGGGTTACGGGCGGCCGGCGGACACTCCGCAGGTCCGCTGGCGGGCGCTCGTCTACCGGGCCCGGCACCTGGGCGCGGTGCGGCTGGAACGCCACCGGCTCGGCAACACCGATGGCGTCGTGGCGAGCTACTCCGAACTCGGGGCGGTCCTGGACGCGCTGGCCGCCGAACCGGCGCGCTAAACGGCGCGCCGTATAGGTCGTTATACACTGCGCGTGGCGCAGCGGCGGGCCCGCTCCTCCAGATACCGCTGCTCCGGCACGCTCAAGGTGCCCTGCGCGGCGCGGCGGTACGCCTCCGCCGCCGCGGGGAGATCACCGGTCCGCTCCAGCAGGTGCGCGCGCACCGCGTCCACGCGGTGGTGCCCGGCCAGCGCCGGGTCCTCCGCCACCACCGCCAGCTCCCGCAGCCCGGCCTCCGGACCGTCCACTTCGGCCACCGCCACCACCCGGTTCAACGTCACCATGGGCCCGGGCGCCACCGCCGCCAGCAGCTCGTACAGCCCGGCGATCTCCCGCCAGTCGGTGTCCTCCGCTCGCGCGGCCTGCCCGTGGACGGCGGCGATCGCGGCCTGCAGCTGGTACGGGCCCACCGGCGCGGTCGTCAGCGCCCGCGTCACCAGCGCCGTGCCCTCGTCGATCATCGCCCGGTCCCACCGCGACCGGTCCTGCTCGGCGAGCGGCACCAGCGCACCACCGGGACCGGTGCGGGCGGCGCGGCGCGCGTCGGTCAGCAGCATCAGGGCGAGCAGGCCCGTCACCTCCCCCTCGTCGGGCAGCCGGGCGTGCAGCTGCCGCGCCAGGCGGATCGCCTCGGCGGTCAGGTCCACGCGCTGCAACGACTCCCCCGAACTCGCGGTGTGCCCCTCGGTGAAGACCAGGTACAGCACGTTGAGCACGGCGGCGAGGCGCTGTCCGTACTCGTCCGGCGCCGGCGGCCGGAACCGGGCGCCGGCGGCTTTGATCCGCTGCTTCGCGCGGCTGATGCGTTGCGCGATGGTGGATTCCGGCACCAGGTAGGCCCGCGCGATCTCGGCCGTGGTGAGCCCGCCGACCGCCCGCAGCGCCAGCGCCACCTGCGACGCCGGGGTCAGCGACGGGTGGCAGCACAGCATGAGCAGGGTGAGCGTGTCGTCCACCGCGGGCACCGGCGCCGGGTCCGGTGGCGTCATCAGCGCGACGTTCTCCTCGCGGCGGCGGCGCGCGGCCTCCGACCGCCACAGCTCGATCCGCCGCCGGGACGCGGTGGTGATCAGCCAGCCCTTCGGGTTGTCCGGCATCCCCTGGGCCGGCCACTGCGTCGCGGCCGCGAGCAGCGCCTCCTGCACGGCGTCCTCGCACAGGTCGAAGTCGCCGTAGCGGCGCACCAGCGCGGCGAGCACCTGCGGCGCCAGCTCGCGCAGCAGCTCGGTCACGGGAGGAAGACGCTCAGGTCCTGTGTGGGGCGCACCTCGACCAGGCCGAGCCCCGCCTCCGGGATCCGCGCCGCCCACTCCACGGCCCGCTCCAGGCTCGCGCAGTCCAGCACGTAGAACCCGGCCAGCTGCTCCTTGACCTCGGCGAACGGCCCGTCCCCCGCGACGACCTGCCCCTCGGAGACCAGGACCCGCTTGCCGGTCTCCGGCGGCGCCAGCGACGCCGAGGTCACCACCTCCCCCGCCTCCTCCAGGTCGCGGTCGAGAGCCTCGTACGCCTTGAGCCCCTCCCGCTTCTCGTCGTCGGCCAGGCTTTCCCAGACCGCCTGCGACGCCGCGTTGCGGTAGATCAGCACCAGGAACTTCATCTGCCCTCCCGGACTCCTCACCCGGGATGTCGAGACCGGGCCCGCGGTCTCGACGTCACCGGTGGAAGCACACACCCTAGCCGGAGGACGACGATGACCAGCACGAACGAAATCCACGCGGTGATCGAGGAGCAGGCGGCCGCCATCCGGGCCGGCGACGCGGACGCGGTCGTCGCCCGCTACGCGCCGGAGATCGTCGCGTTCACCCTCGCCCCGCCGCTGGCCCACGCCGCGGCCGAGATGCGCGACCCGGACAACCTGCGCGGCTGGTTCGCCGGGTTCGACGGGCCGGTCGACTACGAGGTCCGCGACCTGCGCGCCACCGTCAGCGGCGATCTGGCCTTCGCGCACAGCCTCAACCGCATGTCCGCGGTCCCCGCCGGCCACGACGAGCCGTTCACCCTGTGGTTCCGGTCGACGGTCTGCCTGCGCCGCGACGACGGCCGCTGGCTGATCGCGCACCAGCACCAGTCCACACCGTTCCACATGGACGGCACCTTCGCCGCCGCCCTGGACCTGGAGCCCTAGAGGAACTCGCCGACCAGCCAGGACACCAGGGACAGCGATCCCATCGACACCAGGGTGGACACCAGCACGCAGTCCCGCACGAACCGGCTGTCCAGGGCGTACTGGCTGGTCGCGATGAAGATGTTCTGCGCGGTGGGCAGCCCGGCGCACACGGTCACGATCATCAGCACCGGGTGCGGCAGGCCGAGCAGCAGTCCGATGCCGAGGGTGATCGCGGGCTGGGCGAACAGCTTCAGCCCGACCACGGTCGCCATCTCCACCCGCCGGGTCCCCATCGGTTCCCGGGCGCCGCCGGAGGTGAGCGACATCCCCAGCACCAGCAGCGCGGTGCCGACCCCTGCCGAGGCGAGCAGGTGCAGCGGCTGCGCCACCAGGTGCGGCAGGTGCAGCCCGCTCGCCCGGAACAGGATCCCGGTCAGCGACGCGGCGATCACCGGGGTGCGCACCGGCAGCATCAGCAGCGTCCGCCACCGCGAGCGGCCCGGCTCCCGCGCGTCGGTCTCCAGCAGGGCCAGCAGCGACGGCATCAGCACCAGCGTCTGCAGCAGGATCACCACGATGATGAACGCGGAGTCGCCGAACAGCTGCAGCAGCACCGGGATGCCCAGGTTGCCGGCGTTGGCGTAGCAGGAGGCCATCCCGCTGACCGCCCACTCCGACAGCTTGCGCCGGAACACCCACTTGCCCAGCGCGAAGCCGATCGCGCCCACCACGACGGTGCCGATCAGGAACGCGAGCACGCCCGGGTTCAGCAGGGCGGTCAGCGGCGTGTCCTGCATGGTGGTGAACAGCACCGCGGGCATCGCGACGACGAAGACGTACTTCGTCAGCGCCGCCTCGGCCCCGTCGCCGAGCACGCGGAACCGGCCGAGCAGGTACCCCAGTCCGGTCAGTGCCCAGATCGGCGCGAACGCCGGCAGGACACCGCCGGTCAAAGCCGGCAGGAGCGGATGTCGGAGGCGAGCACCGCCTTCGCACCCACCTCGGCCAGCTCGTCCATGATCTGGTTGACCTTCTTGCGGGGCACCATCGCCCGCACCGCGACCCAGTCCGGGTCGGCCAGCGGCGCGACGGTCGGCGACTCCAGGCCGGGGGTGATGGCGACCGCCTTGTCCAGCAGCGTCCGCGGGCAGTCGTAGTCGAGCATCATGTACTGCTGCGCGAACACCACGCCCTGCAGCCGGGCGGTCAGCTGCGCCTTCGCCTTCTGCGCGTCGCTGCCGGCGCGCTGCACCAGCACCGCCTCGGACACGCAGATCGGGTCGCCGAACGCGACCAGGTTGTGCTGCCGCAGGGTGCGGCCGGAGCCGACCACGTCGGCGATCGCGTCGGCGACGCCGAGCTGGATCGAGATCTCCACCGCGCCGTCCAGCCGGATCACCTCGGCCTCCACGCCCTGGCGGGCGAGGTCGTCGCGCACCAGCTTCGGGTAGGAGGTGGCCAGCCGCTTGCCCTGCAGGTCGGCCGGCTTCCAGTCCTGCCCGGCCGGGGCCGCGTAGCGGAAGGTGGAGCCGCCGAAGCCCAGCGCCAGCACCTCCTCGACCGGGGCGCCGGAGTCCAGCGCCAGGTCGCGGCCGGTGATGCCGAGGTCCAGCTCGCCAGAGCCGACGTAGATCGGGATGTCCTTGGGGCGCAGGAAGAAGAACTCGACCTCGTTGTTCGGGTCGAGCACGGTCAGGTCGCGCTGCTCATGCCGCTGGCGGTAACCGGCCTCGCCGAGCATCTCCGACGCCGGCCCGGCCAGCGCTCCCTTGTTCGGCACCGCAACCCGCAGCATGCCCTCACTCCTCGTTCGTTCTCGGCCCCGCTACAGGTAGCGGTACACGTCCTCGGTGGTCAGCCCGCGCCCGAGCATCAGCACCTGAACCCGGTACAGCAGCTGGGAGATCTCCTCGGCCAGCCGGTCGTCGGACTCGTGCTCGGCGGCGATCCAGACCTCACCGGCCTCCTCGAGCACCTTCTTGCCCTGGGCGTGCACGCCGGCGTCCAGCGCCTGCACGGTGCCCGATCCCTCGGGTCGGTTGCGGGCCCGCTCGGTGAGCTCGGCGAACAGCTCGTCGAAGGTCTTCACGGTCTGTAGATCCTTCCATCCGGCCCGCCCCGGGGGCGATCCGGGCCGCCGCTGCTGACGGCGACGTCACACCAGTGCGCGCAGCGTGTCCGCGTCCACCCCGGTCAGCGAGGTGCGGAACACCCGGCGGGGGCCGGCTTCGACGGACACGTCGTTGGGCACGACCAGCACGACGCAGCCCGCGGCGGCGGCCGACGCGGCGCCCGGCGGGGAGTCCTCGACGGCCACGCAGCGTGCCGGGTCCGCGCCGAGGAGCCGCGCCGCGCGCAGGTAGGGCTCCGGGTGCGGCTTGTTGAGCCCGTCCACCTCGTCACCGCAGACGGTGACGTCGAAGAACTCCCGCCCGATGGTGTCCAGCGCCAGCTCGGTCAGCGACCGCTCGGTGGAGGTGACCAGCGCCGAGGGCACCCCGGCGCGGCGCACCGCGGTCAGCGCCTCGCGGGCGCCGGGCCGCCACGGCAGCTCGTCGGCGAACAGGTTCGCCGTCCGGTCGCGGATCCACGCGCCGGTCTCCGCGACCGCCGCGGCGGTCGGCTCGTGGCCGGTCACCGTCAGCAGGAAGCCCGCGGTGGCGTCCATGTTGGACCCGACGAGCGTGAGCCGCTGCTCGGTGGACAGCGTCCCGCCCAGCCACTCCGCGCACTCGTAGAGCGCGACGTCCCACAGCTTCTCCGAGTCGACGAGCGTGCCGTCCATGTCCCAGAGCACGGCAGCAAGGCCGTCCGTCAAGTGGTTCTCCCTCTGCTCAGGTGTTGAAGTACTTGGCCTCGGGGTGGTGGGCCACGATCGCGTCGGTGGACTGCTCGGGGTGCAGCTGGAACTCCTCGGACAGCTTCACGCCGATCCGTTCCGCGTCGAGCAGCTCCACGATGGTCGCGCGGTCCTCCAGGTTCGGGCAGGCGCCGTAGCCGAGGGAGAAGCGGGCGCCACGGTAGCCCAGTTTGAAGAAGTCCTCGACCGAGCGCGGGTCCTCGTCGGCGACCGCGCGGCCGCTGGTGAAGTGCAGCTCCTGCCGGACGCGGCGGTGCCAGTACTCGGCCAGCGCCTCGGTGAGCTGCACGCCGAGGCCGTGGACCTCCAGGTAGTCGCGGTAGGCGTCGTTCGCGAACAGCTCGTTGGCGTAGTCGGCGATCGGCTGCCCCATGGTGACCAGGGTCAGCGGCAGCACGTCGACCTCGCCGGTGGCGCGGGGCCGGAAGAAGTCGGCCAGGCACAGGTAGCGGTCGCGGGTCTGGCGCGGGAACGTGAACCGCGCCCGCTCCGGGGCGTCGGCGTGCGCCTCGGTCAGCACCACCAGGTCGTTGCCCTCGGCCACGGCCGGGAAGTAGCCGTAGACCACGGCGGCGTGCTGCAGGACCCCGTCGGTGGCCAGCCGGTCGAGCCAGTACCGCAGCCGCGGGCGCCCTTCGGTCTCCACCAGCTGCTCGTAGCTGGGTCCCTGCCCGCCGCGGGCGCCGCGCAGGCCCCACTGGCCGAGGAAGGTGGCCCGCTCGTCGAGCAGGGCGGCGTACTCGGCGACCGGGATGCCCTTCACCACCCGGGTGCCCCAGAACGGCGGCACGGGCACGGGAACGTCGGTCGCGACATCGGAACGGGCGGGAATGGGGGCCTCCGGCTCTCGGGCGGACTTGCGGGCTTCGGCGATGCGCAGGGACCGCTCGCGGCGGGCCTTGCGCTCCGCTCTCTTCGCCGCCTCCTCCGCGCTGATCTCCGGCGCCAGCCCCCGCTTGGCCGCCATGATCGTGTCCATCAGCCGCAGGCCTTCGAAGGCGTCCCGCGCGTAGCGGACGTCGCCGTGGTAGAGCTCGGCGAGGTCGTTCTCGACGTAGGTGCGGGTCAGCGCCGCGCCGCCGAGCAGGACCGGCCAGCGCTCGGCGACTCCGCGGGAGTTCATCTCCTCCAGGTTCTCCTTCATGATCACCGTGGACTTCACCAGCAGCCCGGACATGCCGATCGCGTCCGCGCCGTGTTCGTCGGCCGCGTCCAGGATCGCGTTGACCGGCTGCTTGATACCCAAGTTGATCACGTCGTAACCGTTGTTCGACAGGATGATGTCGACCAGGTTCTTGCCGATGTCGTGCACGTCGCCCTTGACCGTGGCCAGGACGATCTTCCCCTTGCCGGAGGAGTCCGTCTTGTCCATGTGCGGCTCGAGGTAGGCCACCGCGGTCTTCATGACCTCGGCGGACTGCAGCACGAACGGCAGCTGCATCTGGCCGGACCCGAACAGCTCGCCGACGGTCTTCATGCCGGACAGCAGGGTGTCGTTGACGATGTCCAGCGCCGGCTTCTCGGCCAGGGCCGCGTCGAGGTCGGCCTCCAGCCCGGTGCGCTCGCCGTCGACGATCCGCCGCTCCAGCCGCTCGAACAGCGGCAACGCGGCCAGCTCCTCGGCGCGCGAGGCCCGGCTGGACGCGGCCGACACGCCCTCGAACAACGACATCAGCTTCTGCAGCGGGTCGTAGCCCTCCCGGCGGCGGTCGTAGACCAGGTCGAGCGCGACCTCCCGCTGCTCGTCCGGGATCCGCGCCATCGGCAGGATCTTCGACGCGTGCACGATCGCCGTGGTCAGCCCGGCTTCGACGCACTCGTGCAGGAAGACCGAGTTCAGCACCTGGCGCGCGGCGGCGTTGAGCCCGAAGGAGACGTTGGAGATGCCCAGCGTCGTCTGCACCTCCGGGTAGCGGCGCTTGAGCTCGCGGATCGCCTCGATCGTCTCCAGAGCGTCGCGCCGGGTCTCCTCCTGGCCCGTGGTGATCGGGAAGGTGAGGCAGTCGACGATGATGTCGGAGACCCGCATGCCCCAGTTGGTCACCAGGTCCTCGATCGTGCGGGTGGCGACGCGGACCTTCCACTCGGCGGTGCGGGCCTGGCCCTCCTCGTCGATGCACATCACCACGACCGCGGCGCCGTGCTCGGACACCAGCCGCATGATCTTCTGGAAGCGCGAGTCCGGGCCGTCGCCGTCCTCGTAGTTGACGCTGTTGACCACGCACCGCCCGCCCAGCCGCTCCAGCCCGGCCTGCAGCACCGCGGGCTCGGTGGAGTCGAGCATGATCGGCAGCGTGGACGCCGTCGCCAGCCGCCCGGCCAGCTCGGCCATGTCCGCCGCGCCGTCCCGGCCCACGTAGTCCACGCACAGGTCCAGCAGGTGCGCGCCGTCGCGGGTCTGCTCGCGCGCGATCTCCACGCAGTCCTCGTAGCGGCCTTCGAGCATGGCCTCGCGGAACTTCTTGGAGCCGTTGGCGTTGGTGCGCTCCCCCACCATCAGCACCGAGGCGTCCTGCTCGAACGGCACCGCCTGGTACAGCGAGGACACGCCCGGCTCGTGCCGCGGCCGTCGGGGCGCGCGCTCGGCGTCCCGCACCGCCTCGGCGAGCTGCCGGATGTGCTCGCCGGTGGTGCCGCAGCAGCCGCCGACCAGGCCGACGCCGAACTCGCGCACGAACCCCGACAACGCCTCGGCCAGCCCTTCCGGCGACAGCGGGTAGACCGCGCCGTCCGGGCCCAGCTCGGGCAGGCCGGCGTTGGGCATCACCGACAGCGGCACCCGCGCCGACTTCGACAGCGTCCGCAGGTGCTCGCTCATCTCGGCGGGGCCGGTCGCGCAGTTCAGCCCGATCACGTCGATGCCCAGCGGCTCCAGCGCGGCCAGCGCGGCGGCGACCTCGGTGCCCAGCAGCATGGTGCCGGTCGTCTCCACCGTGATCGAGGCGATCACCGGCACCTCGCGGCCCGCCCCGCGCATCGCCCGGCGCGCGCCCAGGATCGCGGCCTTGGTCTGCAGCAGGTCCTGCGAGGTCTCCACCAGCACCGCGTCCACCCCGCCGTGCAGCAGGCCGGTGACCTGCTCGGCGTAGGCGTCCCGCAGCCGCGCGTACGGCGCGTGGCCGAGCGTGGGCAGCTTGGTGCCCGGGCCGACCGAGCCCAGCACGAAGCGCGGGCGGTCCGGCGTCGCGTGCTCGTCGGCGGTCTCCCGCGCCAGCCGCGCCCCCGCCTCGGCCAGCTCGGCGATGCGGTCGGCGATCCCGTACTCCCCCAGGTTCGCCAGGTTCGCGCCGAAGGTGTTCGTCTCCACCGCGTCCGCGCCTGCCTCCAGGTAGGTGCGGTGGATGCCCCGCACCACGTCCGGGCGGGTCACGTTCAGGATCTCGTTGCAGCCTTCCAGGCCCGCGAAGTCGTCCAGGGACAGCTCGTGCGCCTGCAGCGCCGTGCCCATCGCCCCGTCCGCCACGACCACACGGGCGGCGAGGGCGTCCAGCAGCGGTGACGAGAAACGACCGGACATGACACCAGGCTACGGTCTCGTCACCGCCCGCCGGGTCGTAGGCTGGGTGGGTGAGTGACCCAGCCGACGCGATCCCACAGCCCGAGACCCCGGACCCGGAGGACACCACGGCCAGGGACCGGGTGATGATCCTGGCCTTCGAAGGCTGGAACGACGCAGGTGACGCGGCCAGCACGGCCCTGGAGCACCTCCAGCTGAGCTGGGACGCCAAGCCGCTCGCCGAGCTCGAGCCGGACGACTACTACGACTTCCAGGTCAGCCGCCCGACGGTGCGGATGGTGGACGGCGTCACCCGCAGGGTGGAATGGCCGACCACGCGGCTGGCGATCTGCCACCCGCCCGGCTACGACCAGGACATCGTGCTGGTGACCGGCCCCGAGCCGAACATGCGGTGGCGCGCCTTCTGCCGTGAGCTGCTCGACCACATCGAGGAGCTGGGGGTGACCACCGTCGTCACGCTCGGCGCCCTGCTGGCCGACACCGCCCACACCCGCCCGGTCCCGGTCACCGGCACCGCCTACGACCCGGAGGCCGCGGCCCGGTTCGGGCTGGAGCGCAGCCGCTACCAGGGCCCGACGGGCATCGTGGGCATCCTGCAGGACGCGTGCGTGCAGGCGGGCATCCCGGCGATTTCCATCTGGGCCGCGGTGCCGCACTACGTGTCCCACCCGCCCTCGCCGAAGGCGACGCTGGCGCTGCTGCACAAGCTCGAGGACGTCCTGGACGTCGAGGTGCCGCTGGGCGCGCTGCCCGAGCAGGCCGAGGAGTGGCAGCAGACGGTCAGCGAGATGGCCGAGGAGGACGAGGAGATCGCCGAGTACGTCCGGTCCCTGGAGGAGCGCGGCGACGCGGAGACCGCGATCACCCTGGAGGAGTCGAGCGGCGAGAAGATCGCCGCCGAGTTCGAGCGTTACCTGCGGCGGCGTCGTCCGGGCGCGGAGGGACCGGGACCGGCAGGCCGGTGAGCGGGCGGCCCGCCCGCGCCGCGCTCTACGTCGGTGGCCTCCTCGGCCCGTTCGGGGGCGGGGTGGTGTCGTCGATGCTGCCGGAGCTGTCGGCCAGCTTCGGCGTGTCACCGGGCACCGCGGCGTCCTCGCTGACCGCCTACCTGCTGCCGTTCGCGCTGGTCATGCTCGTGTCCGGGACCTACGGCGCGCGCTGGGGACCGGTGCGCACGATCCGGATCGCCTACGCCGGCTACGTGCTGGCGGCGGCGCTGGCCGCGCTCGTGCCGTGGTTCTGGCTGTTCCAGGTCACCCGCGGGCTGCAGGGCGTGGCCAACGCGTTCACCACGCCGCTGCTGCTGACCAAGCTCGCCGCGATCACCCCGGCGGACCGGCTCGGCCGGGCGCTCGGCACGTTCGGGGCGATGCAGGCGCTCGGGCAGACGTCCGCGCCCCTGATCGGCGGGCTGGCCGCGGAGGCCGACTGGCGGTGGGCGTTCGCCGGGATCGCGCTGGTCGCGCTGGCGCTGGCGGCGAGCCCGCTGCCGCCCGACGACCGGGCCGGCGAGCCCGGGTCGCGGCTGCGGGACGCGTGGCGGCCGGTGGTGCTGTGGGCCGGTGGTGTGGTGTTCCTGGCCTGGGCGTGCCTGGCCGGGCTGCCGTTCCTGGTCGCGTTCCGGGTCGACGACCTGTTCGCGCTGACGCCCGGGGTGCGGGGCCTGGTGCTGACCGCCTACGGGATCGCCGGGTTCCTGGCCGCGCGGCTGGTCGGCGCCGCCTCGGACCGGTTCGGGCCGCGGGTGGCGCTGGCCGCCGGGCTGCTGCTGGGCGCGGCGGCGATGGCCTCGATCGGGCTGTTCCCGTCGCTGCCGGCGGTGACGATCGCGTGGGCCGTCGGCGGGGTGTGCGGGCAGCTGGTGCTGGTCGGGATCAACGCGACGGTGCTCGGCGGGGAGGGCAACGGGCGCAGCGGCGCGATCTCCGTGGTCACCGCGCTGCGGTTCCTCGGGATGTCGGCCTCCCCCGCGGTGTTCACCGGGCTCTACCACGCCAGCCCGGCGCTGAGCTTCCTCGTCGCGGCCGGGGTGCTGGCGGCGGCGGTGCCGCTGCTGGCGTTGCGGCCGAAGTCAGAGGATGCGGCGTAGCGGGACCGGGCCGCGGGCACGCTTGCGCCACTCGCGCGGGTAGCCCAGCGACACCTCTTCGAAGCGGACGCCGTCGGCCCAGGTGGTGCGCGGGATGTGCAGGTGCCCGAACACGGCGACCTCGGCGCGGTAGCGCAGGTGCCAGTCCTCGGTGCGGGTGGTGCCGCACCACAGCGCGAACTCCGGCCAGCGCAGGGGCGCGGTGGGGTGGCGGTGCAGCGGCCAGTGCGACATCAGGACGGTGCCGTGGTCGGCGGGGACGGCGTCCAGGCGCTGCTCGCTGAACTTGAGGCGGTCGGCGCACCAGTCCTGGCGGGTGGGGAACGGGTCGGGGTGCAGGTAGAACTCGTCGGTGCACACCACGCCGGCCTCGCGGGCCTGGTCGAGCGCCTCGGCGAGGGAGGCGTCCTCGGCCTGCGGGGTGCGCCAGCTGTAGTCGTAGAGCAGGAACAGCGGGGCGATGGTGAGCGGCCGGTCGGCGTGGGGCCAGACCAGGTACTCGTCCTCCGGGGTGCGGACGCCGATCTCGCGGCAGCGCTCGACGAGGTGCCGGTAGCGGGCCTCGCCGCGCAGGTCGTTGCCGTCGCGCGGGACGGTCCACAGTTCGTGGTTGCCCGGGACCCACACCACCTCGGCGAAGCGCTCCTTGAGGGTCGCCAGCGTGGCGGTGATCGCGTCGATCTTCTCGGCGACGTCGCCGGCCACCAGGAGCCAGTCCTCCGGCGAGTCCGGGCGGACTTCGTCGATCAGCGGCGCGTTGCCGTTGTGGGTGACGTGGAGGTCGCTGGTGGCGTAGAGGTGGGGCACGGGTCCACCGTAGTCATCCGCCGCACCAGCCAGAGCACCCCGAGCGCGCCCGCGACGAGGTTGAGGGCGGCCTGGAAGTTCAGCAGCGGGGTCAGGCCGAGCGGGCCGACGAGCGCGCCGGCGCCGAGCATGCCGGCGACCTGGGCCAGTGCCTGCACGGCGAAGCCGGTGCTGAGCACGCGGCCGGTGCTGCCGGGCGGGCTGACGGTCTGGACGACCGACAGCAGCCCGGCGTTGAGCACGACGACCGGGACGCCGACGGCGATGAACAGTCCGATGTAGACGCCGAACGCGCTGGTCAGCGCCGGGGCGTTCCAGATGACGGCGGCGGTGAGTCCGAACGCGACGGTGCCCCAGCTGAGCAGCCGCGCGGGGGCGGCGTTGCGGGCGACGGTGGCGATGGCGAGGCCCGCGGCGAGCCCGCCGATGGCCTGGACACCGCGCAACAGCCCGGTTTCGGCTTCGCCCTGGCCGAGCGGGCCGCTGACGAACAGGACGAACAGGACGACGAACATCCCCTGCCCGGCGGACATCAGGGTGGTCATGAAGATCACCAGGCGGAGCCGGTGGTCGCGGCGGATGTCGGCGAGCCCGTCGAGCCAGGCCCGGACCACTGGGGCCCGGTGGGCGGGCCGGGGTTCGGCGAAGCGGGGCGCGAGGAAGCCGATCGCGGCCAGGAGGGCGGCGCCGTAGGCGACGACGACGGCGCCGAGGCCGGCGAAGCCGAGCAGCACCCCGCCGAGCGCGCTGCCCCCGAGGCGGGCGACGCAGGTGCCGACGCCGAGCGCCCCGTTGGCGGCGGTGGTCTGCCCGGGAGCCAGCACGGGGACGAGCGCGCTGCGGGCGGGCTCGAACAGCGCGGCGAGCCCGGACTGCAGAGCCATGACGAGGTAGATCACCGGAAGGCTGCTGCCGAGCAGCGGCACCGCGACGACCACTTGGCCTGCGCACACCGCGGCGAGCAGGGCGCGCCGGTTCCAGCGATCGGCGAGCACCCCGGCGACCGGACTGAGCACGACGGCGGGCAGCACGCCGGCGACCATGGTGGCGGCGGTCGCCGCGGGCGAGCCGGTGAGCGCGAAGATGTGCAGCGGCAGCGCGACCTGCAGCATCCACTCCGCGGTCTCGGCGAACATGCCGGCGGCCCAGAGCCGCGCGAAGGCGGGGGTTCTCAGTGGGCCGGGCATGGTCACTCCTCCCCCGTGTGCTGAGCGGCGGTCGGCGGATCTGCCGCTCGCGCGGTGCGGGATGGCGGGCGCGGATTGCGGGACGGCGCCGGCCCGCCGCGGGACGGTGGCTGCGCCACGCGGGATGCTGCTCGCGCGCGGCGGGACGCTGGGCGCGCCAGGCGGGATGCTGCCCGCCCGTGGCGAGACGCTGGGCGCGCTAGGTGGAATGCTGCCCGCGCGCGGCGGGACGGCGGGGGTGCCACGCGGGATGCTGCCCGCCCACCGCGGGACGGCGGGCGCGCCTGGCGGGGCACTGCCCGCCCGCCGCGAGACGGTGGCTGCGCCACGCGGGATGCTGCCCGCGCGTGGCGAGACGGCGGGCACCCTCGAGAGCTCGCCGCCCAATGGCCGGGCCGCGTTGGCGGCACATCTGTGCGCCGTCGGCGCCGCGGCGCCGGGGTTGGTTGCTTCGCCGGTCGCCGGGCTGGCCGCTTGGCGCGGCGGGACCAGCCGCCGCGCAGCGGCCACCCACCTCCGCGGCATCGACACCCCGGCCTCGGGCTTGGGCTCCCCTGGTCCGCTGCTCACCAGGCGAACCGCTCCCCACCGTGCGGCCAGCCGCCAACGTGCTTGTCCGCATCTGGTGCCGCGGCGGGCACGCTCCCCCTCCCCGCTCGTCCGGCCCTCGGCGCGCAGGCGGGACCCACGCCACACGCACGACCCGGCGCTACTCACTCGGCTTCCCGTTCGCCTCGACGCGTGGGTACGCCCGCCAGCTCGCCTGGACCGGCCGCGCCTCCGCCGGCGCCTCCGTCCGGATGGTCGCCACGTAGGGCCGCACCAGCGCGTCGATCGCCTCGGTCAGCGCCGCCAGCTCGGCCGGCGTCGCCCGCAGGGCGTAGGTGTTGATCGCCGACGCCTCCTGCCACTCGCGGTCGAACGAGCCGATCGTGTCCAGGAACCGCTGCGCCAGCACGCCGTCCTCGGCGATCCGCGCTCCCGCGGCCGCCAGCTGCGCCGTCCGCACCGCCGGGTCGGTCGCGAACTCGCCGAAGTCGAGCCCCACCGGCGTGGCCCGCCACGGCCGTTCCCGCCCGTCGGCCGCCTCGACGCGCTCCACCAGCCCCCACTGCGCCAGTTGCCGCAGGTGCCAGCTGCAGTTCGAGGCCGTCGAGTCCACCGCCTCCGCGCACTCGGTCGCGGTCCGCGGCCCGACGGCCATCAGGTAGCTCAGCAGCTCCGATCGCAGCGGGTGCGCCAGCGCCCGCATCAGCTCCGCGTCCCGGACCCGCCGTCGCGGCGGCAGCTCAGCGGCCATCGGCACTCCCAACGTGAAAGAAACCTTTCGAAAGAACTCTTTCATATCTGGGGTCGGAAAACAAGTTGCCCTCCCGCGCTAGCCTGGAAGCGCCATGAAGAACTGACATCGCGACCGACCCGCGTCCGAGGCCAGGTGGCCCGGCGGGTTTCGCCATCGCACTCCGGCCGGTGATGTCCCATGTCTTTGCGCGTTCACGAGCTGTCCTTCGCCTACGGCTACCGCGTCCTGTTCGACCGCTTCGACTTCGCCGCCGACCCCGGCCAGCGGGTCGGCCTGGTCGGCGAGAACGGGGCGGGCAAGTCCACGCTGCTGAAACTCCTGGCGGGCGCCGAGATCCCGCACGGCGGCACCGTCCACACCGGACCCGACGTGGGATTCCTGCACCAGGAACTCCCCTACCCCGCCCACACCCCGGTCCCGGCGGTCGTCGAGGACGCGCTGGCCGGCATCCGCCGCGCGGCGCGGCGCCTGGACCGGCTCGCCGAGGCGGTCTCGGCCGATCCGTCGGAGGCGGTCCTCGCCGAGTACGGCGAGGCCCTGGAATGGGCCCAGGCACACGACATCTGGGACGCCGACCGCCGCGCCGCGGTCGTCCTGGACGGCCTCGGGCTCGGCGGGATCGACCGGCCGGTCGGCGAGCTGTCCGGCGGCCAGCGGTCCCGGCTCGGGCTGGCCGCGCTGCTCATCCGGCAGCCGGCCACGCTGCTGCTCGACGAGCCGACCAACCACCTCGACGACCCGGCGATGGAGTTCCTGGAACGCCACCTCACCGGGCTGTCCGGGACGGTGGTGCTCGCCTCGCACGACCGGGTCTTCCTGGACGCGGTGTGCACGGCGATCGTCGACCTCGATCCCGCACTGGGCGGGCCGGCCCGCTACGGCGGCGCTTACCGCGACTACCTGGCGCACAAGCGCACCGAACGCGCCCGCTGGGAGCAGCGCCACGCCGAGGAGCAGGCCGAGCTGCGGCGGCTGACGGAGTCGGTCGCGGTCACCGCGCGCGCCGTCGCCCACGACCGGCCGCCGAGGGACAACGCGAAGATGCTGTACGACTTCAAGACCGGCCGGGTGCAAAAGCAGATCTCCCGGCGGGTCCGCAACGCGCAGCAGCGGCTCGACGAGCTCACCGCCAACCAGGTGCGCAAGCCCCCGCCGCCGCTGCGGTTCGCGGGCGCGCTCACCGCACCGGCCGGCGAGGACGAACTGATCCTCTCCGCCCGTGGGATCCACGTGCCGGGACGGCTGGAACTGTCCGAACTGGACGTCACGGCGTCGGCGCGGCTCCTGGTCACCGGCGGCAACGGCGCGGGCAAGTCGACGCTGCTCACCGTGCTCGCCGGCGGGCTGGCGCCGCAGGCGGTGCGACGCCGGAAGGGTCTGCGCACCGGGATGCTCGCGCAGGACGTGACCCTGCCCGACCCGGCGCGGACGCCGCGCGGGCTGTACGCCGAGGCGGCCGGCCCGGACTCCCCCGCGCTGGCCGATCTCGGCTTGATCGCGCCGCGGGACCTCGACCGGCCGGCCGGGCTGCTGTCGGTCGGGCAGCGGCGACGGCTCGCGCTGGCGATCCTGATCGCCCGGCCACCGGACCTGCTGCTGCTCGACGAGCCGACGAACCACATCTCGCTCACGCTCGCCGAGGAGCTGTTCGACGCGCTGGGCTCCGCGCCCGGCGCCGTCGTCCTCGCCAGCCACGACCGGTGGCTGCGCCGGGAGTGGGACGGTGCGACCCTGCGGCTGGAGCAGGGCCGCACCGTATAGGTCGTTATACGCCGATCAGAGCTCGACGCCCAGCAGCGCGTCGACGGCGACGCGGATCAGGCCGGGCGCGCCGGTGTCGCGCCCGCCCTGCCGCAGCGCCTCGTCGGCCCACGCGTCGATCGCCCGCATCGCGTTGACCGTGTCGAGGTCGTCGGCCAGGTGGTCACGCAGGCGGGCGACGGTGTCGTCGGCCTCCGGCCCGGCAGGCAGCGCCGCGGCCTCCCGCCAGCGCGCCAGCCGCTGCTGGGCGGTGGTGAGCAGGTCGTCGGTCCACGACCGGTCGCTGCGGTAGTGGCCGGCGAACAGCGCGAGGCGGATCGCGTTCGGGTCCACGCCGTCGGCGCGCAGCCGCGACACGAACACGAGGTTGCCGCGCGACTTGGACATCTTCTCGCCGTCCAGGCCGATCATGCCGCTGTGCACGTAGTGGCGGGCGAACGGGTGCTCGCCGGACAGCGCCTCGGCGTGCGCGGCGCTGTACTCGTGGTGCGGGAAGATCAGGTCCGATCCGCCGCCCTGCACGTCGAAGCCCATGCCGAGCCGGTTGACCGCGATCGCGCTGCACTCGATGTGCCACCCGGGGCGGCCGGGGCCGAGCTCGGACTCCCAGGACGGCTCACCCGGCCGGGCGGCGCGCCACAGCAGCGCGTCCAGCGGGTCGCGCTTGCCGGGGCGGTCCGGGTCGCCGCCGCGCTCGGCGAAGAACTTCGCCATGGTCTCGCCGTCGTAGTTCGACTCGTAGCCGAAGCGGCCGGTGGCCGAGCGGTCGAAGTAGATGTCCGGGTACTCCGGGTCGTCGGCCCGGTAGGCCGCGCCGTGCGCGAGCAGCTTCGAAATGACCTCGACGATCTCCGGGATGCTCTCCACCGCGCCGACGAACTGCTTCGGCGGCAGCACCCGCAGCGCCTCCATGTCCTCGCGGAACAGGGCGGTCTCCCGCAGGCCCAGGACCACCCAGTCGTCCTGGTCCCGCTCGGCGCGCTCCAGCAGCGGGTCGTCGATGTCGGTCACGTTCTGCACGTAGTGCACCGTGTGCCCGCTGTCCCGCCACACCCGGTTGACCAGGTCGAACGCGAGGTAGGTCGCCGCGTGACCGAGGTGCGTGGCGTCGTACGGGGTGATGCCGCAGACGTACATGCGCGCGGTCTTGCCCGGCGTGGTGGGGCGCACCTGCCCGGTGGCCGTGTCGTACAGCCGCAGCGCGCGTGGCGTGCCCGGCACGTAGGGCAGGGGTACCGAGGACCAAGTCTTCATACCCCAACCCTAGGTGGCGTTCCGGTGAACCGTCCCGCCCGGTGGGAACGTTTCGCGTCACGAAGCGGTCAGCGACCGCAGTTCGTCGACCGTGCCGAAGAACGTGTCCTGGTTGCCCGGCAGCGGGCCGGCCACCGCGGACTGCCAGAACTTCGCCGTCCAGCCGCCGGGCACCTCGCCCATCGTGGTGTTGTAGCGGGCCAGCCAGAGGACGTGGTCGGCGGCGAACGCGGTGCTGTCCGCCGTGCACGCCTTCCACCACCGGTTCGTCGTGTAGATGATCGGGGTGTGCCCGGTGCGCCGCTTCAGCTCGGTGCTGAAGGCGCGGATCCAGGCGACCATGTCCGCGGGCGACTTCGCGTAGCAGGCCGGCGTGTTCGGCGTGTCCTCCAGGTCCAGCGTCGGCGGCAGGGTCATGCCGTCGGCGAACCACTTGCCGTCGTGGGTGTGCAGGTACGCGGCCTGCTCGGCGCCGCCCGTCTTGTCCGGGCGCGCGTAGTGGTAGGCCGACCGGTACAGCCCCGCCGCCTTCGCGCCGCGGAACTGCGCCAGGAAGTTCGGGTTCACGTAGCCGACGCCCGCGGTGTCCTTGACGAACACGAACCGCGCGCCCGCCGCCCTGGCCGCGGTGAAGTCGGGCACACCCTGCGAGGCGCTGATGTCGAACCCGGCGACCGGCGCCGCGGGCTGCGCGGAGGCCACCGCGGGCGCGAACCCGGCCACCAGGGCCGTCACCACCGCCACCATCCGGAAGATCGTTTTCGCTGCCACGCCCCGGACCGTAGATCCACTTCCGGGTCGTCGCGCGGCGCGTGACCGCATCGGGTGAGTCAGGCGCCCGGGAACGAGGCGGCCCACATCGCCTCCAGGCCGGCCGTCAGCTGCTCCGACGTCGGCGCCCCGTCCGGGTCGAGCAGCCACTGCACGGCCAGCCCGTCGCAGATGGCGATCACGAAGCTGGCGACCGCCTGGCAGCGCGGGTCGTCGGCCGTGGTGCCGTCCGCCAGCGACCGCGCGACCAGCTCGGCGACCTTCGCGCGGCAGCGCCGGTACTGCTCGGCGAACTGCTCCCGCAGCGACTCGGTCCGCTCGGCCTGCGCCAGCGCCTCGACGTAGGACAGCAGCAGCGCCCGGCTGGCGGGCAGGCTGTCCAGCATCGCCGCCCACGCGCGCCGCCCGCGCTCGATCGGCGGGACGGCGGGCTCGGCCATCGCGATCGAGGCCAGCTTGTCGGTCCACTCCTCGAACACCTCGCCGATCGCGGCGTTGAGCAGGCCCGCCTTGGACCCGAAGTGGTACCCGATCGAGTGCAGGTTGGTGTCCGACGCCGCGACCAGGTCCCGCGCCGTGATGTGCGCGTACCCCTTCTCCTCCAGCAGCCGCCGCGCGGCGGCGAGCAGCTCTTCCCGGTGTCCCACACCGGAACCCTAGCTGGACACCCGAGTTACACGTGCGTATAAATGAGGCACCGGTCACGTCGAGGAGGTCGCGATGAGCGTCGAAACCCCGTCCCGGACGAGCGCGCTGCCGCTGCCGCCCGGCCCGAGGCTCCCGGCGGGCGTGCAGACGGTGCTCTTCGGCAACTTCCGGCACGTGCTGATGCCCCTGCTGCGGCGCCGCTACGGCGACCTCGTCCGCCTCAACCTCTACCCCGAGCGGCACGTCGTGCAGCTGGCGGACGTCGACCACATCAAGGCCGTGTTCAGCGGGCCCGCCGACGTGTTCCACGCCGGCGAGGGCAACATCATCCTCAAGCCGCTGATGGGCCCGCACTCGGTGCTGCTCACCGACGAGGACGTGCACCTGCGCGCCCGCAAGCTGCTGATGCCCGCCTTCCACGGCGCGGCGTTGCGCGGTTACCGGGAGATGATCACTGAGCTCGCCGAGGCCGAGGTCGCGAGCTGGACGCCGGGCCGGGTGTTCCGGTCGCACGAGCGCATGCAGGCGCTGACGCTGGAGATCATCCTGCGGGTGGTGTTCGGCGTCGCCGAGGGGCCGCGGCTGGACGAGCTGCGTGCCCTGCTCACCCGGATCGTCGACATCGGGGTGCTCGAACTGTTCGGCTGGCACAACGCGAAGCTGCGCCGGTTCGGGCCGTGGCGGCGCTACAGCCTGGCGCAGGACAGGGTGGACGAGCTGCTCTACGCCGAGATCGCCGACCGCCGCAAGGCCGACGACCTCGACGGGCGCGGCGACGTGCTGTCCCGCCTGCTGACGGTGCCCGCCGAGGACGACCGGCTCTCCGACGCGGAGCTGCGGGACCAGCTGATCACCCTGCTGCTGGCCGGGCACGAGACCACCGCTACCGCGCTGGCCTGGTCGTTCCACGAGCTGGCGCGGGACCCGGCGCGGCAGCGGCGGGCGATCGAGGCGGCCGACGCCGGGGACGAGAAGTACCTGGAGGCGGTGGCCAAGGAGGCGATGCGGCAGCACCCGGTGATCTCCGAGGTGGCGCGGCGGCTGACGCGCGACATCGAGATCGGCGGCTACCGGATTCCCGCCGGCTACACGGTGATGCCCTCGATCGCGCTGGTTCAGGGCGATCCGGCGCACCACGAGGACCCGGCGGCGTTCCGGCCGGAGCGGTTCCTCGACGGCGGCCCGGCGTCCGGCACGTGGTTCCCGTTCGGCGGCGGCGTGCGGCGTTGTCTCGGTGCCGGGTTCTCGCTGCTGGAGGCGACGATCGTGCTGCGGGCGGTGCTGACGCGGTTCGCGGTGGAGCCGGACCGCGCCCGCGGCGAGCACTCGAAGCCGCGGCACATCACGATGGTGCCCGGGCGGGGCGCCCGGATCGCGGTCATCCCCCGGTGAGGAGCAGGCCGCCCAGCGCGACCAGGGCGAGCACCTTGACGGCCTCGAGGACGACGTAGACGAGGTGCGCCCGGGACCGCGGCACATCCTCGCCCGCCAGCACGCGGTCGGAGCGGCGGTTCAGCGGCGGCCGGACCACGGCGAGCTGCACGACGAGCACGACCGCGGCGACGGCGCCGGCCAGGTAGACCGGCCACCGGACGTCGGTCAGGGCGACCCCGGCCGCGACGAGGATGGCGAGCACCACCTCGGCCCGGTTGAGCGCGCGGAAGACGATGCGCCCGATGCCCAGCCCGAGCGGCACGGTCACGCCGGGAGCGCGGAACTTCAGCGGCGCCTCCAGGAACGAGATGCCGAGCACCATGCCCAGCCAGAGGCAGGTGACACCACCGGCGAGTTCAGCCATGGAGAACCTCCAGTTCGGGGCGGGGGTACGGACCGGGGTCAGGGCAGGTGGTTCGCGCGCGTCACGGAGTCAGGCATCGGTCCGCCTCCGGCGCGGCGCGGGCCGGTTCGGCGCTGGGCAGG
>NZ_AFWY03000068.1:0-34841 GCF_000231075.2 Amycolatopsis sp. ATCC 39116 | reverse complement strand
GCGGGCGGCGGCCGCGGCGTCGCCGATCAACGCGACCCGGCCCTGCGCCATCCGCGAGGCGCGCACGTCCGACACGACCTGGATGTAGGGCTGCGCGGTGCGGGTGACCACCTCGGCGGCGGCGGGCGCGAGCAGTTCCGCGGCCGTTTCCCGCATCTCGTCGACGTAGCGGTCCTGCACCTGTCCCGGGTGGATGGACACGGTGCCGGTGAAACCGCGCTTGTCGATGAGCATCTCCGCCAGGTCACTGCCGGCCGGCACGTTGCGGTACCAGACGTAGTTCATCAGCCGCTCCGACGGGCCGGTCTCGCCGGGGATCGGGTACACCGTGATGTGCGAGTGCGGGACCACGCTGTAGGAGATCGCGTTGCCGAGCAGTTCCCGCGTCCCCGGGGTGAGTTCGTGCTCGGGCACAGTGCCGCGCCAGCCGACGTAGCCGGAGTACTCCAGCTGCGCGCCGGGGTCGAGCAGGGACCGGCCGATCGAGGTGATGCCGTCGGCGAACACGACCAGATCGGCCTCGGCGCGGTGCCCGGACACGAACCGGACGGTCACGCGGTCCTCGTCCTGTGCGACACCGCAGGCGAACTGGCCGAGGTGGTAGTGCTCGCTGCCGAAGTCGGCGAGCAGCGCCCGGTAGAAGGTGCCCCAGGACGTGTAGGTCCAGCGGCGGCGGGCGCGGTGCACGACACCGTTGCCGCGGTCGAGGTACTGCACGTACTCGGTCGCGGTGGACAGCGCTTCCGGGTTCTGCGCGCTGCGCTCGGCGAACCAGCGCACGGTGTCCGGCTGCAGCACGATCCCGCCGCCCCGGCCGTCCAGCGGCGTCGGGGTGCGCTCGTACACCTCGACCTCGAACCCGAGGTCGCGCAGCAGCAGCGCGGTGGTGAGCCCGCCGATCGACCCGCCGATCACGGCGGCGCGGGCGCCTGCGTAGGCACTCATCAGTGGATCTCCTCCGAAGCGGGAACCGGGCCGGGCTGGACCGGGTCGGCGGGCAGGGGCGCGCCGCGGGTCTCCGGCGCGAAGAACAGCCCGATGGCGCCGAGCATCCCGACCGCGACGACGCACGTGGTCGCCAGGCCGAGGTCGCCGCCGAACCAGGACGCGGCCACCACACCGGCCACCAGCGGCCCGGCCGCGGTGAGGTAGCGCCCGATGCCGTTGTAGAGCGCCATCCCGGTGGCGCGGACGCTCGGCGGGAACAGCTCCGGGCCGTAGACGAGGATCCCGGACAGCGCGCCGTAGAGGCCGAAGCCCGCGACCGGGATGACGGCGAGGAACACGCCCCAGCCGGGTGAGAACGGGAACAGGAACCCGACACTGACCGCCGAGACCGCGAAACTGGTCGCGAACGCCTTCCGGCGGCCGATCGCGTCGGCCAGGAAACCCCAGGTGGCGTAGCCGAGCACGCCGCCGGCGTTGAACAGCATCGAGGCCAGCGCGACGCGTTCGTTGGCCACCGCCGGCGTCAGCTGGGCCGCGGTCGCCGCCTGGCGAATCACCTGTGGGTACCAGGTGGACACGCTCCAGAAGGCGACCAGCGACCCGGTGGCCAGCGCGGTGCCGACCAGGGTGTGCTTGAGCAGCGGCCGGGACAGCAGGCGGCGCAGCACGAACCGGTCCTGCTCGGTGCGGTGGCCGCGGGCGCGGCGCTCCCGGCGGGCGGCGATGGAGCCCTTGATCTCCGGCGGCTCCGGCACGTGACGGCGGATGAAGTACACCAGCAGCGCGGGCAGCACGGCGATGCCCATCATCAGCCGCCAGCCGTGGCCGCCGAGCACCGCGTAGGCCAGCGAGGCGAGGAAGAAGCCGAACGCGTAGCCGGACATCATCACGCCGCAGGCCCGCGCCCGGTAGCGGTTGCGCCAGACCTCGGCGACGAGCGCGGCGCCGACCGGCGCCTCCACCCCGGACCCGAGGCCGGCGATGAACCGCAGGACGCCCAGCTGCCACCAGGTGTCGGCGAACGCGGCCAGTGCGGTGAACACCGCGTAGGTCACGATGCCCGCGGACAGCACGCGGACGCGGCCGAAGTAGTCGGCGAGGATGCCGAACAGGATCCCGCCGGTGCCCCAGCCGAACAGGAACAACGCGACGGTGATGCCGCCGTAGAGCCCGATGCTGCCGGTGGCCGGCGCGATCCCGCTGTGCGGCAGCAGTTCGGTCATCGCCGGGCCGAGGATCAGGGAGTACAGGCTGCCCGCGAACCCGTCGAGGGCCCAGCCCATCGTCGTGCCCAGCAGGACCAGCCACTGGGTGCGGGTGATCTCGGTGCGCCACGGTGGCGCGGAGGGGTTGGCCATGGGACGGCTCCTTTGCCGTGGGGACAGGGGTCAGTTGAGGCGGCCGGGGCTGTCGGCGCCGTACCAGTCGGCGTCGTCGGCGGCGGTGCGGGCGACGACGGTCTTGATCCAGGTGAAGTCGTCGAAGGACTCGGATCCGGCGTCCCGCCCGGTGCCGGATTCCTTGATGCCGCCCCAGGGCAGCGACGGTTCGAGGCGGTGGTGGTCGTTGATCCAGACCATGCCCGCCGCGATCCGGTCCGCGACGCGGTGGCCGCGGGCCAGGTCGCGGGTCCAGACCCCGGCGCCGAGGCCGAAGCGGTTGTCGTTGGCTTTGGCGATGGCGTCGGCTTCGTCGTCGAACGGGACGACGACGGCGACCGGGCCGAAGATCTCCTCCCGCGCGACCCGCATCTCGCTGGTGGCGTCGGCGAGCACGGTGGGCCGCAGGAAGAACCCGCCGTCCAGCGGCGCGGGCAGGTCGGGCGCCCCGCCGCCCGTGGCGAGCCGGGCGCCTTCGGCGATCCCGGCGCCGATCAGGTTCAGCACCTTGTCCCGCTGCGCGGCGCTGACCAGCGGGCCGAGCTGGGTGCGCGGGTCGGACGGGTCGCCGATCCGGATGGCGTCCGCGCGGCGGGCCAGCGCGGCGACGAACCGCTCGTAGTTCCCGCGCTGCACCAGGAACCGGGAACCGGCCACACAGGACTGCCCGGCCGCGACGAAGGCGGCGAACGCCGCGCCCTCCGCGGCCGCCTCGGGGTCGATGTCGTCGAACACGACGATCGGGGTCTTGCCGCCCAGTTCGGCGGTGACGCGGGCGAACCGCTTCGCGGTGGCGACCGCGGCGGCCCGGCCGGCCTCGGTGCCGCCGGTGAGGGTGATCTTGGCGATGTCCGGGTGGCCGGTGAGGCGCTCGCCGACCTCCCGGCCGCCGGTCACCACGTTCACCACGCCGTCCGGGACACCGGCTTCGCGAACCAGATCGGCCAGGGCCACAGTGGACAGTGGCGTGATCTCGGAGGGCTTGACCACGACCGTGTTCCCGGTCGCCAGCGCGGCGGACAGGCTGCGGGCGAGGATGAGCAGCGGGTGGTTGAAGGGCGTGATGATGCCGCACACGCCGAGCGGCGCGCGCCGCTGGTAGGTCAGGTACGGGCCGTCGGAGGGCAGCACGGCGTCGCGCTGGGCGGCCAGCAGCCCGGCGTTGTAGCGGAACCACTCCGGCACCCGGGACAGCTGCGCGCGGGTCTCGGTCACCGGGCGGCCGTTGTTGCGGGTCTCCAGCCGGTACAGCGACTCGGCGGCGCCTTCGACGACGTCCGCGACGCGCAGCAGCAGCCGTCCGCGCTCGGTGCGGGTCAGCGACGGCCACGGCCCGCCGAGGAACGCCGCGCGGGCGCGGGCGACGGCGGCGTCGACCTCGTCGAGGGTGCTGTCCGGCACCGTGTCGAGCACCCGGCCGGTGGCCGGATCGAGGATCGGCCGCGCGTGTCCGGTCTCGGCGGTGGTGGGGGAGGTGGTCGTCGTCGACATCCCGGGCCCTTTCGGTCGTGGGTGGAGCGCTTCCCGAGTCTGATCGACGGCGCTGCGCCGGGCGATGTCTGCGGCGACACAGAGTTGACTTGTGGAGTGTTCCCGCTGACACTTCCGGGGTGGATGAGGTTTCCGAGCTGCGCGAGTGGCTGGGCGCGATCGGCGCCCTGACCGCGGCGGTGAACGCCGGTCAGGGGCTGCGGGAGGTGCTCGACCTGGTCGCGGCGACCGCGCGGGAGCTGCTCGGGCTCGACTTCTGCGGTGTCCTGGTGCCGGACACCGCGCGCGCGAACCTGGTGATCGCCGGGTGGAGCGGGCTGACCGAGGCCTACGTCGCCCGCGTCAACTCCGACCGGCCGGTGCGCATCGAGGCCACCGCCGACGTCGGGGCGCCGTCCAGCCAGGCGTTCCTGTCCGGCCGTCCGTGCGCGGTCTCGGACATCTCACGGGAGCCGGACTTCGTCTGGGGCGGTGTCGCGCGTGAGCAGGGCTACCTGTCGATGCTGTCGGTCCCGCTCGTGACGGCCTCCGGCGTGATCGGCACGCTCAACAGCTACCGCTCCACCGTGCACGAGTTCGGCGCCGAAGAGGTCGGCCGGCTCCAGCTGCTCGCCGAGCACGCCGCCATCGCGATCACCTCGGCGCGGGTGCTGGACGACCTGCGCCGCCAGCACGACCTGGTGACGCGGTCGGAGCGGATCCACGAACGGCTGCTGCGCGTCGCGGTGCAGGCGGGCGGGGTCGCCGGGATCGCGGCCGCGCTGCACGACCTGCTGGGCAGGCCGGTGCTCGTCCGCGACGCGCGGGGCGAGGAGCTCGCCGCCGCGGGCGGCCCGGTGGAGGCCGGTGACGCCGGGCCATGGTCACCGCGTGCGGAGCTGGTGCGGGAGAGCGGTGCGCACGTCGTGGCCGACGTCGTGCTCACCGGCGAGGTCGCCGCCCGGGTGTGGCTGCCCGGCGGTCCGCTCGCGCCGCTGGACCGCCGGGCGCTGGAGCACGCGTCGGTGGTGCTGTCGCTGGAACTGCTGCGGCAGCGGACCGCGCTGGAGGTGGAGCAGAACCTGCGGGGCGAGCTGCTCGCCGACCTGCTGGCCGGGGCTGACCCGTCGGCCCCGTCGGTGCGGGACCGCGCCGGGCTGCTGGGTCACGACCTGACGCGCCCGCACCGCGCGCTCGTCGCCCAGGTGGTGGCGGGCGGGAAACCGGCGCCGCCGGGCGCGATCCAGCGGGCGGTGGCCGAGGCGACCCGGCTCGCCGCCGGTGTCCGGCCGCGCCCGCTGGTGGCGCTGTACCGCGGGGACGTGGTGGCCTTGTGGCCCGACGGCGAGTCCGTCGACGGCTTCCGCCGGGCGCTGCTCACCGCGCGCGGGGTCGACGACGCCACCGTCGCGGTGTCCGCGCCTGCCGTCAACCACGCCGAGGCCTACCGGGTCGCCCGCGGAGCACTCGCCGTCGCCGCCCACGCCGGGCAGTCGGGCGCCACGATCACACTGGACCGGCTCGGCGTGGCCGGGTTGCTGCTCCAGCTCGGCGACCCGGCCCCGCTGTGCGAGTACGCCGACCGCACCCTGGGCGGGCTGGTCGCCTACGACCGCGACCACGGCACCGCTCTGCTGGAGACGCTGCGGGTGCACCTCGCCGCCGGGCTGGACCGGCAGGCCACCGCCGCGGCGCTCACCGTGCACCCCAACACCGTCAGCCAGCGGCTGCGGCGCATCGAGGCGCTGAGCGGTCTGGACCTGCGCTCGGCGCGCGACGTCGTGGACGCGCAGTCCGCGCTGGTGGTGCTCGACGTGGCGAACGGGACGCACGCCGAGGCGTGATCGGAAGTCCGAGGTGGACGGAAGTCCCCCGGACATCACGGTTCGGTTTCGGCGGCAACCGGATCGGCGCGGCGAGCGAGTTAGCGGCATGGTCGCCGTGCGGTTCCTGCTCGCCTTCACCCTGCTCCTGCTGGGCGGGTGCGCCACGCAGCCCGCGCCCGTGCAGCCGGTGCCGGTGCAGCCCGCACCGGAGCCGGAGGTCGTGGCGCCGGTGGAACCGGAAGCGCTCGACGTCCCGCGGATCGGCGCGCGCTCGACGCTCGTCCCGCTGGGCCTCAACGCCGACGAGACCATCGAGGTGCCGCCGGTGACCCAGCCGATGCAGGCCGGGTGGTACCGGCTCGGGCCGTCGCCGGGGGAGCCGGGGCCTGCGGTGGTCCTCGGGCACGTGGACGGTGGCGGCAGGCCGGGGATCTTCCACCGCCTCAAGGAACTCGTGCCGGGGGACGAGGTGGTGGTGTCGCGAAAGGACGGTTCCACCGTCACGTTCGCGGTGACCCGCGTTGAGCAGATCGACAAGGACGAGTTCCCCACCGAAGCGGTCTACGGCGACACCGCCGGGCCCGAGCTGCGGCTGATCACCTGCGGCGGCAGCTTCGACCGGGCCGCGCGCAGCTACCGCGACAACATCATCGTCTACGCCGCATTGCGGTGACGATTCTGGGAGGAAACCATGCAGCACAAGAAGATCCTCGCCGGCGCCGGGCTGCTCGCCTTCGCGGCCGGGGTGCTCGCCGCGCCGGCCGCCAGCGCCACCGCGCCGCCGCCGAAGCTCAGCGTGTCGCCGTCGTCGGTGTCGCCGGGGCAGACACTCGAATTCAGCGCGTACTGCGCGGGCAACGCCAGCACGGTGACCTCGCCCGGGCTCGCCGCCCCGGTGACGCTCACCCGCGTCCTGGACGGCTACACCGGCACCGGGAAGGCCGCGGCGAAACCCGGCAGCTACCAGGCCACCTTCACCTGCTCCGGCAGCGGCGGCCCGGCAGGCAACGGCACGGCGACCGCGACGTTCACGATCACCGGCCCGGCAGCGCCGACAGCGACGACGACCACCAAGCCGCGGCCGGGCACGTCGACGCGGCCACCCGCGCCGCCGAAGACCACGACGAAGGCACCGCAGGTCAAGGTGCTGCCCAAGGGCGCGCCGGAGACCGGCGACGGCACCTACGCCGGGTAAGGGCGTCCAGGCCGGGGCAGGGCAACTGCCCCGGTCAGTCCGGCACGTCCCGGTCGGCCACGTGCACGGCACGGCCGTCCTGGTACACGGCGAGGATCCGTTTGCCCAGGTCGCGCACGTCGAGCGGGTCCCCGTCCACGATGACCAGGTCCGCGCGCTTGCCCGGGGCGATCGAGCCGAGCGTGGACTCCAGCCCCATCAGCTCGGCGGCGGACAGCGTCGCGGCGTGCAGGGCTTCGGCCGGGGACAGGCCGTGCTCGACGAGCAGCTCCAGCTCCAGCAGGTTCTCGCCGTGCGGGTAGAGCGGCGCGTCGGTGCCCATCGCGATCCGCACGCCCGCGTCGACGGCGCGCCGCACGCTGTCGCCGGAGCTCTGGCGGATCTTCTCGGCGATGTGGTCCGGGTACGGCACACCCGCCTCGACGGCCTGCCGCAGCCCGACGCCCGCGCTGAGCGTCGGCACCAGCCACGTGCCCCGCGCGGCCATCATCTCCAGCGTCTCGTCGTCCAGGAAGTGACCGTGCTCGATCGAGCGGACCCCCTTGCGCACCGCCGCTTTCGCGCCCTCGCCGTGCGCGTGCGCCATGACGTGCAGGCCCGCCGCCGACGCCTCGGTCACCATCATGGCGATCTCGTCGTCGCGGAAGTGGGGGATCCGCGGCCCGGCGCCGCTGGACACCACGCCGCCGCTGGTCGCGACCTTGATGACGTCCGCGCCGGCACGCACGAGTTCGCGGATCTTGCGCCGGATCTCCTCCGGGCCGTCCACGATCACCGGCGGGCGGCCCGGGTGCGGTGGCAGCAGGTCCACCACGCACGTCGAGGGCCACCACGGGTCGCCGTGCCCGCCGGTCTGGCTCAGCATGTTCAGCGAGATCTGCATGCGCGGACCCGGGATCAGGCCGCGTTCCTGCGCGACCCGCATCCCGAGGTCGGCGCCGGCCGCGTCGCGGACCGTGGTCACCCCGGCCGCGAGCGTCCTGGCCATGTTCCGCGCGCCCTCGTAGAACTGCAGCGAGAACGGCTCCTGCGCGGCGGCGAACAGGTCCGCGCCGGTCATGGTGAGGTGGACGTGGCAGTCGATCAGCCCGGGCAGCACGCCGCGGCCTGCGCAATCGACCTCCTCGTCGCCGTCGAGGCCGGTGCCGACGTCGGTGATCCAGCCGTTCTCGACCGCCACGTCGGCGGGACCGGCGGTGCGGGATGCGGCGTCGAACACCGTGCCGCCGCGGAAGATGGTGCGGGTCATCACTGCCCCTCCCGTGTGAGTTCCACTGTGGACAGGCCGCGTTCGGACTGCCGCCTGATGAGCGGCGCGAGCGCGAACAGCACCAGGGCGAGGACCACCGCGCCCATCCCGAGCAGGCCGAAGTAGGCGGCCGCCGACCCGGCGTCGTAGAACTTCACCAGCTGCGCCCCGATGCCCTGCCCGGCGGCGTTCGACGACAACCACAGGCCCATCGTCTGGGTGGCGAACGCGGCGGGCGCCAGCCGCGTCGTGGCGGACAACCCGATGGGGGACAGGCACATCTCGCCGATCGTGACCACGGCGAGGCTGCCGATCAGCCACAGCGGGCTGGTCTGGCCGGGACTCGCCGCGGGCAGCACGAGCATCAGGTAGGACAGCCCGGCGATCGCCAGGCCCGCCGCGAACTTGTGCGCCGTGCCGGGGGAGCGGGCGGACCGGTCGAGCCGCAGCCACATCAACGCGAACAGCGGTGTCAGGACGATCAGCACGAGCGATCCGACGGACTGGAACCACGACGCTGGGATGGTGAACCCGAACGCCCCCAGGTCGGTGCTCTCGTCGGCGTACTGCGCGATAACGGTCGCGCCCTGTTCCTGGATGCACCAGAACGCGACCGCGGCGACGAACATCGGGATGTAGCCGCGCACCCGCGCCCGCTCCGCCGCGGTGGTGCGCTTGCTGCGCAGCATGACCGTGAAGTAGCCGACCGGCAGCGCGATCGCGAGCATGCTGATCAGGTCGACGACCCCGCCCGGGCCGAGCGCGCCGGTGCCGATCGTCGTGGCGAGCACGGCGACGAGCACCGCGACCCCGGCCGCCACCGCGACCACACGCGAGCGGGGCACCTCGCCCAGCCGCAACGGGTTCTTCGGCGCGCTGCTGAGCGGGCTGAGGTGGCGTTGGCTGCGCACGTAGACGACGAGTCCGAGCGCCATGCCGATCGCCGCCAGACCGAATCCGAGGTGGTAGTCGTACCGTTCGCCGACGGTGCCCACGACCAGCGGCGCGGCGACCGCCCCGACGCTGATCCCCATGTAGTAGATGCTGAACCCCGAGTCGCGCCGCGGATCGTCGCGGGCGTAGAGGTCGCCGACCGACGAGGAGATCGTCGGTTTCAGCAGCCCGGTGCCGCTCGCGATGAAGATCATCGACGCGAACAGCGCGCCGGCCCCGGCGGGGATCGCGAGGCAGATGTGGCCGCACATGATCAGGACCCCGCCGGTGAGCGTCGCCCGCCGGTCCCCGAGCAGCCGGTCGCTGATCCAGCCGCCCAGGATCGCCGCCATGTACGTCGCCGAGCCGTAGACCGCGATCAGCGACTTCGCGCTGCCCGGGTCGATGCCGAGACCGCCGTCCAGGATCCGGTCGGTCATGTAGTACAGCAGCAGCGCGCGCATGCCGTAGTAGGAGAACCGTTCCCACGCCTCGGCGAAGAACAGCCCGACCAGCCCGCGCGGCTGGCCGAAGAACACCCGATCCGTACTCCCCACGCCCACCGCACCTCCGAGCCGACCGTGTCAGTGGGCGCAGACGTTACATCCGCACGGGCCGGTGATCAATGCATGATTCGACTGTCGTGAGCGTTGAGTGTCGCCGTTGCGACTTTCGATGGGCGATTTGCGTGAACAGATCGTCGGGCTGGCTGGGTATGCGTTAGGTTGTCCCCGTGCACGGGAACCTGGACGTGATCGACGAGCGGCTCGTCCGCGCCCTGCACGAGGACGGCCGAGCCTCTTACGAGACGCTGGCCCGCCTGGTCGGGCTGGCCCGGTCCACCACGAAGGCCCGCGTGCAGCGGCTGCTCGGCGAGGGCGGGCTCCGGCTGGTCGGTGCGATTCACCCGGCGGTGTTCGGGCTGCACCAGCTCGGCCACGTGACCATCGAGACCGACGGCCCCGCGGGCCCGGTCGCGCGGCAGGTCGCCGAACTCGGCGAGGTCTCCTTCGTCACCACCACCGCGGGCCGGTTCGCCGTCACCGCCGAGCTGCGCACGGCAGACCTGGAGTCCTTCGCCCGCGGCCTGGCGCGCGTGCAGGCCGTGCCCGGGGTGCGCGCGCTGCAGACCATGACCTACCTGCGCATCTGGAAGGACCCCTACTTCCCGCCCGGGCCGCTGGAGAGCCCCGGCCCGCTCGCGCACATCGAGCTCGACGCTCACGACCACGCGTTGCTGGCGCACCTGCGTGCCGACGGCCGGGCTTCCTTCGCCGAGCTGGCGAGCGTCACCGGCCTCTCCGCGGGCGCGGCGCGCGCCCGGGTGCTGCGGCTGCTGGAGACCGGGGTGGTCCACGTCGGCGCGCTCGTGCGGCTGACGCCGCTGAGCCGTATCCACACGATGGGGTTCGCGCTGGACGTCAACGGTGACACCGAACCCGTGGCGCGCAAGATCGCCGCGCTCGACGAGATCGACTGCCTGGCCACCGGGATCGGCTGGTGCAGCGGAATCGGCACCATCCGGGCCGGCTCACTCGACGACGTGCTCGCCACGCTGGAGCGCGTGCGCGGCCTGCCGGGCGTGCGAACGGTCGAGGCGTGGACGCACCTGCGGGCCATCAAGGAGGAGAACGACCGGGCGCTGCCGCTGGCCGAATAGGTCTGGACCGGGAAATCGGTCGTGGCGCGGGGCTTGGCGGCCGTAGGGTGCGGGGCGTGCACACGATGATCGCCGAGGGCGTGGTGCTCGAGGTGGAGCTGGGCGGCGACGCTCCCGGATCGGTCGAGAACGCGGACGCGTGGGTCACGCTGACCGACGGCACGAGGTGGACCGCGACCTTCCTGACGTACGCGGAGATCAGGTGGATCGTGGGGTGGCACCGCCGGTCCGGTGAGAACCTGAGCGGCGGATACTTCACCTGCCCGCCGGATCTGGTGGTGCTGGCCGAACCGGGAGTGCGGGCGATGCTCGACGCGGTCGTGGACCTGGTGGCCACCGGCGGCCACGAGTCCGTGCTGCACCGGATTCCCTGAGGAGGGACGGCGTTGGCTCAGGCACCGGACGGGACGGGCAGCACGCTCCGTTTCCGCGTGGCGGGCGAGGGCGGCGGGCAGGTGTGCTTCGAACCGGCGGGGATGTGCTACGACCTGGCCGACGGCGAACACGTGTGCGCTCTGCTCGACGAGACACAGGTCCGCGCCCTCGAAGTGACGTACTGGCCCGGCGGGATCTCGGTGTGGGTGCGCGGCAGCTTCACGACATCGGACCACCAGGGCAACGAGCTGCACCACCTGTGGGGCGGGTGAGCCGGATACCATGATCGAAATCCGCAACTTCCTCCGCCGCAAGGACGGCACCTTCGAACCACTCCTCGCGACCTCGGATCCGCCGGAGGACCCCCTCTACGTCGAGGGCGCCATCGAGCTGGTGATCGACGGCGTCGAGATCATGGGCCTGACGCACTGGGACCTCGTCGACCAGTTGTGGGCCTACATCTGCACCCTGCTCGCCCGGCTGCCGGCCGAGCAGCGGGTCTCGACGTTGTTCCCCGACATGCCGGTCGAGTTCGCGATCGAGCGAATCGGCGGAGGGCGGGTGCTGGTCAGCTGTTCGGGCGGCCGCGAGGTCCGGCGGACCTCCGTCGGCGAAGCGGAACTCGTGGAAGCCCTGAGCGCCGGGGCCCGGCACGCGCTCGGCCTGTTGAGCGCGCTGCTGCCGGAGAACGCCGAGGACTACCGGCACGATCTGTCCCAGCTGCCTCCCGCCAAGTCCACATCAGACCGGGGCACGTACCCGGGGTAAGAGGCGTTCGGCCCTAGCCGGGGTGGTCGCGGACCGGGTGGGATCGGGCCGGTGCAGACCGATTTCACCGCCGTGCCGGACTGGTTTTCCTGGGAGAACAGCGGCGCGTCGATCGCCACCGCGGGCGGGGACCTAGTGCTCCTGATGGTCGACAACCCGCCCGGCCGGAACACCGCGTTCTACCGCGTCGGGCGCGGGCTCGACGACACCGGCGCCCTGACCGGCGGGTGGACCGCCTGGCAGCCGGTGCCCGACTGGTTCTCCTGGGAGAACGACGCCGCCGGGGTCGCCGTGGCCGACGTGAACGGCGACGGCGAACCCGACCTGATCGTCTACCTGATCGACGCGCCGGACGGTCCGAACCAGGCGTTCTACCGCGTCGGCTGGTCGCTCGACCGCGACACCGGCGCGGTCACCGGCGGCTGGACGCCCTGGCAGCCGGTGCCGGACTGGTTCGCCTGGCTCAACGCCGGCGGGGACATCACCGTCGCCCGCACCGCCGCCGGCCCGCAGCTCGTCGTGCTCATGGTCGACGCGCCCGAGGGCGCCAACGCCGGCTTCTACCGCAGCGGCACCCTGAACCCGGACGGCGTGGTGACGGACTGGCGACCGTGGCGCGCCGTGCCCGACTGGGGGTTCTGGGACAACCAGGGCGCGGCCGTCGCGGTCGCGGACCTCGACGGGGACGGCAACGACGAGCTGATCGTCCTGACCGTCGACAACCCGGCAGGCCAGAACCGCGCGCTGTGCACGATCGGCTGGCGGCTCGACGACGACGTGCGGCCCGCGGACGGCTGGGGACCGTGGATCCCCGTGCCGGACTGGGGGTTCTGGGAGAACCAGGGCTGCGGCCTCGCCGTCGCCGGGGTCGGCGGCGAACCGCACTTCGTCGTGCTGGCCGTGGACGACCCGGCCGGGCAGAACGCCGCGCTGCACCGGTTGCTGCACCCGCTCACCGACCTGCACATGGCGCCCGAAATGGGGGTGTGGCGCCTGCTGGAACGCGACTCCGGCACGCTCGCCGTGCACGCCGCGCTGCTGCGCACCGGGGACGTGCTGTTCTTCGCCGGGTCGAGCAACGACCCCGACCGGCACCACGCGCACCTCTACGGCACCACGGTCTGGCACTACCCCGGCGAGGAGGTCGAGCAGCCGCACACGCCGGTCGACCTGTTCTGCGTCGGCCACGCGTTCCTGCCCGACGGACGGCTCCTCGCCGCCGGCGGCACCGGGCAGTACGACCCGTTCCTCGGCCTGCGGCAGTCGGTCGCGTTCGTCCCCGACACCCTGACCTGGACGGCGCAACCGGACATGGCGGGCGGCCGGTGGTACCCGTCGCTGCTCGCGCTGGGGGACGGGCGGGTCCTCGCCGTCGCCGGGCTCGACGAGACCGGCATGCTCAACACGGTCCCCGAGGTCTACACCGAAGGCGCGGGCTGGACCACCCGGCCCGGGTCGGCGCACTGGCCCATGTACGGGCACCTGTTCCTGCTCGCCGACGGCCGCGTGTTCTACAGCGGCGGCCAGTACGGCAGCAACAACGGGGTGCGGCCTGGCGTGTGGGACCTCGCTTCCAACGCGGTGACCGACGTCCCGGGCCTGCCCGACGCGGGGCTGCGCAACCAGTCGGCGAGCGTGCTGCTGCCGCCCGCGCAGGACCAGCGGGTGATGATCGCCGGCGGCGGGCCGCAGGACATGCACGACCACTCCGGCGCGACCGTCTCGGCCGCCATCGCGGACCTGTCCGCCGCCGCGCCCCGCTACACGCCCGCGGCTGACCTGCACATGGCCCGGATGCACCTGTGCGCGACGCTGCCGCCGGACCGGACCGTGCTGGTCAACGGCGGTTCGATGATGGAGGAGCACGCGGCCGCGGCGGCGCTGGAGGCCGAGATCTTCGACCCGGTGAGCGGGACGTGGACGATGGCCGCGGAGAGCCGGGTGCCGCGGCTGTACCACTCGGTGGCGCTGCTGGTGCCGGACGGCAAGGTCGTGACCGCGGGCTCCAACCCGGCGCGCAAGACCGAGGAGATGCGCATCGAGGTGTTCTGGCCGCCGTACCTGTTCGCCGGCCCGCGCCCGCTGGTCGTCGTGACCACGCCCGAAGTGCACTACGGCGGCACGCTGGAGGCCGACGTCCCGGACGCGGCGGACATCGCGAGCGCGTCGCTGATCCGCCCCGGCGCGACGACGCACTCCAGCGAGCTGGAGCAGCGGCTGGTGGACCTGCCGGTGACCGTGGCCGGGACGGACCGGCTCCGGATGCGGCTGCCCGGCTCGCCGGAACTGGCGCCGCCGGGCTGGTACCTGCTGACGGTGATGAACCACGCGGGTGTTCCGTCACCCGCGGTGTGGGTGCGGCTGAGCCCCGGGTGATCCCACCCCTCACGGAGATCACCCGGGGCGGGTCTCAGCCCAGTGCCGGCACCGCCAGGCGGCGT
Organism: Amycolatopsis sp. ATCC 39116; assembly: GCF_000231075.2. Classification (NCBI taxonomy): domain Bacteria; kingdom Bacillati; phylum Actinomycetota; class Actinomycetes; order Pseudonocardiales; family Pseudonocardiaceae; genus Amycolatopsis; species Amycolatopsis sp. ATCC 39116. Next base: position 20,597 of record NZ_AFWY03000068.1, on the reverse strand, counting down.
TCGTTCGCCGTCGCGTCGTCGGGCGCTTCCTGCGCGGTGCGTTCCGCCTCGACGCGCGCCCGGTAGTGCGCCACCTCGCGGTCGCGCCGGTCGGCGGTCCAGCCCAGCTCCGGGGCGATCAGGTCGGCCACCGCCGGGGCCGCCGCCAGTCCGCGGTCCCGCTGCTCGATCGAGATCCGCGTCCGCCGCGTGAGCACGTCCTCCAGGTGCAGCGCGCCTTCGTGCGTCACCGCGTACACCGCCTCGGCCTTCAGGTAGTCCGGCGCGCCCGGGATCTCCTCGCCCAGCTCCGGCCGCTCAGCGACCAGCGCGAGAACCTCCTCGACCGCCGTGCCGTACCGGCCCAGCAGGTGCTCGATCCGCGCCACCGGCAGACCCGCCCGCCGCGCGAGCGCGTACCGGCCCTCCCAGACCTCCGCGTACCCGCGCGCGCCCACGATCGGCAGCTTGTCCGTCCACGACGGCGGCGCCGGGCGGTCCACATCGGACATCGCCGCGTCGACGGCGTCGGCGGCCATCACCCGGTACGTCGTGTACTTCCCACCGGCCACGACCACCAGCCCCGGCACCGGGTGCGCCACCGCGTGCTCCCGCGACAGCTTCGTGGTCGCGGTCGCCTTCGCCGCCAGCAGCGGCCGCAGCCCGGCGTACACGCCCTCGATGTCGTCGTGCGTCAACGGCTTGCGCAGCACCGCGTTCACGTGGTCGAGCACGTAGTCCACGTCCGCGCGGCTGGCCGCCGGGTGCTCGCGGTCCAGGTCCCACTCGGTGTCCGTGGTGCCGACGATCCAGTGCGGGCCCCACGGGATCACGAACAACACGCTCTTCTCGGTGCGCAGGATCAGCCCGGTGTCCAGGTCGATCTTCTCCCGCGGCACCACCAGGTGGATGCCCTTCGACGCGCGCACCGTGAACGGCTTCTCGATGCCGGCGGCCTCGGCGATGTCGTCGCTCCACACCCCGGTCGCGGCGATCACCACGCGCGCCCGCACGGTGATCTCCGCGCCGCTCTCCCGGTCGGTGACCCGCGCGCCCACGACCCGCTCGCCCTCGCGGACCAGCGAGGTCACGCGCGTCCGGGTGACCACCGCCGCGCCCTGGTCGGCGGCCGTGCGCGCGATCATCATGGTGTGCCGGGCGTCGTCGACCTGCGCGTCGTAGTACTGGATCGCGCCGATCAGCGCGTCGTCGGCCAGGCCGGGCGCCACCTCGAACGCGCGCCGCCGGCTCAGGTGCCGGTGCCGCGGCAGCGCGCGCGCCCCGCCGAGCGTGTCGTACAACGTCACCCCGGCTCCGATGTAGCCGCGCTCCCAGACCCGGTGCTGGAGCGGGACCAGGAACTTCACCGGCCGCACCAGGTGCGGCGCGAGGGTGCGCAGCAGCAGCCCGCGTTCCCGCAGCGCTTCCCGCACCAGCTTGAAGTCCAGCTGCTCCAGGTAACGCAGCCCGCCGTGGATCAGCTTGCTCGACCGGCTGGACGTGCCCGCGGCCAGGTCACGGGCTTCGACCAGGGCGACCGACAGCCCGCGCGAGGCCGCGTCCAGCGCGGCGCCCGCGCCGGTCACGCCGCCACCGACGACGAGCACGTCGAACTCTTCGTTCGCCAGCCGCCGCAGCGCGTCGCCGCGGTAGGCGGGGGACAGGGGTTGGGACACGGCTCTCTCCTCTTTTCCAAGCGTGGTGCCGGAGCGGCGAGCCGCGTGTGGCGGCGCCTTGGGCGGGCGCCGCCACGCAGGCCGCTCCGGCACGGGATTCACTCGACGTCGACCCAGTCGAGGGTGCGGCCGACGGCCTTCTGCCAGCCGGCGTACCCCTCGGCGCGCTGGGCGTCGTTCCACGACGGCTCCCAGCGCCGGTCCTCGTTCCAGTTCTGTTCCAGCTCGTCGGTCGACTGCCAGAACCCGGCGGCCAGCCCGGCCGCGTAGGCGGCCCCGAGCGCGGTGGTCTCGGCGACGACCGGCCGGGACACCGGCACGCCGAGGATGTCCGCCTGCAGCTGCATGCACAGCTCGTTCGCGGTGACGCCGCCGTCGACGCGCAGCACGTCGAGCGTGACGCCGGAGTCGTTCTGCATGGCCTCCACGACGTCGCGCGTCTGGTAGCAGATCGATTCCAGGGTGGCGCGCGCCAGGTGGGCGTTGGTGGTGGCGCGGGTCAGGCCGACGATCGCGCCGCGGGCGTCGGACCGCCAGTACGGCGCGAACAGCCCGGAGAACGCCGGGACGAAGTAGATCCCGCCGTTGTCCTCGACCTGCCGGGCCAGCGTCTCGCTCTGCGAGGCGCCGCTGATGATGCCGAGCTGGTCGCGCAGCCACTGCACGGCCGACCCGGTGACCGCGATGGAGCCTTCCAGCGCGTACACCGGCTTGTCGTCGCCGAACTGGTAGCACAGCGTGGTGAGCAGCCCGTGCTTCGACCGCACCAGCTCGTGGCCGGTGTTGAGCAGCAGGAAGTTGCCGGTGCCGTAGGTGTTCTTGGCCTCGCCGGGCCGGAAGCACACCTGGCCGACGGTGGCCGCCTGCTGGTCGCCCAGCACGCCGGTGATCGCGATCTCGCCACCGAGCGGCCCGTCGGCGCGGGTGGTGCCGAAGTGGCCGGACGACGGCTTGATCTCTGGCAGCATCCGCCGCGGGATGCCGAAGAACGACAGCAGCTCGTCGTCCCAGTCCAGCTTCTCCAGGTCCATCAGCATGGTGCGGGAGGCGTTGGTGACGTCGGTGACGTGCACGCCGCCGTCCACCCCGCCGGTGAGGTTCCAGATCAGCCAGCTGTCGGTGGTGCCGAACAGGGCGTCGCCGTTCTCCGCGTCGGCCCGGACCCCATCGACGTTCTCCAGGATCCACTGCAGCTTGCCGCCGGAGAAGTACGTGGCGGGCGGCAGGCCGGCCTTGCGGCGGATCACCTCGCCCTGGCCGCCGCGCTCCAGCGCGGAGGCGATGCGGTCGGTGCGGGTGTCCTGCCAGACGATGGCGTTGGTGTAGGGGCGGCCGGTGCGCCGGTTCCACACCACGGTGGTCTCGCGCTGGTTGGTGATGCCGAGCGCGGCCAGGTCGGCGACGGTCAGGTTGGCCTTGGTCAGCGCGCTCGCGATCACCGCGCGAGTGCGCTCCCAGATCTCGGTGGGGTTGTGCTCGACCCAGCCCGGGCGGGGCAGGATCTGCTCGTGCTCCAGCTGGTGGCGGGCGATCTCGTTGCCGCCGTGGTCGAAGATCATGAACCGGGTGCTGGTGGTGCCCTGGTCGACGGCACCGACGAAATCAGGCATGGTCACTCCTTCGTGAACTCAGGCGGTGGGCTCGAGGGCCTTGGCGGGCCCGATGTCCTCGGTGCGGGGCAGGTGGCGGCTGATGAAGTACTTGTAGATCGCGCCGCCGATGACCGCGCCGACGATCGGCGCGACGATCGGGACCCACCAGTACGGGTTGCCGTACTGGTCGCTCCACGCGGTGTCGTAGCCGGTCAGCCAGGACGCCAGGCGCGGGCCGAAGTCGCGGGCCGGGTTGATGGCGTAGCCGGCGTTGGTGCCCCAGGCCATGCCGATCGCGACGACCAGGAAGCCGACGACGACCGGGCCGAGGTTGGCCGCGGGCGCGGTGTTGCGCAGGTCGGTGATGGCGAAGATGACCAGCGCCAGGATCGCGGTGCCGATCACCTGGTCGCGGAAGGCGCCCCAGTCGCCGACCGGCAGTGTGCCGTTGCCCGGCAGGGTGGAGAACACGCCCTGGGTCTTGATGGTCAGGCCCGGGTCGACGGCGTTCAGGACCTCGGTGTAGTTCCAGCGCACCAGCAGCGCGGCGACGAACGCGCCCGCGGTCTGGGCCAGCGCGTAGGGTGCGACCTTGCGCCAGGAGAAGCCCTGGAACACGGCGAGCGCGACGGTGATCGCGGGGTTGAGGTGGGCGCCGCTGATCCGCGAGGCGACGTAGACGCCCAGCGTGACGCCGATGCCCCAGGCCCAGGCGATGCTGTCGTGGTCCCCGATGCCGGCGGCCGACACCTGGGCCACCACCCCGCATCCGAACAGGATGAGGATCATCGTCCCCACGAACTCGGCGGCGAGTTCGCCGGCGAGTCCGCGGGCCTTGAGGCTTCGCGTCATTGCTTCCTCCACAAAGGACCGGTTCCCCCATTGGTGACGCCGAAGCTATGACCGGCGGTGAGACCGCGGCAACGCGCGGTGGTCGGCATTGTCGAACACTCGGAAGTGCGGTTCGACATTGTCGAACGCGGTGCGGGCGGGTTAGGGTCCCCGCTGTGCCGGGTCCCATCCAGTCCATCGAGCGCGCCGCCGCGATCCTCCGGCTGCTGGCGCGTGGTTCCGGGCGCCTCGGCGTCGTGGAGATCGCCGAGTCGCTGGAGCTGGCCAAGGGCACCGCGCACGGCATCCTGCGCACCCTGGCCGGCGTCGGGTTCGTCGAGCAGGACCGCGACACCGGCAAGTACCAGCTCGGCGCCGCCCTGCTGCACCTGGGCAGCAGCTACCTCGACGTGAACGAGCTGCGGTCGCGGGCGATCAACTGGGCCGACGCGCTGGCCGCCCGCAGCGGCGAGGCGGTGCGGATCGGCGCGCCGCTGGAGGGCCGGGTGCTGGTGGTGCACCACGTGTTCCGCCCGGACGACAGCCCGCAGACCCTGGACGTCGGCGCGATGCTGCCGCTGCACGCCACCGCGCTGGGCAAGGTGCTGCTCGCCTACGACGCCGCGCTGCTGGCGTCCTGGCGCGCGGCCGGGCCGGAGGCCTACACCCGCCGGACCCTCCCGCCGTCCGCGGTCGCCCGCGCGCTGGCCGAGGTGCGCCGGGCCGGGTGGGCGGCCGAGCGCGGTGAGATGGTGCCGGGTGAGGCCGGGATCGCCGCGCCCATCCGCGGGCACGGTGGCATCGTGGTCGGCGCGATCGGCGTGTCCGGCGCCGAGGACCGGATCTGCGAGCCGAGCGGGCACCCGAAACCGCGGCTGCTGGAGCAGGTCCGCGACGCGGCCAGGGCGGTTTCGCGCGACCTCGTCGCGTCCCGGTGAGGAGGAGGTGATCCGGTGCAGCACTACGTGATGGCGGTCGACCAGGGCACCACGTCCACCCGGTGCATCCTGTTCGACGCCCGCGGGCGGCTGGTGTCCGTGGCGCAGCGCGAGCACCAGCAGCACTTCCCGCGCCCGGGCTGGGTCGAGCACGACGCGACCGAGATCTGGCGCAACCTCGGCCGGGTCGTGCCGCAGGCGCTGGCCGACGCCGGTATCGGCGCGGAGCAGGTCGCCGCGCTCGGGATCGCCAACCAGCGCGAAACGACCGTGCTGTGGGACCGGCACACCGGAGCCCCCGTCGGGCGCGCGATCGTGTGGCAGGACACCCGCACCGACGCCATGGTCGAGGCGCTGGCGCGCGAACCGGGCGCGGACCGCGTCCGGCGGCTGTGCGGGCTGCCGCTGGCGACGTACTTCTCGGCGCCGCGCATCCGCTGGCAGCTGGAGCACACGCCGGGCCTGCGTGAGCGGGCCGAGCGCGGCGACGTGCTGTTCGGCACGATCGAGAGCTGGCTGATCTGGAACCTCACCGGCGGGCCGGACGGCGGGGTGCACGTCACCGACGTCACCAACGCCTCGCGCACGATGCTGATGAACCTGCGCACGTTGTCCTGGGACGACGAGCTGCTGGAGTTCTTCGACGTGCCGCGGGCGATGCTGCCGGAGATCCGCTCGTCCACCGAGGTGTACGGCACGACGTCGCGGGTGGTGCCGGGGATCCGGATCGCCGCCGCGCTCGGTGACCAGCAGGCCGCGTTGTTCGGCCAGACCTGCTTCGCGCCCGGCGAGGCGAAGTGCACCTACGGCACCGGCAGTTTCCTCTTGCTCAACACCGGCACGACCCCGGTGCTGTCCACGCACGGCATGCTCACCACGGTCGGCTTCCGCATCGGTGACGAGCCCGCGGTGTACGCGCTGGAAGGCTCGATCGCCGTCACCGGCTCGCTGGTCCAGTGGTTCCGCGACGGGCTCGGCTGATCGGCAGCGCGCCGGAGATCGAGACGCTGGCCCGCACCGTCGAGGACAACGGCGGCTGCTACATCGTGCCGGCGTTCTCCGGGTTGTTCGCGCCGCACTGGCACAGCGAGGCGCGCGGGGTGATCGCCGGGCTGACCTCGTACATCACCAAGGGGCACCTGGCGCGGGCGGTGCTGGAGGCCACCGGCTGGCAGACGCGCGAGGTGGTCGAGGCGATGAACGCCGACTCCGGGATCGCGTTGTCCACGCTGCGCGTCGACGGCGGGATGACCGCGGACAACCTGCTGATGCAGTTCGTCGCGGACGTCCTGGACGTCCCGGTGGTGCGCCCGATGGTGGCGGAGACGGTGTCGCTGGGCGCGGCCTACGCGGCGGGTTTGTCGGTGGGGTACTGGCCGGACCTGGAGGGGCTGCGGCGCAACTGGCACCGGGCGGGCCAGTGGCTGCCGGAGATGGACCCGGCCCGCCGCGAGCGGGAGTACGCGCACTGGCGGCAGGCGGTGGAGCTGACGTTCGGCTGGACGCGCCCGTCCCCGGCGGCGACGCCCGGCACCGACGTGACGGAGCTGGTGCAGGCCGACCACCGGCGGATGGAGGAGCTGTTCCGCGAACTGCGCAACGACGAGGCCGACCGGGCCGCGCTGGCGGGTGAGCTGGTGTCGCTGCTGACCGCCCACGCCACGGCGGCTTCGCGCGTCCTGCGCGCCGTCGTGCCGGACTTCGCGGCGGACGCGCGGGCCGCGCTGGACCCCGGCCCGGAGGGGGAGAAAGCGTTGCTGCGCCTGGAAAGCGTCGTGGCCGAGCACATCCGCGCCGTCGAGCGCGGCCTGCTCAACGAGCTGCGGCGGACGGTCTCCCCGGCGGAGCGGATCGGGCTGGGCCGGGCGTTCGCGGCGGAACGCGCGCGTCGGCTGCGCTGAGCACCCGGCGATCCGCGGCGACGGCTGCGGACGAGAGCGTGACCGCACTGCACGGTCTCACGCTTCGCACTGTCGACCGCCTGCGCTCAGGTCTACCTGTGGGGCGCGGGCGACGTTTTGGGTGCGCTGTTCAGTCAGTGTCGCGGAGCTGGATCGGAGCGTGGCGTTCGCTCCGATCCAGCCCCGAGAAGGGCGCCGGCGACACGCCGCAGCGCGACCACGACGGCGGCGATCCACTGCCGGTTCGGTTGCCCGCCCGTCAGCGTCACCGACAGTTCGGTCGGTGGCCGCGGTTCGCCCTCCTGCCGTGGTGGTTGCCGGTCGCGTTGGCCGTCGGGCAACTCCAGTGTCCGTGCCCAGCCCGTCGGGAACGCGACCAAGGGCGTTCCGGCCGCCGCGCCGGAGCGGTCAGCGCGTCAGGTCCGCCACCGTCGGCGCGATCGTGCCGAACAGGTCGCCGATCGTGGTCAGGGCCGCGGTCTGCAGCGTGCCCGCCGCCACCGCGGTGCCGTCCGGGGCGGGCAGGGCCCGGGTCGCGGTGGCCTCGGCAACGATCGTCGGGCGGTAGCCGCGGTTGAAGGCGCCCTGGGCGGTGAACGTGACGCACATGTGGGTCATGAAACCGGCCAGCACCAGGTCCGTGCCGGAACCCAGTTCGCGCAGCACCTTCTCCAGCTCCGTCTCATGGAAGGCGTCCGGGAAGCGCTTGACCACCACGGGCTCACCGTCGGCGGGCGACACCTCGGGGCTGATCGCGCCGATCTCGGCCCGGATGTCGTACGGGCTGCCCGGGCCACCGTCGTTGACGACGTGCACCACCGGCGCGCCGGCAGTGCGGGCCGCGGCGAGGAGGCGGGCCCCCGCGGCGAGGGCGGGCTCTGCGCCCTCGAGGGTCAGCGCCCCGGTGCGGTAGGTGTTCTGGAAGTCGATCAGCACGACGGTGGTGTCGGCGAGCCGGGGCAGCTCGGCGCCGAGGCCGAGCACCTCCCGCAGGGTCGGGGAAACGGGCATGACGGAACTCCTTCTGGGCAGGGAAACGGCAGGCGCGGCGGGATTGCCGCGCCCGAAATCACAGGGTCAGACGGTGGTGCGGAACCGGCGCCGGTAGGCCGCCGGCGTGGTGCCGATCTGCTTGCGCATCGCCCGGTGCAGCGTCTCCACCGAGCCGAGCCCGCATGCCGCGGCGATCCGGTCCAGCGGCTCGTCGGTGCTCTCCAGGAGGCGGCGCGCGGCCTCGACCCGGGCGGCTTCGACGTAGGCGGCCGGCGTGCGGCCGGTCTCCTGCCGGAAGACGCGGGCGAAGTGCCGCTCGCTCAGGCACATCCGGGCCGCCAGCGCCGCGGTGGACAGGTCGCCGCCGAGGTGGTCGGCGATGAACATCCGCAGCTCGTCGATGTCCCGGCGCGCGGCGGGCGGCGAGCTCAGCGGGACCGAGAACTGGCTCTGCCCGCCCTGGCGCTTGAGGTACATGACCAGCTGCCGCGCCACGTCCAGGGCGACCTCCTCGCCCAGGTCCTCGGCCACCAGCGCCAGCGCGAGGTCCATGCAGGCGCTGATCCCGGCGCCGGTCCACACGTCCCCGCAGCGCACGAAGATCGGGTCGGGGTCCACCCGCACCGCCGGGTGGTCGGCGGCCAGCTGCGCGGCGGTCGACCAGTGGGTGGTGGCGGTCTTGCCGTCCAGCAGCCCGGCCGCGGCCAGCACGTGCGCTCCCACGCACACCGAGGCGACGCGGCGGGCCTGCGGCGCGGTCGCCTTCACCCAGGTCACCACGTCCTGGTCGATCCGGGCGACCGGCCCGTCCGGGCGCAGGTCGACCGCGCCGGGCACCAGGAGCGTGTCCAGCGCGCCGTCCACCTCGGCGAACGCGAGATCGGTCACCAGCCGCACCCCCGCCGACGTCGTGACGACGCCGCCGTCCGGTCCGGCGAGCTGGACGGCGTAGCCGGCCGCGCCCCGGGTCGTCCGGTTGGCCAGCGTGAACACCTCGGCCGGGCCGGTGACGTCGAGGAGGTCGACGTCGGGGAAGACCGCGATCACGACACGGCGGGTGGTTGCCATGCACCCATCGTGACCGGCGGCGGCCATGGCGGCAATGACGGTGTTCTGTCACATCCGGACACGCCTCACAATCGGAGGCGCTGTCTCGTCAAGAGGGGAGCACGAGACCGAGGGAGCCACCATGACCACCGATCCGGGCCTGAGCGCCGTCATCAGCGAGCGGCGTCAGCTGATCAACCTCGCGTACCGGCTGCTCGGCACCCTCGCCGACGCCGAGGACGTCGTGCAGGAGACCTACGCCCGGTGGTACTCCCTGTCCCGCGCCCAGCAGGAGGCGATCGAGTCCCCGGGCGCCTGGCTGACGACCGTGGCCAGCCGGATCTGCCTCGACCTGCTCGGCTCGGCCCGCGCCCGCCGCGAGCGGTACGTCGGCGAGTGGATCCCGGAGCCGCTGCCCGACCGCGAGTCCGCCGCCGACCCGGCCGACCGCGTCACGCTCGACGAGTCGGTCAGCATGGCCTTCCTCGTCGTGCTCGACGCGATGACCCCGGCCGAGCGGGTGGCGTTCGTGCTGCACGACGTGTTCCGCTACCCGTTCGCCGAGGTCGCCGAGATCGTCGGCCGCACACCCGGGGCGTGCCGTCAGCTCGCCACGTCGGCGCGGCGCCGCGTCCGCGACGCGCGGGTGCCCGCCGCCTCCGCCGAGCAGCGGGCGGAGGTCGTCCGGAACTTCAAGCGGGCGTGGGAAAACCGGGACATCCGGGCGCTGGTCGGGCTGCTCGACCCCGGCGCGACGGTGGTCGCCGACGGCGGCGGTCTCGTCAGCGCCGCGCCGCACCCGATCGAAGGCGCGGAGGAGATCGCCCGCTACATGGCCGCGCTCGTCGAGCAGGCCCCCGGTCTCGGCTTGGAGGAACGCCCGGTCAACGGCCAGCCCGGCCTGGTGGTCCGGCACGCCGGCCGCACCGAGGCGGTGCTGGCGTTCGAGGTCGACGGCGACCGCGTGACCCGCATCTGGGCGGTGCGCAACCCGGAGAAACTGCAGCCCTGGACCGATTCCTGACCCCTGCCCGGTTTGTCTAGGCTGGGGGCCGGACGACGGGGGTGTGCGATGAGCGTGCGCAGTGCGGAGTTCCACGAGATGGTGGACGCGCTGGCGGAGGTCGAGCGCGGCAAGGGCAGCGAGTACACGTCCTACAGCGTGCGCGGCAAGCGGTTCGGCTACTACTGGCCGCGGACGGAGACCGTGGGGCTCAAGCAGACCCTGATCGAGCAGCAGGCGCTGGTCGCGGAGCGGCCGGAGGTGTTCGAGGAGCAGTTCACCGCGGGCGGGTTCGGCTGGGTGGTGGTCCACCTGGCCGGCATCGACGCCGACGAGCTGGCCGAACTGGTCTACGAGGCGTGGCGGCTGTCCGCGCCGGAGGAGCTCATCGCCGCGCAGCCGTTGCCGCGCTAGCTGTCGTGACCTGACAGGTGTGGATGGTCGGTGAGCAGGGTGCGGTTGAAGCATTCGCCCCTGCCGTTCGGTCTGCGCAGGCAGGCGGGTGGGGCTGTGCCGCGGGCGGTCGGCCAACCGCATGATCAACTGCCGGGCCTACTGGTAGTGGATGCGTCGCAACACCCACTCCGCCCGGAGGCCCTCCCCACGATCAACCCAACACGCCGTCCACAACCTCACGAGTCACAACAGCTGGCGATCACCACGTCACCGGCGGCACGACCTCGCCGGTCGCGCGCCCGTCCGGGGTGAGCAGCCAGCCCATCCGCTTCGGGGTGCGCAGGTTGATCCCGTTGTCGCGCACGGTGAGCCACGGCAGCTTCTCCCCGATGAGGCGCTCCAGCCGCAGCAGGTCGGCCAGCGACCGGGTCCACACGGTGAAGGCGATGTTGCTGTCGCCGGTGGTGGACAGGCACATCCGCAGTTCCGGCAGCGTCGTGATCGCCTCGATGGTGCGCTGCTGGTCGGCCGGGGCGACGCTGGCCAGCCAGGTGCTGCTGATCGGCCAGCGCGACACCGATTGGGCGACCTCGCACCGGAACGACAGCAGCCCCGAGGCGAGCAGCCGGGCGAGTTGCCGCCGCACGGTCGCCGGGTTGCGGCCGGTCAGCGACGCCAGCTCGGCGGCCGTGCGCCGCCCGTCGTGGGCCAGCGCGGAGATCAACGGGCCCGCGTTCGGCGGCGCGGTCACGCCCGGCGCCGGGCGGGTCGCGCGGGCCGCGGCCTCGAACGCCAGCTCCTGCGACCGGTTCAGCGCGTCCAGCCGCCACGAGCTGCCGTCGCGGTGGGTGGCGCTGACGACGTGCGTGCGCTGCCGCTGCACGCCGGGCATCCGCGGCAGGTCGTCGAGCACGAACGTGGTGAGCCCGGCCAGATCGGGGGTGATCACGGTGAGCAGCAGGTCGCGGCCACGCGTCGACTCCTCGACGGTGACCGCTCGCGGATCCGTGCACACCGCCCGCAGCACCTCGTCCCGCGCGGCGGGCTGGCAGTCCACCTCGACCAGCGCCAGGACGACCCGCCGGTAGTCGCCGCCGGGGTGGGCCGTCACCCACGCCACCCCGGCCTCGCGCAGGCGGGCCCAGCGCGCCGCCACCGTCGCCGGGGTCGTGCCCAGGATCCTGGCCGCGTCCGCCCAGGTCACCCGCGGCGCGATCTGCAGTCCGTGGAGCAGCTCGAGGTCCCGCTCGTCCAGGTCCGGATGCACGAAAACCTCCCTGAGCCCGGAAACGGTGCGCGAATCATGCGATTTCGGCGGCCACAGGGTAGCCGCTGCGCAAACTCCTGGGAACAACGTGACCGCGAGGAGGGCGAGAACGGATGTCGGTGGTGGCGGACGCCAGGGCGATGGCGGAGGACCTCGTCCGGCTGCGGCGGGACCTGCACCGCGAGCCGGAGGTCGGCCTGCACCTGCCCCGCACGCAGGAGCGCGTGCTCGCGGCGCTGGACGGCCTGCCGCTGGAGATCACCACCGGCCGCAGCTCCACCGCGGTCACCGCCGTGCTGCGGGGCGCCCGCTCCGGCCGGGCGGTGCTGCTGCGCGCCGACATGGACGGGCTGCCCGTGCAGGAGGCCACCGGGCTGGCCTACGCCTCGCGCGCCGAGGGGACCATGCACGCCTGCGGGCACGACCTGCACACTGCGATGCTCGCCGGCGCGGCCCGGCTGCTGTCGGACCGCCGCGAGCATCTGGACGGGGACGTGGTGTTCATGTTCCAGCCGGGGGAGGAGGGCTGGGAGGGCGCCCGGGCGATGATCGACGAAGGCGTGCTCGACGCGGCAGGCCCGCGTGTGGAGGCCGCATACGGGCTGCACGTGTTCTCCACGTTCGAGCGCGGGTTCACCAGCAGGCCCGGCCCGATGATGGCCGCCTCCGCGTCGTTCGCGGTCACCGTGCACGGCCGCGGCGGGCACGGCTCGGCCCCGCACCTGGCGCGCGACCCGGTGCCGGTCGCCGCCGAGATGATCACCGCGCTGCAGACGATGGTCACCCGCCGGTTCGACGTGTTCGACCCCGTGGTGCTCACCGTCGGGGTGGTGCGGGCGGGATCGCGCAGCAACATCATCCCGGAGACCGCCCGGTTCGAGGCCACCGTCCGGACTTTCTCCCGCGACGCCGGGCAGCGTGTGCGGGACGCCGCGGTCCGGCTGGTCCGGGGCATCGCGCAGGCCCACGACGTCGAGGCCGACGCCGAGTACCTGGAAGCCCGCCCCGCGACAGTCAACGACGACGGCGAGACCGCGTTCGCCCGCGACGTGGTGCGCGAGACGTTCGGCGACGACGGCTACGCGACCATGCCCAACCCCATCGCCGGCGCCGAGGACTTCTCCCGCGTCCTCGCCGAGGTGCCCGGCTGCTTCCTCGCCCTCGGCGCGCTGCCCGCCGGCGCCGACCCGCGCCGGGCGGCGTTCAACCACAGCCCCCACGCCGTGTTCGACGACTCCGTGCTCGCCGACGGCGCGGCCCTGTTCACCGAGCTGGCACGGCGCCGGCTCGCGTCCGAAGGAGACCGACCATGACCGAGACCGCGCAGCGCGGCACCCGGGCCCCGGCCACGAGCCGCACCACCACGCTCGTCGGCACCGGGCTCGGGCACGCGCTCGAGTGGTACGACTGGGGCATCTACGCGATCTTCGTGCCGTTCTTCGCCACGCAGTTCTTCGACCGCGGCAACCAGTTCTCCGCGGTGCTGTCCAGCCTTGCCGTGTTCGCCGTCGGGTTCGTCGCGCGGCCGCTGGGCGGGCTGCTGTTCGGCTGGTTCGCCGACCGCGCCGGGCGGCGGACCGCGATGACGGTCACGGTCGCGACCATCGCGGGCGCCAGCTTCGTCATCGGCATCGCCCCCACCTACGCCGCCGTCGGCGCGTGGGCGTCGCTGATCCTGCTGCTCGCCCGCGTGGTGCAGGGCCTGGCGTGCGGCGGGGAACTGCCGTCCGCGCAGACCTACCTGTCCGAAATGGCGCCCGCGGCGCAGCGCGGGCGCTGGTCCAGCCTGATCTACATCGCCAGCGTCTTCGGCAACACCGTCGGCGTCGTGCTCGGGCTCGTCCTCACGGTCGTGCTGACGCCGGAGCAGATGCAGTCCTTCGGCTGGCGCATCCCGTTCCTGCTCGGCGGCGTCTTCGGGCTGGTGGCCGTCTACATGCGACGGAACCTGACCGAGAGCGAGACCTTCACCGCGTCGCGGCGGCGGGAGAAGGTCCGGCTCTGGCCGGCGATCGTGGAGCACCGCAGGCAGGCGCTGCAGGTGATCGGGCTGTCCATCGGGTTCACCGTCGTCTACTACTCGTGGGTGATCGCCGCCCCGGCGTACGCGATCAGCTCCCTGCACATCGGGTCGACCGCCGCGCTGTGGGCCGGGGTCGGGTCGGCGGTGATCCTCATGGTCACCATGCCGTTCTGGGGCATGCTGTCCGACCGGATCGGGCGGAAACCGGTGCTGCTGATCTCCACCCTCGGGTGCGCGGCGCTGCTGTTCCCGGTTCAGTTCATCGTGCGCACCAGCGCGTGGCAGCTGTTCCTGGGCATGAGCCTGGCGGCGGTGTTCATCTCCGCCGGGGTGTCGATCCTGCCCGCGGTGTACGCGGAGATGTTCCCGACCGCGATCCGCGCGCTGGGGCTCGCCGTGCCGTACTCGATCGCCGTCGCGGCCTTCGGCGGGACCGCGCCGTATCTTCAGGCGTGGGTGGGCGCCGAGTTCGGCCGCTCCGCCTTCACCGGATACCTCGTCCTGCTGATGCTGGTGTCCAGTGCCGCCATCGCCACCCTGCCCGAGACCCGAGCCAAGGAACTGAGCTGAACCATGTCCCTGCTGGACGCCCTGACCGACGGCCACCGCATCGCCGATCTCTCGCAGCCGCTGGAGAACGGCATGCCGTCCTCGCCGACGCACCCGCCGTTCCGGTTCGCGCTCGCCCAGCGGCACGGTGACGTCGTCCGCGAGGACGGCCTGACCGGGTCGCACGAGCTGATCACCATGGGCGGGCACGTCGGCACCCACATGGACGCGGTCAGCCACGTCGCGGCCGACGGTGTCCTGCACGGCGGGGTGCCGGTGGCGCAGGCGCTGGAGCGGGGACGCTACCGGGTCGGCGGCATCGAGGCGGTGCCGCCGATCCTGTGCCGCGGGGTGCTGTTGGACATCCCGCGGCTGCGGGGCGTGCCGCGGCTCGGGCCGGGGGAGGCCGTCACGGCGGAGGACCTCGCGGCGACCGGCCTGGAAGTGCGCGCTGGGGACGTCGCGCTCGTCCGCACCGGGTGGGCGCAGCTGTGGGACCGGCCCGCGGATTATCTCGGCGGCGAGGGTGGCGTGCCGGGGCTGGACGCGAGCGGCGCGCGGTGGCTGGCCCAGCGCGGGGTGCGCGCTGTCGGCGGCGACACGATCGCGCTGGAGCAGATCAGCCCGGAGGCGGGGCTGGGGCGGTTGCCGGTGCACCGGATCCTGTTGCAGGAGAACGGGATCAACATCATCGAGGTGATGAACCTGGAGGAGCTGGCGGCGGCGGGACCAGCGGAGTTCCTGTTCGTGTGCGCGCCGCTGCCGGTCGTCGGGGCGACTGGCGCGCCCGTGCGGCCGCTGGCAGTGTGGTGACGCGTGACCGGTCAGAGGGAACGGATGCTCGCGGGGGAGCTGTACCGCGCGGACGACCCGGAGCTGCAGGCCGCGCTGCGGCGGGCGGCGGAGCTGCAGCGGCGGTTCAACGACGGCGGGGACCCGGCGGTGCTGCGTGAGCTGCTGGGGTCGCTGGGGGAGGACGCCGAGGTGCGGCCGCCGCTGTACGTCGACTACGGCTCGCACATCGGCATCGGGCCGCGCGCGTTCCTCAACTACGGCGCGGTGCTGCTGGACGTCGCCCCGATCACGATCGGCGCGGACGCCCAGATCGGCCCCGGCGTGCAGCTGCTGACCCCCACCCACCCGCTCGACGCGCGGCTGCGGCGGGAGAAGTGGGAGGCCGCGGAGCCGATCACCCTGCACGCCAACGTGTGGCTCGGCGGTGGCGTGATCGTGTGCCCCGGCGTGACGATCGGGGAGAACACCGTGGTGGGTGCGGGGTCGGTGGTGACGCGCGATCTGCCGCCGGACGTGGTGGCGGTCGGCAACCCGGCGCGCGTGGTGAAGAAACTCTGAATTCCCTCCCCGTCCTGTCGATCCGGCGCGTGGTGGCTCGACGTACCGGTAAGGACGAGGAGAAAGGACGAGAGCGATGACCACCACGACGCTGCTGACCCGGATCGCACTGGACGACGCGCTCGTCGCCGAGGACCACGCCGAGGAGTGCGGGTTCCTGGACCCGCTGGACCGGATCACCTGCCCGGTGCACCGCCGCTGGATCCACCAGTGCTGCCACAGCGACCTGCACGTCAGCCAGGTCAGCGGGCACCGGTGGTGCCGCCCGTGCAAACGGGCGCTGGAGGTGGCGGTCGACGAGGTGCTCGGCACGGTCGCCCTGAGGTGCCCCAAGTGCGCCCGCGGAAGCCACACCCGCGCCGACGCGCAACTGATCACCGCCTGCGAAGCGAGCCTCGCCGCGGCATCCCGCACCGTGCGGCGCGCCGCCTGAAAATTCTTGGTCACCTCTGCCCGCCGTGCGTCACTTACTGGTGGAGCCGAGGGAGGACGACATGAGCAGACGGACCGGCAGGACGCGCGGACGGGCAGGCAGGCGATCCCGGCCGGCTCCGACGTGACGGGCGGGCCGGACGATGTCGCCGAGCGCGCCATGACGCTCCGCAAGCTCTACTACGCCGACCTCGCCGGGTACGCGGTCAAGCTCGGGTGCCCGGTCTCCGAGGCGCGCACGATCGCCGAGGACGCGGTGACCGAACTCGTCCTAGGCGAGCACCGGGGGACAGTGGGGCCGATCGAGAAGGAGCGGGCCTGGCTGTTCGCGACCGTGCGCAACATGGCGCTCGCCGCGCGGCGCAAAGCCCGCTGGAACGCCGACGCGGACGCCCACCTGATCGCCGACCGGACGCGGCAGCGCACCTGGGCTTCGCCGGAGGCTCACCTGGAAACCGTGGAGACCCTGCGCGCGCTCCGCTCCCTGCCCGGCAGCCATCGCGACGCGGTGGTGCTCGCCGCGGAGGGGTTCTCCCTCCGGGAGATCGCCGATGCCCTCGGGGTTTCGGTGCCCGCGGCCAAGAAGCGCGTCTCGCGGGGGCGGCGGGCGCTGCGGGACCTTCTCGATCCACCCGGCGGGAGGCACAGCGATGATTGACGACGACGTCCTGACCACCCGGCTGACCGCCGCGGGCGCGCACCTCGACCGCCTCTTCACGGCCGATCTCGACGATCCGGCGCGGGTCCGGGCGTTCCGGGCGCGGGTGGCGCGCGAGGTCGCCGGCGACGGGCTCGCCGCCGCCGTGGCCGGGGATCCCGTCGCGGTCGAACGGCTTCTCGCGGAGATCCGGCCGCTGGTCGTCCGGTACTGCCGGGCCCGCGTCGGCAGGCACGGGTCCTTCGCCGCCGCCGACGACGTCGCCCAGGAGGTGTGCCTCGCGGTGCTCACCGCCCTGCCCGGCTACCGCGACCAGGGCCGGCCGTTCCTCGCGTTCGTCTACGGCATCGCCCAGCACAAGGTCGCCGACGCCCACCGCGCGGCGGGACGGAACCGGGCGGAACCCGTCGCGGAGGTGCCGGACCAGGCCGACGGCGACACCGGCCCCGAGGCGCGCCTGCTGCACCGCGAACTGAACGACCGCCTGTCGCGCTTGCTGCGGATGCTGCCGGACAAGCAGCGGGAAATCGTGGTGCTGCGGGTGGCCGCCGGGTTGTCCGCGGAGGAGACGGCCGAGCTGGTCGGGTCGACGCCGGGCGCCGTGCGCGTCGCGCAGCACCGGGCGCTCGCGAGCCTGCGCAAGGCCCTCGCCGCGAGCGAGGTCTAGCGTGCCCACTCCGGCACCCACACGTCCCCGCCGGCGGTGGCCCGGTGGCGGCTGCGCAGGTAGTCGAGGAACCTCGCCAGCACCGGGTGGGCGTTGTCGGCCCGCCAGATCACCGAGTGCGGGTACACCGGCGTCGGACCGACGACCGGGATCCGGCGCAGGTCGTAGCTCTCCGGCCACAGGTACCGCGAGCCCTCGCCGACGAAGGTCGCCAGCCGGGCCGAGTCGGCGATCTCCGCGAGCAGCGCCTCCACCCCGAAGCTCGGCCCGATCGTGTCGATGGTGAGCCCGAACGCGGCCGCGAGGTCCTCGTAGTAGCCCTTCGCCTCGGTGTCGGCGAGGCCGGGCATCCAGATCGGGTGCCCGGCGAGCTCGGTGAGCGTCACCGCGGCCGCGCCGGCCAGCGGGTGCCGCGGACCGACCAGCACCTGGTGCCGGTCGTCGATCACCCGTGCCGCCCGCAGCCCGGCAGGCACCTTCCCCGCGGTCGCCCGCAGCGACCGGAAGGTGGCGTCGAGCGTGCCCGCCGCGACCTCGGCCAGCGCCGACGCCGCGTCCACGGTCAGGGTGACCACGTCCAGTTCGATGCCGGGATGCTGCCGGTAGAAGTCGTGCAGGATGCCGGCGGCCGCGACCCGCCGGTTCAGCACGTCGATCCGCAGCGCCCGCCGCCCCGGTGTGACCGCCGTCAGCGCGCGCTCGGCCGCGCGGAGCAGTTCGCGGGCGTGCGGCAGGAACGCCTGTCCGTCCACGGTGAGCCGCACACCGCCGGCCGTGCGCACGAACAGCCGCACGCCGAGCTGCCGCTCCAGGCCGGCCACCCGTTTCGACGCCGCCTGCTGCGTGACGCCCAGCTCGTCCGCGGCCGCCTGGAACCGGCCCGCCGCGGCGACCGCGGCGAAGGTCCGCACCGCCTCGAGATCCACGGCGCCGAACCTACTGCCACAACCAGCGGTTGTGCCGCCGCGTCGAAGCGGTTGTTGACAAAAGGCAGGTATTTACCTGCATAATGGTCGGCGTGAGCGCGGAAGCGATGGACGCGGTGTTCAAGGCGCTGGCCGACCCGACCCGGCGGCTGGTGCTCGACCGCCTGCGGGAGCAGAACGGGCAGACCCTGAGCCAGGTGTGCGAGCCGCTGGGGATGGCCCGTCAGTCGGCGACCCAGCACCTCGACGTCCTGGTGCGTGCCAACCTCGTGACCGTGGTGCGCCGCGGCCGGGAACGCCTGCACTACCTCAACCCCGGGCCCATTCACGAGATCGAGCAGCGCTGGATCGCCGAGTTCGACAAACCCCGGCTGCGTGCGCTCGCGGCCATCAAAGACCAGGCAGAGGAGTACGCCATGACCGTCCCGGACTACGTCTACGTCACCTACATCCGCGCGAGCGCCGACCAGGTGTGGCGGGCGCTCACCGACGCGGACCTGACCGCCCGCTACTGGGGGCACGCCAACATCTCCGACTGGCAGCCAGGTTCGGTGTGGGAGCACCGCCGCGTGGACGGGTCGGGCGCCGTGGACGTGGTGGGCAAGGTGCTCGAGTCCGAGCCGCCGACCCGTCTGGTGATCACGTTCGAGGATTCGCTGGGCGAGTCGCGGGACCCGTCGGTGGTCACCTTCCTCGTCGAGCCGCACGAGCAGATCGTGCGCCTCACCGTGACCCACGAGAGGCTGCCCAACGTGGAGATGCGCAACGGCATCTCCAGCGGCTGGCCCGCGGTGCTGGCGAACCTGAAGTCGCTGCTGGAGACCGGGGACGTGCTGCCGCAGGCGCCGTGGGAGATGTCGGAGGCACACGCCTGACCCGGCCGCGCTGAGCGGTTGCCCGCTCTGTGGGACGGCTACCGCGAATCCGCCGGAATCCTCCATGATCCGAGGGACTTCCACGGCTCAGGGGGTGGTGACGGTGGCCCGGATCCTCCGCGCGTTCGGTCGCGCGCTCGGCAGCATCGGCCACGCGATGGTGCCGGCCGGCGCGCCCTACGACGTCGGTTTCGCGTTGCCCCGTCCGGACTATCCGCCGCTGGGCCATCCGGCCGACCGTCTCGCCGTGCCGCTTTCGGCGCGGGAACGGGAAGCGTTCCACGTGCTGGCCGCGGACCTCGCGCTGTGAACGTGCGACGGCGAACCGTGCTCGGCGTGGCGGGAGTCGCCGCCGCCGGTCCGTTGTGGACAGCAGCGACCGTGGCGGCCGACACTCCCATCGTGAAACCCCTGCCGCCGGAGGACTTCACCGTGCTCGGCACGAACGCCGAGATGCGGTGGGACTCGCCGCACCCGGTCGGGGACATCGTGCCGGTGTCCCGGTTCTTCGTGCGCAACCACACCGCCACCCCGCTGCTCGACGCGCGGACCTGGCGCCTGGAGATCACCGGCGACGGGCTCCGGGGCGGGCCGGTCACCGTCACCTACGACGACCTGCTGCGCCTGCCGTCGGAGACGATCACCGCGGCCATCGAGTGCGCGGGCAACGGGCGCGGCTTCTTCACCTCGCAGCAGGGGCAGACCGTGTCCGGCACCGCGTGGCGGCTCGGCGCGATCGGGGTGGCGCGCTGGCGGGGCGTGCCGCTGGCGACGCTGCTGCACCGGGCCGGGCCTCGCTCGCGACGCCGTCGACGTGCTGCCCGAAGGTCTCGACGCCGACTACGTCACCGGCGGCGTAAACCTGGGCCGGGTGCGGCGCCCGCTGCCGGTGGGCAAGGCGCTCGACGACGTCCTGGTCGCCTACGAGATGAACGGCGAACCGCTGCCGCCGGACCACGGCTTCCCGGCGCGGCTGGTGGTGCCGGGCTGGATCGGCATCGCGTCCATCAAGTGGCTCGGCCGCATCCAGGTGTCCCGCACTCCGCTGGATTCGCCGTGGGACACGCAGTACTACCGGCTGACCGGCCCGGACTACCCGCCGGAAGGGGTGCTGGTGACGCGGCAGAACACCAAGAGCGTGTTCGAACTGCCGTGGCGGGCGACCCTCGCCGCGGGCCGGGAGCACGTGCTGCGTGGCCGGTCCTGGTCCGGCACCGGCGGCATCCGCCGGGTCGACGTGAGCACGGACGACGGCCGCACGTGGCGGCGCGCCGAGTTCGTCGGCAGCGGCGGCGGGTGGCAGCGGTGGACGCTGCGGTGGCGGCCGGGCCTGGGCGAGCACACGCTGCGGGCGCGCGCGGTGGACCGGCACGGCGTGGCCCAGCCGGACATCGAGCCGTACAACACGCAGGGCTACCTGTTCGGCGCGGTGGTGCGCCACCCGGTGGTTGTGGGCTGACGTGGCGGGCCGGGTGCGGGTGGCGGCAGCTT
>NZ_AFWY03000069.1:0-34146 GCF_000231075.2 Amycolatopsis sp. ATCC 39116 | reverse complement strand
CCAGGAACGCGGCCACCCCGCGCGGCTGGGCGACGGCCAGCCACTCGGCCGCCGCCCAGCAGCCGAGGCTGTGCGCCACCAGCACCACGCGCTCGCCGCGCCGGGCCGCGGTCGCGTGGGCGGCGCCGACCGCCGCCACCCAGTCCGCAGGTCCGGCTCCGTCCAGGAGGCCGGGGCGATCCGGACGGCCGTAGCGCCCCAACGCTCCTCCCACGCGGTCTGCCAGTGCTTCTCGTCCGAGCCGTCGATCCCCGGGATGATGACGTACGCGACCACCGTCCACCGCCGCTTCCACTCGTGGCCCCCGCACGACCGGGCGCCGCCAGGGGATGATGATCGATGGTTCGACGGCCCGGGGTGGGCCGGACAAGTGATCTCAAGGGAAGTGGCGGCGACAACGATGGAATCACTCGACGAGATCGACCGCGCGATCCTGGAGCTGTTGCAGACCGAGGGGCGGCTCAGCGGCGCCGAGGTGGGCCGCCGGGTGGGGCTGTCCCAGCCGGCGGCCGGCGCGCGCATCCAGCGCCTGGAGAAGAGCGGCGTCATCCTCGGGTACCGCGCGGTCGTCGCGCCCGTCGCGGTGGGGCTGAACATCCACGCCGTCGTCCGGCTGCGCACCACGCACGCGCAGCTGCCGAAGGCGCTGGCCCTCGCCGAGCGGATCGCCGAGGTCGTCTCGACGGTCCGGGTGACCGGTGAGGACTGCCTGCTGTTCGACGTGCACTGCACGCACGCCGAGCGGCTCGAACAGGTCGTGGACTCGCTGGCCCGCTTCGGGCCGGTCACGACGTCGCTCGTGCTGCGCAGCTACCCGGCGAAGCCGCTGCCTACCCCTTGACGCACACCACCTGCTTGAGGTGCGCGACCACTTCGACGAGGTCGGTCTGCGCCTTGATCACCGAGTCGATGTCCTTGTACGCGGCCGGGATTTCGTCGACGACGCCCTCGTCCTTGCGGCACTCCACGCCGTCGGTCTGGGCGGCGAGGTCGGCGGCGGTGAACGTCTTGCGTGCCTTGGTGCGCGACATGCGCCGCCCGGCGCCGTGGGACGCCGAGTGGAACGAGGTCTCGTTGCCGAGGCCGCGGACGATGTAGGAGCCGGTGCCCATGCTGCCCGGGATGATCCCGAGGTCGCCGGAGCCCGCGCGGATCGCGCCCTTGCGGGTGACCAGCACGTCCACGCCGTCGTAGGTCTCCTCGGCGACGTAGTTGTGGTGGCACGAGATCGGCTCGTCGAACCGAACGCCCGGCACCGTGTCGGCGACGGCCTGCTGCACGAGCGCGACCATCGTGGCCCGGTTGCGGGCCGCGTAGTCCTGCGCCCAGAACAGGTCGCGCCGGTAGGCCGCCATCTCCGGCGTGCCCGCCACGAACACCGCCAGGTCGCGGTCCGGCAGGTCCGCGTTGTGCGGCAGCTTGCGGGCCACGTCGATGTGCCGCTTGGCGAGCTCGTTGCCGATGCCGCGGGAGCCGGAGTGCAGCATCAGCCACACGCGGCCGGCGTCCGGGCCGCCCTGTTCGAGGCACACCTCGATGAAGTGGTTGCCGCCGCCGAGGCTGCCGATCTGCGCCCGCGCCCGGTCGCGCAGGTTCTGGACGCCGTCGTGCAGCTGCCCGAACGCGGCCCAGAACTCGTTCCACCCGCCGGTGCCGGGCACGCGGGCGGGGTTGACGGGGGTGCGGTGCATGGCGAAGCCGACCGGAACGGCGTCCTCGATGCGGCGGCGCAGCTTGCCGAGGTCGTCGGGCAGGTCGTCGGCCGTCAGCGAGGTGCGGACCGCGCTCATGCCGCAGCCGATGTCCACACCCACCGCGGCGGGGGAGACCGCGTCACGCATCGCGATCACGCTGCCGACCGTCGCGCCCTTGCCGTAGTGCACGTCCGGCATGACGGCCAGACCGTGCACCCACGGCAGGTTGGCGACGTTGTGCAGCTGACGCATCGCAGCGTCCTCGACGGTCGCCGGGTCGGCCCACATGCGGATCGGCACGCGGGCGCCCTCGACGGCGGTGAACATCCGAAGATCCTTTCGCTCTGGTGGATCCACAGGGTTACCCGCGGACGGGCCCAGAGCAACCGGATTTCAGAGCAACCGGATTTCAGTAGTCGTCGCGCCCGGTGAGCTGTTCTTCGAGCAGCTCGGCGGAGCTGGTGACCAAGGCGAGCGGGTCGACGAACTCGTTGATGTCGAGGTTGGCCAGCGGGAGGGAGTGCCGGAGCACCAGGTACTCGCCCATGACGACCACCCCGCCGACGACGGTGGTGTGCCCGACCTCGGCCAGCACCCCGACCACGTCGACCTCGTCCACGCGGGCGAACGGGGTCGCGATCTGGATCCACTCGTCCCGCCGGTCGAGAACCTCCCGCGCGATCACGACGATCTGGGTGCGCTCCTCCTCCTCGGGATCGGACTGGAAGCGGATCCGGATGCGCAGTTCGTCCGGTTCGTCCCGAATCACCTTGTACTGCTGCCGGATGAACGTCGCGAGATCGCGCCAGCTCGTCACCCCAGAAGTCCCTTCTAGTGCCCGATCGGTCACGGGAAGTGAAGCACAGATGATCCAGAACCGGGACAGGACCGGAAAAACTCCTGCCCCACAACCGCCAGCCGGCAACGAAAGCAAGCGACTACCCCAACCAGACCTCCCCCGGCCCCGATCCACAGCCGATCTTTAGTCGCCGACCAGGGTTGTCAAGGCACGCTTTCCCGCCTTGACAACCCTGCTCGGCGACTGAAACACACTCAGGGAGAGGGGGCGGGGGTGGTCGGAAGGTGACCTTCCGGCGCCGCAAGGCGCACCGCCCGAAAGGCGCACCGCCCAAAGGGCGGACTCCCCGCCAGTGTCAGGCGACGGGATGAAGACCCAGCTTCGCTTGTGTCGCTTGGCGCGCCGTCGACACCGCCCAAACCCCCAACCCGACCAACGGCAGCACCGCGCCGAACAAGCTCGGCCCAGCCCAGCCGAACGCGTCGTACAGACTCCCCGCCACTGCCGACGCCACCGCGCCTCCGACGAAGATCGTCGTCATGAACACCGTGTTGATGCGGGCCCGCGCCTCCGCCCGCAGGCCGTAGATCTCCCGCTGCGAAAGCACCTGGTGGCCCTGCACCGCGAGGTCGAGCACCACCCCGGCCAGCGCCAGCACCACGACCGATCCCGCGCCCAGCCACGCCACGACCATCGCCACCGCGGCCAGGGCCAGCGCGATTCCACTGCCGATTCCGCCGTGCCCACGGTCGCCCAAGCGCCCTGCCAACGGGGCCGCCACCGCGCCGGCCGCGCCCACCAGCGCGAACACCCCCACCTCGGTCTGCGTGAGCCCGTGCCGCCCGACCAGTTCGAACGCCACCGACGTCCAGAACGCGGAAAACGCCCCGAACATCAACGCCTGGCACACCGCCCGGCGCCGCAACGCGGGTTCCTCCCGGGCCAGCGTGAGGATCGACCGCATCAACCGGGCATAGCCCTCGTCGTGCGAGGGGCGGCGGTGGGGGAGCATCCGGCGCGCCGCGACCGCCACCACCAGCATCAGCACCGCCGACACGAAGTAGATCGTGCGCCACCCGAACGCCCCGGCGACCAGGCTGGACAACGTCCGCGCCAGCAGGATCCCCAGCAGCAGACCGGTCATCACCGTGCCGACGAACCGGCCGCGCTGCTCCTCCGGCGCGAGGTGCGCGGCGAACGGGATGAGGATCTGCGCCACCACCGACGTCACGCCGATCAGCACCGACGCGGCCAGGAACACCCCGAACACCGGCGCCACGGCCGCGACCACCAGCGCGAGCGCGGTGAACACCAGCGTGCGCGACGCCAGCGCCCGGTTCTCCACCAGGTCCCCCAGCGGCAGCAGCAACGCGAGCCCGGCCGCGTAACCCAGCTGCGTCAACGTCACGACCAGCGCGGCACTGCCCTGGCTCACGCCGAACGCCGTCGCGATCTCGGCCAGAAGCGGCTGCGCGTAGTACAGGTTCGCGACCGTGGCGCCGCACGAGAACGCGAGCACCACCATGATCAGCCGCAGGTTGCGGATTTCCGGCATGACTGTGCGGACACCACGCGCGGCCAGTGCATTCCCGGTGTGAGACCGTTCACCCGGGAAACCCGGCAAACGAGTCCTAAGCGGACCGCACCCGCAGCCCGTCGAAGGCCACCGCCGCCACCGTCTCCGCCAGCTCGTCGCCGCTCTGCCCGCCGCGCGGCCGGTACCACTCGATCAGCGAGTTGACCATGCCGAACAACAGGCGCGCCGCGGTCGGCGGGTCGATGTCCGGTCGCAGGTCGCCCTCGTCGACGGCCTTGGTGACCAGTTCGGACACGATGTGGTCGAACTCACGACGACGGGCCAGCGCGTCCCGCTCCACCTTCGTGTTGCCGCGCACCCGCAGCAGCAGCGTCACGAACGGCAACCGGTCCACCAGCACCCGGACACTGCCGCGCACCAGGTACTCCAGCCGGTCCACCGCGCGCCCGTCGACCGAATCCAGCTCGGCCACGATCTCGAACAGCCCGTCCAGCGCCCGGTTCACCGCCAGCCGCAACAGCTCCTGCTTGCTCGGCACGTGGTGGTAGATGGCGGACTTGGTGATGCCCAGCTTGCGCGACAGATCCTCCATGCTGGTGCCGTCGTAGCCGCGCTCGTTGAACAGCTTGACCGCGACCGCGAGCAGGGACTCCAGGTCGTAGCCCGGCCTGCCACGCCGGGCGGGCCGGGCCGGAGGTGCGGTCGTCATGACCCCAGTATCCCAACCGGTCTCAGGCCGGCGGGCGCTGGTCGATCACACGGCGCAGCTTGCCCATCGACCGTTCCAGCGTGTCCGGGTCGAGCACCTCCACGCCGACGCTGATCCCGACGCCGTCCTTGACCCGCGCGGCGATCTCCGACGCTGCGGACACCCGGCGCTCGGCCGCGGTGTCGTGCCGGGCCTCGACCAGCACCGTGAGGTGGTCCATCCGGTCCTTTTTGGTCAGCTTCAGCTGGAAGTGCGGCGCCAGGCCCTCGGTCGCCAGCACGATCTCCTCGATCTGCGTCGGGAACACGTTGACGCCACGCAGGATGATCATGTCGTCGCTGCGGCCGGTGACCTTGTCCATGCGCCGGAACGCCGGCCGCGCGGTGCCGGGGCGCAGCGCGGTCAGGTCCCGCGTGCGGTACCGGATGACCGGCATGGCCTGCTTGGTGAGCGAGGTGAAGAGCAGCTCACCCGTCTCGCCCTCGGGCAGCACGTTCCCCTCGACCGGGTCGACCACCTCGGGGTAGAAGTGGTCCTCCCAGATGTGCAGGCCGTCCTTGGTTTCCACGCACTCCTGCGCCACACCCGGCCCCATCACCTCGGACAGGCCGTAGATGTCCACGGCGTGCAGGTCCATCCGCTGCTCGATCTCGCGGCGCATCTGCTCGGTCCACGGTTCGGCGCCGAAGATGCCCACCCGCAGCGAGGACTTCGCCGGGTCCAGGCCCTGGCGCTCGAACTCGTCCAGCAGCGTCAGCATGTACGACGGGGTCACCATGATGACCTCGGGCTGGAAGTCGGTGATGATCTGCACCTGCCGCGCGGTCATGCCGCCGGACGCGGGGATCGCGGTGCAGCCCAGCTTCTCCACGCCGTAGTGCGCGCCGAGCCCGCCGGTGAACAGGCCGTAGCCGTAGGCCACGTGCACCTTGTGCCCCGGCCGCCCGCCCGCCGCGTAGATCGAGCGGGCCATCACCGTCGCCCAGGTGTCGATGTCGGCCTCGGTGTAGCCGACCACGGTC
This sequence comes from Amycolatopsis sp. ATCC 39116, assembly GCF_000231075.2. Taxonomy (NCBI): domain Bacteria; kingdom Bacillati; phylum Actinomycetota; class Actinomycetes; order Pseudonocardiales; family Pseudonocardiaceae; genus Amycolatopsis; species Amycolatopsis sp. ATCC 39116. The sequence goes on along the minus strand of NZ_AFWY03000069.1, from coordinate 28,385 downwards.
GGCTTGCCGGTGGTGCCGCTGGAGGCGTGGATGCGGCGCACCTGCTCCTGGGGCACGGCGAACATGCCGAACGGGTAGTTGTCCCGCAGGTCGTGCTTGGTGGTGCAGGGGAACTTCGCCAGGTCCGACAACTCGCGGCAGTCGTCCGGGTGCACCCCGGCCTCGTCGAACTTGCGGCGGTAGAACGGCACGTTCTCGTAGGCGTGCCGCAGTGTCCACTGCAGACGTTCCAGCTGGGTGGCGCGCAGCTCGTCGACGCTCATCCGCTCGGCGGCGGTCAGGTCGTCCGGCGCCGGCGCGGTGCCGAGGCGCTTCGCGTGAGGCACGTCGCTGTGCATGGTCGTCATGGGGGCCGGCTCCTCAGTTCTTCCCGATCGTGCGGCTGCGGCCGCGGAATTCGGCGATCACTTCGCGCCCGGCGCCGGTCTCCCGGTGCACCGTGACGTCGTAGATGCCGTTGCGCCCGTAACGCGTGCGTTCCTCGGCCGTGGCGACCAGGCGGTCGCCGAGGCGGGCGCTGGCGACGAACGAGATCTCGGCGCCCGCCGCGACCGTCACCGGGCCGTGGCTGTTGCACGCGCAGGCGAACGTCGTGTCGGCCAGCAGGAAGATGTAGCCGCCGTGGGCGATCGCGTGCCCGTTCACCATCTGTTCGGTGACCGTCATGCGGGCAACCGCCCGGCCGGCGTCGGCTTCGACGAGTTCGATGCCGAGCGACTTCGACGCGACGTCGTCGGCGAACATCGCCTGCGCGGCTTGGGACACGGCGGCACTGCCTTCCGTCGTTACTGACCGAATGGACGGTTAATAATGTGCGTCCGGCCTCGGCACTGTCAAGACCCCTGGAACACCGGCTTCGACTTGCTCAGGAAAGCCTCGACGGCACCGCGGTGGTCGTCGGTCAGCCCCAGTCGCGCCTGCGCTTCGCCTTCCAGGCGCAGGACTTCCGGCAACGGCGCGCCCCAGGATGCGGCGAGCGCGCGCTTGGCCTCCGCGTAGGCGCGGGTGGGGCCCGCGGCCAGCCGGGCGGCCAGGTCGGCGGCGGTGGCGGCCACCTCGTCGGCGGGCACGACGCGCCCCGCGATGCCCCACTCCGCGGCCTGCGCGGCGGTGAAGGTCTCGCCGAGCAGGACGAGTTCGCTCGCCCTGGCCGCGCCGACGGCCCGCGCGAGGCTGGCGGACAGGCCGGAGTCGCTGGTCAGGCCGATGCCGGTGAACGCGGTGCCGAACTTCGCGGTGTCCGCGGTGACCCGCAGGTCGCAGGCGAGCGCGAACCCGAGCCCCGCGCCGACGCACGTGCCATTGACGGCCGCGACCACCGGTTTTGGCATGGTCGCCAGCGTGGTGACGATGGGGTTGTAGTGGTCGTCGATGGTGGCGAACGCGGTGGCCGGGTCGGCGCGCAGCGCGTCGGCGTGCTCGGCCAGGTCCTGACCCACGCAGAACGCCCGGCCGGCGCCGGTGAGCACGACGGCGCGGACCGTCTCGTCGGAGGCGACGAGCTCGAGCGCGTCCCGCAGCTCGGTCTTCAGTTCGCCGGTGAGGGCGGGCCGGAGCATCGTCACCGTGGCCACTGCGCCTTCGCGGGAAACGGAAACAACGTCACTGGTGCTTTCGTCAGCCATGCCGAGACGCTACCATGACTTCCTGAACGTTCGGTTGGTTAATCCGGGGAAGCGAGGAACGATGGCCCAGCAGTCGACGAGGATGCTGCGCAGCTACGTCAGCGGCGGCTGGCGGACCGGGGAGGGCGAGGGGGCGCCCCTGCACGACGCGGTCACCGGCGCCGAGGTCGCACGGATCTCCTCCGCCGGCATCGACATGGCCGCCGCGCTCGACCACGGCCGCCGCGTCGGCGGACCTGCCCTGCGCGAGCTGACCTTCCACCAGCGGGCCGCGCTGCTCAAGGCCGTGGCCTCCCACCTGCGCGAGCACCGCGACGAGCTGTACGAGCTGTCCGCGAAGACGGGCGCCACGCTCGGCGACTCCAAGTTCGACGTCGACGGCGGCATCGGCGTGTTGTTCGCCTACTCCGGCAAGGGCAAGCGCGAGCTGCCCAACGACACCGTCTACGTCGACGGCAACGTGGAGCCGCTGAGCAAGGGCGGCACGTTCCTCGGCCAGCACATCGCCACCCCGCTGCGGGGTGTCGCGGTGCAGATCAACGCCTTCAACTTCCCGGTGTGGGGCCCGTTGGAGAAGTTCGCCCCGGCGTTCCTCGCGGGCGTGCCGAGCCTGGTGAAGCCGGCCAGCCAGACCGCGTACCTGACCGAGCGGGTCGTCGAGCTGATCATCGAATCCGGCCTGATCCCCGAGGGCACGCTGCAGCTGATCTCCGGCAGCGCCGGCGACCTGCTGGACCACCTCACCGAGCAGGACCTGGTGTCGTTCACCGGGTCGGCGTCGACCGCGCAGAAGCTGCGCACCCACCCGGTGATCGTGCGCCAGGCCGTTCGCTTCAACGCCGAGGCCGACTCGCTGAACTGCTCGATCCTCGGCCCGGACGCCAAGCCCGGCACGGCTGAGTTCGACCTCTACGTCAAGCAGCTGGTCACCGAGATGACCGTCAAGGCGGGCCAGAAGTGCACAGCGATCCGCCGCGCCTTCGTGCCTGCCGAGCTGCTCGACGACGTGGCCGAGGCCGCCGCCGAGCGCCTGGCGAAGGTCAAGATCGGCAACCCGGCCGCCGAAGGTGTCCGCATGGGCGCGCTGGCCAGCCTGGAGCAGCGCGAGGAGGTCCGCCGCTCGCTCAAGGCGCTGCAGGACGCCTCCAGCGTCGTGTTCGGCGACCCGGAGCGGGTCGAGGTGGTCGACGCCGACGCCGAGCACGGCGCGTTCATCTCGCCGGTGCTGCTCAAGGGCGACGCCGACCGCGCCGAGCCGCACGAGGTCGAGGCCTTCGGCCCGGTCTCCACGCTGATGCCCTACACCTCGGTCGAGCAGGTCATCGGCTACGCCGCCCGCGGCCAGGGCAGCCTCGCCGGGTCGGTCGTGACCGGTGACGCGCAGTTCGCCCGCGAGGTCGTGCTTGGCGTGGCGCCGTGGCACGGCCGCCTGCTGGTGCTCGACGCCGACGACGCGAAGGAGTCGACCGGCCACGGTTCGCCGATGCCGGGCCTGGTGCACGGCGGCCCGGGCCGCGCCGGCGGCGGCGAAGAGATGGGCGGCATCCGCGGCGTGCTGCACCACATGCAGCGCACCGCCGTGCAGGGCAGCCCGAAGGTGCTGTCCGCGGTCACCGGCCGCTGGGTGGAGGGCGCGCCGCGCAACACCGAGGACGTGCACCCGTTCCGCAAGTCGTTGGCAGAGCTGAAGATCGGCGACAGCGTGGTGGCTGGGCCACGCACCGTGACCCAGGAGGACGTGGACCACTTCGCCGAGTTCACCGGCGACACGTTCTACGCCCACACCGACCCCGAAGCGGCGGCCGCGAACCCGCTGTTCGGCGGCATCGTGGCGCACGGCTACCTGGTCGTGTCGTTCGCCGCCGGCCTGTTCGTCTCGCCCGAGCCGGGGCCGGTGCTGGCCAACTACGGCCTGGAGAACCTGCGGTTCCTGACCCCGGTCAAGCCCGGCGACGAGCTGACCGTGACGCTGACCGCCAAGCAGATCACCCCGCGCGAGAACGCCGACTACGGCGAGGTGCGCTGGGACGCCGACGTGACCAACTCCGCGGGCGAGTCCGTCGCCAAGTACGACGTGCTCACCCTGGTGGCCAAGGAGAACCGATGACTGCCATCCTCGACGAGAAGGACCTCGAACGGCACTTCGAGCACACCATCGAAAAGGACCAGCGGATCGAGCCGCGGGACTGGGTGCCGGAGGGCTACCGCAAGACGATGATCCGGCAGATCGCGCAGCACGCGCACTCCGAGATCATCGGCATGCAGCCGGAGGGCAACTGGATCACCCGCGCGCCGTCGTTGCGGCGCAAGGCGATCCTGCTGGCGAAGGTGCAGGACGAGGCCGGGCATGGGCTGTACCTGTACTCGGCGGCGGAGACGCTGGGCGCCGACCGCGCGGACCTGACCGAGAAGCTGATCAGCGGCAGGCAGAAGTACTCGTCGATCTTCAACTACCCGACGCTGACGTTCGCCGACGTGGGCGCGATCGGCTGGCTCGTCGACGGCGCCGCGATCTGCAACCAGGTGCCGCTGTGCCGGTCCTCCTACGGGCCGTACGCCAGGGCGATGATCCGGATCTGCAAGGAGGAGTCGTTCCACCAGCGGCAGGGCTACGAGCTGCTGATGACGATGATGAAGGGCACGCAGGCGCAGCGCGACATGGTGCAGGACGCGGTGAACCGGTTCTGGTGGCCGTCGCTGATGATGTTCGGCCCGCCGGACGCCGAATCGGCCAACACCGCGCAGTCGATGGCGTGGAAGATCAAGCGGCACACCAACGACGAGCTGCGCCAGCGGTTCGTCGACATGACCGTGCCGCAGGCCGAGGCGCTCGGCGTGACCCTGCCGGACCCGGACCTCAAGTGGAACCCCGAGCGCGGGCACTACGACTTCGGCCAGGTCGACTGGGACGAGATGAAGCAGGTCGTCGCGGGCAACGGCCCATGCAACACCGAGCGGCTGGCGCGGCGGCGGCAGGCGCACGAAGACGGCGCGTGGGTCCGCGAGGCCGCGGCCGCGCACGCGCGCAAGATGGCGGAGGCGAAGTGAGCAAGAGCGAGTGGCCGCTGTACGAGGTGTTCGTGCGCGGCAAGCGAGGCCTCAACCACGTGCACGTCGGGTCGCTGCGCGCGGCCGACGACCAGATGGCCCTGCACAACGCGCGTGACCTGTACACGCGGCGCAACGAGGGCGTCAGCATCTGGGTGGTCAAGGCCGCCGACATCACCGCGTCCTCGCCGGACGAGAAGGACCCGTTCTTCGCGCCGTCGGGCGACAAGGTGTACCGGCACCCGACGTTCTACGACATCCCCGACAACGTTCCCCACATGTGAGCTGATGATGTCCTTTGACAACGCCTACGAGGCTTTGATCGACGCTCACGACGACTCGCGGTGGGCGTTCGGCACCGGGTTCGAGGACCCGCTCGCCGGGGTCGACACCTCGGTGCCGTCCGGTGTGGACGGTGCGGACCTGGCGCGGTACTGCCTGATGCTGGGCGACGACGCGCTGGTGTTCTCGCACCGGCTGCAGCAGTGGTGCACCCGCGCGCCCGAGCTGGAGGACGAGGTCGCGATCGCCAACATCGGCCTCGACCTGCTGGGCCAGGCGCGGTTGCTCCTGGCGCGCGCGGGCAAGGCCGATGGTTCAGACCGCGGCGAGGACGACTACGCGTTCTTCCGCGACGAGCACGAGTTCCGCAACGTCCGGCTCGCCGAGCTGGAGCGCGGCGACTTCGGGCAGCTCATCGCGGTGCTGCTGGTGTTCTCGACCTGGCGGCTGGCGTTGTTCCAGCGGCTGCGGTCGTCGGTGGACCCGGTGCTCGCCGCGATCGCCGACAAGGGCGTCAAGGAGCTGACCTACCACCGCGACTACGCCGCCCAGTGGGCCGTGCGGCTCGGCGACGGCACCGCGTTCTCGCACGAGCGGATGCAGGCCGGGCTGGACGGGATCTGGCCGTTCGTGGACGAGCTGTTCGTGCCCCACGAGACCGAGTCGCGGCTGGCCGCGGCGGGTGTCGCGGTCGACCCGGCTTCGGTGCGCGCGGAATTTGACGACGTGCTGGCGCAGGTGTTCGCCGCCGGTTCCCTGGCCCGCCCGGAGATCGCGGGCAAGGCCGGGGTCAACGGGCAGACCGGCCGGGGTGGCCGGCACACCGAGGCGATGGGCTACCTGCTGGCCGAGCTGCAGAGCGTCGCCCGCGCCCATCCGGAGGCGACATGGTGAGCGCCCGCGCCGTCGCGGAGACCGTCCGCGACCCCGAGCTGCCGATGCTGACGCTGGCCGACCTCGGCGTGCTGCGCGAGGTGTCCGAACAGGACGGTGCGGTCACGGTGTCGATCACGCCCACCTACACCGGGTGCCCGGCCATGGACACCATGCGCGACGACCTGGTGCACGCGCTGCAGGGCGCCGGGTACTCGCGCGTCGAGGTCCGCACGGTGCTGCAGCCGGCCTGGAGCACCGACTGGATCAGCGAGCGGGGCCGCCGGGCGCTGGCCGAGGCGGGTATCGCGCCGCCGGGCAGCGCGCCGCGGCGGCCGTCCGGGCCGATCCCGCTGACGCTGAGCCCGCCGGTGCGCCGGGTGTCCTGCCCGCGGTGCGGGTCGGCGGACACCGAGCTGGTGTCGGAGTTCGGGGCCACCGCCTGCAAGTCGTTGCTGCGCTGCCGGTCCTGCGACGAACCCTTCGAGCACGTCAAGGAGATCTGAGGTGACCGCGAGCACCAAATCGAGGCTGCGGGGCGACTTCCACACGCTGACCGTGGCCGAGGTGACGCCCCTGTGCGACGACGCCGTCGCGGTCACCTTCGACGTGCCGGAGGAGCTGGCGGACGCCTACGCGTTCCGGGCTGGGCAGTCGCTGACGCTGCGGCGGACGATCGACGGGCGCGAGGAGCGCCGGTCGTACTCGATCTGCTCGCCCGAGGGCAGCAAGCCGCGCATCGGGGTGCGCGAGGTGCCGGACGGGCTGTTCTCGACGTGGCTGGTGCACCAGGTGCGGCCGGGCGACGAGATCGAGGTCGGCACGCCGACCGGGAACTTCACGCCCGACCTGTCGGTGCCGGAGCACCACGTGCTGATCGCGGCCGGCTCGGGCATCACGCCGGTGCTGTCGATCGCGGCGACGGTGCTGCGCGACCCGGCCGCGACGGTCACCGTGCTGTACGGCAACCGCCGCACGGACACCGTGATGTTCGCCGACGAGCTGGCCGACCTGAAGGACCGCTACCCGGACCGGCTGGAGCTGGTGCACGTGCTGTCCCGGGAGCCGCGCGAGGCGGAGCTGTTCACCGGGCGGCTCGACGGTGAGAAGCTGTCGGCGTTGCTGGCGTTGTTCCCGGACGTGTCGGCGGTCGGGCACTGGTGGCTGTGCGGGCCGTTCGGGATGGTCACGGTGGCGCAAGAACGGTTGCGTGCCGCCGGAGTGCCGTCGTCGCGGATCCACCAGGAACTGTTCTATGTGGACGACGTGCCGCCGGAGCCGGTGCGGCACGAGGAGAAGCCGCTCGACGGGGTCGTCACCCAGGCGACGATCATCCTCGACGGCCGCGCCACGACGGTCGCCGTGCCACGGGACGTGCCGGTGCTGGACAGTGCTCAGCGCGTGCGGCCGGACCTGCCGTTCGCGTGCAAGGGCGGCGTGTGCGGCACGTGCCGGGCGAAGGTGACCGCCGGTGCCGCGGACATGCGCCGCAACTTCGCGCTCGAGGAGGGCGAGGTCGCCGACGGGTTCGTGCTGACCTGCCAGTCGCTGCCGGTGTCCGACGCGCTCACGGTCGACTTCGACGTGTGATGGGCACCGCCTTCGCCGCGGCGGCCAGTGATCCCGCCGCGGCGAAGGCGAGCACGATCGCCAGAACGCCGGACAACCACACGGACATGGCGAGCGCCAGGTAGACCTGCACCGCCGCGGTCACCGCGAACACCGCCGTCAGGACAAGCCAGACCGGACGGTCGGTGACCGGAGTCTTGGACTGGCCCAAACCCACTGCGAAACCCCTCCCGCGATCTTCCAGATACCCCTGGTATCGCCAAGCGGCCCGCCCGGGTTACCGCTGGGCACGATCCGTGACGTTGTCAACATTTGCCAGTTGGCTCCGCACCGGTGACCCAACGCACCACGCGCCCCGCCCACCCACCACGCGCCCGCCCACCCACCATCCGCACTGGCAAACACGCTGCGTGCACCGGCCAACACGCCGCCCGCACCGGCCAACACGCCACCCGCGGCGCGTTTGCCCTTCCCGGCGCCGTCCCGCCTGTTCCGGGTGCCGTGTTGGCCTCTCCGGGCATCGAGTCGCCAGCCCGCGCACCACCGCGACGGGGCGTGACGCCGTTCACCCGGCCGGGCGGCGCGGTTCATCCGGCTCGTGGACAATCATGCCGTGACCGTCACCGCCAAGGCCTCGCCGGGCGCGCGCAAAGCCGTGCTGAGCTGGGCGTTCTGGGACTGGGGAGCGTCCGCGTTCAGCGCCGTCATCCTCACGTTCGTCTTCTCCGTCTACCTCACCGACGGTGTCGCCGCCGACACGGAAAGCGGGTCGCAAGCGCTTGGCGTCGCGCTGACGATCGCCGGTGTGGCGGTCGCCCTGCTGGCCCCGGTCACCGGGCAGCGCAGCGACGTCGGCGGCAGGCGCAAGCTCTGGCTCGGCATCCACAGCGCCATCGCGATCGCCTGCACCGCCGGGCTGTTCTTCGTCCAGGACGAGCCGTCCTACCTGCTGGCCGGCCTCATCCTGCTCGCGGTCGGCAGCGTGTTCTTCGAGTTCGCCGAGGTCAACTACAACGCGATGCTCGTGCAGGTGTCCACGCCGAAGACGATGGGCCGAGTGTCCGGCTTCGGCTGGGGCATGGGCTACTTCGGCAGCGTCATCGCGCTCGCGATCGTGTTGTTCGCGTTCGTGCAGCCGGACGTCGGGCTCTTCGGCGTCACCTCCGAGGACGGCCTGAACATCCGCGCGGTGGCGTTGTTCGTGGCGGTGTGGTTCCTGGTGTTCGCCCTGCCGGTGCTGCTGTTCGTGCCGGAGAACCCGCCGTCCCGCGAACAGGCCAGGGGCAACTTCTTCTCCGGCTACAAGGTGCTCGCCAAGCGGCTGGCGCACCTGTGGCGGACGGACCGGCGGACGCTGTGGTTCCTCGCCGCGAGCGCGATCTACCGCGACGGCCTGACCGCGATCTTCACCTTCGGCGGCGTGGTCGCGGCGGGAACGTTCGGGTTCAGCCAGACCGAGGTCGTGATGTTCGCGATCGTGGCGAACGTGACCGCCGGGATCGGCGCGGTCAGCGGTGGCCGGCTGGACGACCGGCTCGGGCCCAAGACCGTGATCGTGACGTCGCTGATCGCGCTGGTGATCATCGGCGTCGCGCTGACCGCGCTGCCCGGCAAGGCGACGTTCTGGGTGTGCGGGCTGGCGCTGTCGGTGTTCCTCGGCCCGGCGCAGGCGGCGAGCCGGACGTTCCTGGCGCGCATCGTCGAGCCGGAGCGGGAGGGCGAGGCGTTCGGCCTGTACGCGACCACCGGGCGGGCGGTGAGCTTCCTGGGGCCGCTGGCGTTCAGCGGGTTCATCGCGATCTTCGACAGCCAGCGCGCCGGCATGGCGGGGATCGTGCTGATCCTCGCGGCCGGGCTGGTGGCGATCCTGCCGGTCAAGGCGCCGGCGAGGCAAGATGGATGACCATGGAGTCCACGCGCGTGGACCGCTGGCTGTGGGCGGTCCGTCTGACGAAGACCCGATCCGACGCGGCCGCGGCCTGTCGCGGCGGGCACGTGCGGGTCAACGACCGCCCGGCGAAGCCCGCGACGGGCGTGCACCCCGGCGACACCGTGCGGGCGCGCGTCCATGACCGGACGCGGATCGTCGAGGTCGTGCGCGTCATCGAAAAGCGGGTGGGCGCCCCCGACGCCGCCACGTGCTACATCGACCGCACCCCGGCGCCCCCGCCGGAGGCCCTGACGCCGGTCGCCCGCCGCGAGCGCGGAGCGGGCCGCCCCACGAAGCGGGACCGCCGCCTGCTCGACCGGCTGCGCGGCCAGGGCTGGTGAGCTACCGGGGCGCGGGTTGGTGAGCCGCGGCGGCCTGCCCGTGTCGCGACGCGGGCCGGGGCTGGTGAGCGGCGGGAGCTTGCCGCATCGCGGCGTGGCTGAGGCCGCTGAGCCGGGCGGGCTCGTCGTGGCGCATCGTCGCCACGCGGCGTGCCGCGCTGCAGTGTGGCGGCCCCGCGCCGGCTCACTACGCGCTCAAACCCGGTAAACGCGCCGCGCGTTGTCGCGCGCGATCATGGTCACCACGCGCCGCGCGTCGGGCTCCGACCAGTCGCCCTCGGCGACCCACCGGCCGAACGTCGTGGTCACCGCGCGGCGCCACAGCAGCGCGCCGAGGTAGTGCAGCTCCGGTGGCCCCCACGCGTCCGACGAGTACAGCTGCTTCGCGAACGGCGCCAGCTCGAACGACTCCGCCACCACCGCCACGCTGCGCACCCCCGTGTGGTTGATGCCCAGCCCCACGTCGAAGTGCACGTTCGGGAACGCCTGCGCCAGGTACCCGGCCTCGCGGTGGTACGGGTAGCAGTGCAGCAGCAGAACCGGCACGTCCGGCGTCGCGCGCAGGAAGTCCAGCAGGTGCAACGGGTTGACGCGGTGCAGGTCGAGGTCCCGGTCGCCGATCCCGGTGTGCAGCTGCAGCGGCAGGCCTCGCGAGATCGCCGCGTGCAGGCCGAACCGGATCAGCACCTCGTCGTCCAGCCGCGGCTCGTCGCCCGTCGTGTCCAGCCACCGGTCCGCCGCCAGCGTCACCTCGGCCGGCGACGGCGGGGTCAGGTCGATGTCGAAGCCCGTGCGGTAGGCCAGGATCGACTTGGCCCCCACCGCGTGCTCGGCCCGCGTGGCCAGCCGGGCGGTGAAGGCGTCGGCGTAGTCGCGCCCGGACACGTTCTCCAGCGCGATCTCCTCGGCCAGCGCCTCCAGCCGCACCACCTCGTGCGCCCGCGCGCCGGAGGCCGACTCCATGCCCTCCAGCCCGAGCAGCGAACTCGTGGCGTACCCGGTGTCGACGATCCAGTCGCTCACCCCCGCGCCGCCGAGGAACCGCCGCGTCACCTCCGCCACACCCAGCTCGGTGCGGCGCTTCCAGTACTCGTCGGCGGGGGCGTGCTCGGGCAGGTCGAGCACCGGCGCGCACCACCGCCGCACCGCGAACCCGAGCTGCGAGTCGAACTGCGTCATCCACGGCGGGATCGGGTCGGGCGAACCCTCGTTGAGGTGCCCCTCGAACTCGGCCCGCTCCAGCTCGACCGTGAACGCGCCGTGCACGTGGTGGTCGACGAGCGGCGCGGCGGCGACGTGCTCGGCCAGCGTTGGCCCGGATCGGACTTCGTCGAGTCGCCGCATGCGGTTCAGTGTCCCCCGGGCAGGGGCGTCCCGCCCGTTGTGATGCCCGTCTACCAGCGCCTGCCCGCGCGTACTTCCTGTATTACCGTGCGGTAATGCACGCCGTCAGTGAGAAAGCGGTGGACGAGCCCACCCTGGCCGACCTGCTCGACCTCGAGGAGATCGACCGCGACCTCTACCGCGCCAACCTCGTGTTCGACGACCCCCTGCCGCTCTACGGGGGCCAGGTCGCCGCGCAGGCGCTCGCCGCGGCCGGGCGCACCGTGGCGGAGGACCGGCTGCCGCACTCGCTGCACGGCTACTTCCTCCGCCCGGGTGACGCGACGCGCCCGACGATCTTCCACGTCGACCGGGATCGCGACGGCGGCTCCTACTCCGCCCGCCGGGTGGTCGCCGTGCAGAACGGCGAGGTCATCTTCAACATGTCGGCGTCCTTCCACCGTCGCGAGGAGGGTGTCGACCGCGAGGCGCACCCGGAGCGTCCCGAGGGCGATCCGGAGCAGCTGCCCGGCGGCGGCATGCCGCGGCTGTTCTCGATGCAGGGCGCGCTGCCGCCGCAGCCCTACCCGGACGGCCAGTGGCCGACGCGCTTCTGGGCGCGCTGCAAGCTCGAACTGCCCGACAACCCGCTCATCCACGCCTGCGTTCTGACCTACCTGTCGGACATCTCGTCCGGCGTCGCGGCCTTCGGCAACGAGGAGGCGTCCGCGTCGTCGAGCCTGGACCACGCCGTGTGGTTCCACCGGCCGGGCCGTCTCGACGACTGGGTGCACATGGACCTGGTGCCGCAGAGCGTCGCGGGCGGCCGCGGCTGGTACACCGGCACCGTGCGCACGCGGGACGGTGTGCTGCTGGCGAGCCTCGCGCAGGAGTGCCTGTTCCGGAACCGCAGGCGGTAGCGTTCGGCGGGTGAAGGTCGATTTCGCGGTCCCGTTCTCCAGTCCGGCCGACTCCCGGGAGACGATGCGGCGGGCCGAGCGCGACGGTTTCGACGGCGTGTGGACCACCGAGGTCAAGCACGACCCGTTCCTGCCGCTGGCGCTCGGCGCCACGGTCACCGAGCGCGTCACGCTCGGCACGGCGATCGCGGTGGCGTTCGCGCGCAACCCGATGACCGTCGCGCAGACCGCGAACGACCTGCAGGAACTCTCCGGCGGACGGCTGCTGCTCGGCCTCGGCACGCAGATCAAGACCCACGTCACGCGGCGGTTCTCGATGCCGTGGTCGCAGCCGGCCGCCCGGATGCGCGAGTTCGTGCTGGCGCTGCGGGCGATCTGGGACACCTGGCAGACCGGCGCGCGCCTCAACTTCCGCGGCGAGTTCTACACCCACACGGTGATGACCCCGATGTTCACGCCGCAGCCCCACCCGTACGGTCCGCCGAAGGTGCTGCTCGCGGGCGTGGGTGAGGGCATGACGCGCGTGGCGGGTGAGGTCGCGGACGGCTTCCTGTGCCACGGCTTCACCACCGAGCGGTACCTGCGCGAGGTGACGGTGCCGGCGCTGCGGTCCGGGCGGGACTCGCTGGACGGCTTCGAACTGGTCGGCTCGCCGATGGTGGTGACCGGCCGGTCGGACGCCGAGATCGCCGCCGCGCTCGCGGGCACGCGGCGGCAGATCGCGTTCTACGGTTCGACGCCGGCCTACCGCGGGGTGCTGGAGCTGCACGACCGCGGCGAGCTGGGCGACGAGCTGCACCGGCTGTCCCGGCGCGGCGAGTGGGAGCGGATGGGCACGCTCGTCGACGACGAGCTGCTGTCCGCGATCGCCGTGGTGGGCAAGCCCGCCGAGGTCGCGGCCGAGGTGCGGCGCCGCTACGGCGACCTGTTCACGCGCGCGACGCTCTACCTGCCGTACGAGGCGGATCCGGGCCTGGTGGCCGAGGTCGCGGCGGCGGTGCGCGCGTAGGTCGCGTCCCTCAGGAGGGGGAGAAGTGGTCGTCGTCCTCCTGGTGGGGCGGGTGTTCGGCCGGGGCGCCCTCCTGCTCGGCCTGCTCGTGGGGCCGCGTGAGCTTCGCGTCCCGCGCCGCTTCCTTCGCCTCGGCCAGTGCCTGCCTCGACTCGGCCAGCTCGTCGTGCTTCTCGTCCGGCACGAACGCCTCCCTTCGTCCGCTCCCGGCTACCACTTCCGCAGGCCCGCAAACCAGCTTCGCGGCCGCGGCGAGCACGTCGGCGGGCTGGACCTGCAGCAACGCCGGGTCCGGATCGGGCGAGAACGGGTCGCCGCGGCGCAGCTCGTCGGCTGACAGCGTGCGGTGCGGGCCGGGTGGCGGTCCAGTGCCGGGCCGGGACGGGGCCGAACAACGTGACCGACGGGGTGCCGAAGGCGTAGGCGAGGTGCGCGATGCCCGTGTCGCCGGAGATCACCAGCCGGGCCTGGGCGACGAGCGCCGCGAGGTCGAGCAGGCCGGTGCGCCCGGCGAGGCGGTCCGCGGGCGCGGCGAGGGTGGCGGCGAGGTCCTGTTGGGACGTGCTGCCGGTGATCACCACGCGGTGACCGGCCGCGCGGAGCGCCCGGGCGACGGTGGCGAAGCGCTCGACGGGCCAGCGTTTGCTGCCGAAGGCGGCACCGGGGTGGATGACGACCGCGCCCGGCGCGGGGCTGGTGCGCGGGGGCGGTGGGAGGTGGAGGTCGCCGGGGTCGGCGGGAATGCCGTGCTCGGTGAGCAGGCGGCACCAGCGGTCGCGTTCGTGCAGGTCGTCCATCCACTTCGGACCTGGCCAGCCGTGTCCACTGTGGCCGATGCGGCGGCGGGGGCCGAGGGTGTCGAGGACGGCGTTGCTGTGCGGGCAGGTGCCGTGCAGGTTGACGGCGACGGCGGGGTGGCTGGCCCGCGGGTCGAGCGGGGTCATGCCGTGGGTGGGCAGGACGGTGTCGACACAGCCGGTCAGCTCGACGAGCGGGCCGAGCCAGCCGGAGGTCGCGAACGTGATCTCGTGGTCCGGCCACGCGCGGCGGATCGCCTTGAGCGCCGGAACGGTGACGAGGAAATCCCCGAGTTTGAGCGCCCGCAGCGCCACGACGTGCCCCACGGCTGTGCTGCTACCCCCGGCGCGGTCGGTGAAACGATGTTCAGCCGCGCGGGGCGTACATGATGACCGCGACGCCCGCGAGCAGATGAGCGCGCCGATGACGTCGAACCGGTCGGGCCGGTACCCGTCGGCGACCACGCCCCAGGCCAGCGAGCCGGCGACGAACACACCGCCGTAGGCGGCGAGGATTCGGCCGAAGTTGGCGTCCGGCTGCAGGGTGGCGACGAAGCCGTACAACCCGAGCGCGATCACGCCCGCGCCGATCCAGATCCACCCGCGGTGCTCGCGGACACCCTGCCAGACGAGCCAGGCGCCACCGATCTCGGCGAGCGCCGCCAGCACGAACAGTGCGATCGAACGGAGAACCAGCACGTTGCGACCCTAAGCGGTTGATAGTTAACTATGCAACAGTTACCATGTTAACTATGAGCGAGCCGGAGCGGGAGAGCACGCTGGAACTGATGCGGTGGGTCGTGTGGGGGCAGCGGCGCATCGCCGAAGACTGGATCCGGGAACGCGGCCTCACCCACGAGCAGAGCGCGGTGCTGGCGTACCTGACCAAGAACCCGGACGCCATCCAGCGGGACGTCGCGCGGGCCATGCGCACCAGTGCGCCGGGTGTCTCGCGGCTGTTGGCCGGGCTCGAGCGCCGCGGGCTCGTGGAACGCCAGGCACAGGAGGATGACGCACGCAGCCGCCGGGTGCGCGTCACCCCAGCCGGCTCCGAACTGATCCAGGGTTTCGAAGAGGCCATGGACCGGGTCGAGGAGTCGATCCTCGCGCCGCTGGGCGCGGAGGGGCGGGCGCGGCTCCACGACCTCCTGGCGCAGCTCACATCCCGGATCGACCCGCCCTTCACCCATCAGCAGCAAGGAACGCACGCATGACTCAGATCGCGATCATCGGGGCCGGTCTTGCCGGGCTGACGCTGGCGCGAACCCTGGCGGTGCACGAAATCCCGTCCACCGTGTACGAGGCGGAGACGTCGGCGCAGGCCCGGGGCCAGGGCGGCATGCTCGACATCCACGACTACAACGGACAGCACGGGATCCGTGCCGCCGGCCTGATGGACGGCTTCCGGTCCCTCGTCCTCGAAGGACGCCAGGCATCCCGCGACGTGGCGCCTGACGGCACCGTCCTGGCTGACGTGCCCGACGACCCCGCCGGAGGCCGCCCCGAGGTGCAGCGTGGCGAGCTCCGGCAGCTGCTGCTGGACTCCCTGCCTCCCGGCGCGGTCGTCTGGGGCCACAAGACCCGGAGCGTCCGGACCCTCGAGGACGGTTGCCACGAAGTGACCTTCGCCGACGGATCGACGATCGTCACCGACGTGCTCATCGGCGCCGACGGCGCCTGGTCGAAGGTCCGGCCACTGCTTTCCGATGCCACGCCCACCTACGCCGGGCGCTCGATGATCGAGACGTACCTGTTCGACAGCGGCACCCGCCACCCCGCCACGCTGGCCCTGGTCGGCGGCGGCTCGATGACGGCCTACGACGAAACCACCGGCATCGGTCTGGGCGTGCAGCGCGAGCGCGCGGACACGCTGCACTCCTACGCCATGTTCGACAAGCCGCTCGACTGGTTCGACGGCATCGACTTCGATGACGGCCCCGCGGCCGCCCGCACGGTCGCGGCGATGTTCGAGGGGTGGGCGCCAGAGCTCGTCGCGTTGGTCGCGGACAGCGACATCCCGCCGGTTTTCCGCCCCCTGTACGGGCTGCCGATCGGGCACCGCTGGGAACACGTCCCCGGGGTCACGCTGATCGGGGACGCCGCCCACCTGGCACCGCCGGACGGCGAAGGGGCGAACTGGGCGCTCTTCGACGCCGGCCGGCTCGGCAACGCCATCGCGCAACAGCCCGAGGACATCGACGCGGCCATCCGCGCCTACGAAGCAGAACTCTTCCCACGGAACGTCGACACCGCCAAGGCGGCCGCGGCCTACTACCCGGACTTCCAGCCGCACTGACCACGGCAGCCCCGCGCGTGGCGGTGGGCGGTCACGCCGGGGTGAGGTGCGGAAGTCCTGCCGCGACGTGCGCTGCCGTCCGCGGACGGCGCCGCGCGCGAGGTGATCAAGCCATCGATCGCCCTCTCCGTGGATGCTGGCCGGCATCCACGGAGCGAGGCCGGTCCGCGGCGACCCTCAGGGGCGTGGGATGTTGCGCAGGTTGCTGCGCGCCAGCTCGACCATCTTGCCCACCCCGCCGTTCAGCACCGTCTTGCTCGCGGCCAGCGCGAAGCCCCGCAGCATCTCGCTCGTGATCTTGGGCGGGATGGACATCGCGTTGGGGTCCGTGGTCAGCTCGACCAGCGCGGGCCCCTGGTGCTCGAACGCCTTCGTCAGGGCCGACCGCACCTCGCCCGGGTGGTCGACCCGCGTCGACCAGATGCCGCACGCCGCGGCGATCGCGCTGAAGTCGACCGGCGTGTGGTCCGTGCCGTAGGACGGGAGGCCGTCCACGAGCATCTCCAGCTTCACCATGCCCAGCGACGCGTTGTTGAACAGCACCACCTTCACCGGCACGTCGTACAGCGACAGCGTCAGCAGGTCGCCCATCAGCATCGCCAGCCCGCCGTCGCCCGAGATGGACACCACCTGGCGGCCGGGCGAGGACAGCGCGGCGCCGATGGCGTGCGGCAGCGCGTTGGCCATGCTGCCGTGGCGGAACGAGCCGATCACCCGCCGTCGCCCGTTCGGCGTCAGGTACCGCGCCGCCCACACGTTGCCCATCCCGGTGTCCACTGTGAACACCGCGTCGTCGGCGGCGACCTCGTCCAGCACCGCCGCCGCGTACTCGGGGTGGATCGGGGTGTGGTGCTCGATGTCCTTCGTGTACGCGTCGACCACCTTCTCCAGCCGCCGCGCGTGTTCGTGCAGCATGCGGTCCAGGAAGGACCGGTCGGTGCGCTGCCGCAGGCGGGGGAGCACCGCCGCCAGCGTCTCCTTCACCGAGCCGTGCACCGCCAGGTCCAGCGGTGTGCGGCGGCCCAGGTGCGCCGGGTTCGTGTCGATCTGCACGGTGCGCGCCTGTGGCAGGAACCCGTCGTACGGGAAGTCCGTGCCCAGCAGCACCACGCGGTCCGCCTCGTGCATCGCGTCGTAGCACGCGCCGTACCCGAGCAGGCCGCTCATGCCGACGTCGTACGGGTTGTCGAACTGGATCCACTCCTTGCCGCCGAGCGAGTGGCCCACCGGCGCTTGCAGGCGGCCGGCCAGCGACATCACCTCGTCGTGCGCGTCCCGGCAACCGGCGCCGGCGAACAGCATCACCTTCTCGCCGCTGTCGAGCACCTCGGCCAGCTCCGCGATGGCCGCCTCCCGCGGCACCACGGGCGACGGCTCGACCACGTGCACCGTCTCGGCCGCGGAGCCGGTGGCCCGCCGCTCCGACACGTCACCCGGGATGCTCAGCACCGACACCCCGCCGCGCCCGACCGCGGTCTGCATCGCGATCCGCAGCAGCCGCGGCATCTGCTCCGCCTGCGACACCAGCTCGCTGAAGTGGCTGCACTCGGCGAACAACTGCTCGGGGTGGGTCTCCTGGAAGAACCCGGTGCCGATCTGGTTGGACGGGATGTGCGAGGCGATCGCCAGCACCGGCGCCCCGCTGCGGTGCGCGTCGTACAGGCCGTTGATCAGGTGCAGGTTCCCCGGACCGCAACTGCCGGCGCACACGGTGAGCCGCCCGGTGATCTGCGCCTCCGCGGCCGCCGCGAACGCCGCCGTCTCCTCGTGCCGCACGTGCACCCACTCGATGCCCGGCGTGCGGCGCACCGCGTCCACCACCGGGTTCAGGCTGTCGCCGACGATCCCGTAGATGCGGCGCACACCGCTGTCCCGCAGGATCCGCACCATCTGCTCGGCCACTGTCGCCATCGCCCCACCCCTTCTGCTCCTGGGACCCAGGGTCCTCTCGCGGCGGTGCGGACGTCCACCCGACTTCACTCGTTTCGGGCGAAAATCGAATTCGCCACAATCAGGTGAGCCGGCTCCGGACCTCGTCGAAGTGGTGGCGCACCGCGTCGTCGATCGCCTCCGGGTCGCCGCAGGCGATGGCGTCGACGATCCGCTGGTGCTTGGCGACCAGCGCGTCCGACGGCGTGCGCGGCGCCCCGATGAGCGCCTCGGTCTGCCGGTAGACGCTCCAGAACAGGCGGATCAGCTCGGCGGCCAGCTCGTTGCCCGCCGCGGTGCAGATGAGCTCGTGGAACTCGCCGTCGGCGGCCGTGGCGGTGGCCGGGTCGGACATCCGCCGCACCCGCTCGGTCAGCTGTTCGAGCAGTTCCTCGTCGCGTTGCCGGGCGAGCTTGCGGGTCAGCTCGGTCTCCAGGATCTGCCGGACCTCCAGCAGATCGCGCAGCCCGCTCAGGTCGTCGCGCGAGCGGGCGCGCGTGCGGAACAGCAGCGACGGGCTCAGCGCGGTCATGCTCGCCGCGCCGACGAAGGTGCCGTAGCCGTGGCGGATTTCGACGATGCCCAGCGCCTGCAGGGTGCGCAGCGCCTCGCGGACCGAGTTGCGGGCCGCGCCGAACTCCTCCATCAGCCGCGGCTCCGGCGGCAGGGGGTCGCCGGGCCCGAGGCGCCGCCGGTCGATCAGCTCGACGATCGAGTCGGCCAGTTCCTGGCTGCGCAGTGTCCGCACTCTTGCCACCATCCGGAATCGTCGGCTAACGTCCGCAGCATCATACGACGTCCAACGTCCCACGACTAGCCCTCGATGAAGAGGTAAGGAACATGAACCCGTGGTACCGCCGGCTCGGTCCGGGCCAGTGGAAGGCGTTCGGCGCAGCGTGGCTCGGCTACCTGCTCGACGGCTTCGACTTCGTGATCATCACGCTGGTGCTCACCGAGCTGCGCGACGAGTTCGACCTGTCGCTGGCCACCGCGTCCACGCTGGTGTCGGCCGCCTTCGTGTCCCGCTGGCTGGGCGGGCTCGCGCTGGGCGCGCTCGGCGACCGCTTCGGCCGCCGCCCGGCGATGATCGCGTCCATCGTGCTCTACGCGGTCGGCACGGCGCTGTGCGGGTTCGCCTGGGACTACTGGTCGCTGTTCATCTTCCGCGTGGTCGTCGGCCTCGGCATGGCGGGGGAGTACGGGTCGAGCAGCACGTACGTGATGGAGAGCTGGCCGAAGGGGCTGCGCAACCGCGCGACGGGGTTCCTGCTGTCGGCGTACCCGATCGGCACGGTGCTCGCTGCGCGCGCCTACGACCTGATCGTGCCGAGTTTCGGCTGGCGGTGGCTGTTCTGGATCGGGATCCTGCCGGTGTTCGTGGCGCTGTGGCTGCGGCGCACGTTGCCCGAGGCGAAGGACTGGGCCGAGGAGGTCGGCTCCGGTGGCGGCTCGACGAGCGCGTCGGCGCTGCTGAACCGGCGGTGGGCGCCGCTCAACGTGGTCGTGGCGGTGGTGCTGGCGACCTGTCTGGTGCTGATCTTCTCGGGGCACGCCGGGAGCCTGTACCCGCTGTACATCGCGCTGTGCGTGGTGGGTTTCGTGGTGTTCGGGGTGCAGATCAGCGGCCGAGCGTGGCCGGTGGCGGTGGGGTTGATGCTGACCGTGTTCTGCGCGTTCCTGTACTCGTGGCCGATCCAGTCGCTGCTGCCCACGTACCTGAAGACGGAGCTGCACTACAACGCCGGGCAGGTGGCGAACGCGCTGACCTGGGCCGGGCTCGGGTACGCGGCTGGTTCGTGCCTGGCCGGAGTGGTCGGCGACCGATTCGGCACGCGGGCGACGTACGTCGGCGGGCTGCTGCTGTCGCTGGTGTTCGTGTTCCCGGCGTTCGCGCTCGGCTCGGGCAGCATCGTGCTGGTCTGGTTGCTGCTGTTCGTGTTGCAGGGCACGAGTTCCGGGATCTCGGGGCTGCTGCCGAAGTACATCGGGGACCACTTCCCGACCCGCCTCCGCGCGGCGAGCCTCGGGTTCACCTACAACGTCGGCGCGCTCGGCGGCGCGGTCGCCCCGCTGCTCGGCGCGCAGGTGGCCGGGCACATCGGGCTGGGGCCTGCGCTGGGGTGGCTCGCGGCCGGGTTGACGGTGCTGACCGCGGTGCTGGTCGGGTTCGACGTGCCTGCACGGCTTGGGCGCGTCGGGCGTCTTCGGCGGCGTGAGGGGGCGGAGGTTGGGTGAACCCGGGGTGGGGTTCGGGGGTTTGCTCGCGGGGGCTGGTGGTGTTGGGGTGAATGGACCGTTCATGGCTTGCGGGTGGCGCGAGATTCCCTGTCGTGTCGCGATGAATGGTCCAGTCATGGCTTGGGTCTGCGAGTTGCCCAGTGGAGCAGGGATGAACGGTCCGTTCATGAGTCTTGGTGGCATGGGGTGTCCAGTCACGTGCCGGTGAATGGACTTTCATGGCTTGCGGGTGGCGAGCTGCCCAGCCGTGCCTCGATGAATGGACCGTTCATGGCTTGCGCGTCACGAGATGTTCAGCCGTGCCGCGATGAGTGGTCCATTCGGGCTTTCAGTGCCCTGAGATGTCCAACCGTGCCTTGATGAACGGTCCCTTCAGCGCTTCGCCTCCCACGAAATGCCGAGCCAAACCCTGGCGCCAACGAACCAACCCCCAACCCCAACCCCAACCCCTCAAGCCTCATTCGCCGTGACCCAAGCGGCGATCTGGCTCCGCGAAGTGAACCCCAGCTTGGCGAGGATGTGCTCGACGTGCGTTTCGGCCGTGCGCTGGGAAATGACGAGCTGTCCGGCGATCTGCCGGTTGCTCAGCCCCTTCGCGACCAGTGCCGCGATTTCCGATTCGCGGGCGGTCAGCGGGTTGCGCGAAGGGCTGGCCGGCGCCGCCGACATCCGCCGCTCGTCGAGGGCGAACGCGACCGCCTTTTCGAACGTCATCGAAGCCCCGCGGGCGTACTCCTGCTCGAACACCTGCCGTCCCAGGGCCTCGCGCGCCGGGAGTGCGGCGTGGGTCTGCGAAACCTGCTGCAGCGCCGGTTCGATCCGCCCCGCGCCGGACAAGCGCCACGCCGTCGCGGCGCAACCGAGCAGCCGCGCGGCCCGGTTGAACCGCCGGTCGGCCGCCGCGCACCAGGCCAGCGACTCCAGGCTCAGCGCGATCCCGGAATGATCGCCCGCGGGCTCGCGCAGGCGGATCGCGTCGCGCTGGAGGCGTTCCGCGCGCTGCAGATCACCGCGCCGCCACAGCGCCAGCCCCAGCACCCACACCGCCAGCGCGGTGTACCAGGGCGGATTCCCGTGCGCCGCGCACAGTTCGACCGCCTGCTCGCCCGCCTCCTCGGCGTTCGGCTCGCTCAGCACGAACCGCGCCAGCGCCAGGTACGGCAGGATCTGCAACGCCAGCCCGTCGTGCCCGGCCGCCCGGCACACCTCGTGCGCCTCCTCCAGCAACTCGCACGCCCGCCGCGGATCGCCGAGGAAGTAGCGGCTCACCCCCTCGCACACGAGCAACTCGACGCTGATCACCCGGTCGTCCAGCTCCGCCGCGATCGACCGGTACTCCCGCAGCCGCCCGGCGAACCCCCGCCGCACCCCCAGCCACGTGCAGGTGAGCAGCGACGCGTGCAACGCGCGCGCCCGCTCTCGCGACGGGCCGCCGTCGAGTTGGAGCACCCGGTCCAGCCACCGGCTGCCCTCCAGCAGGTGCCCGCCCGCGATCCAGAACGTCGACAGGTTTCCCGCCATCTCCAGCGCCGGCCGCGGATCCGGCTCCTCCAGCCACGCCTCCAGCGCCGCGCGCAGGTTCGCGTGCTCGCTCTGCATGCGGGAGATCCACTCCTGCTGACGCGGGGTGATCTTCTCCTCGGTGAACCGGCGGGCGAGCTCGCGGTAGAAATCGCGGTGCCGCCGCGTGGAACCGGCCGGATCACCGTTCTCCGCGAGCCGCGCCGCGCCGAACTCGGCAAGCGTTTCCAGCATCCGGTAGCGCGCGTTGTGCCCGTAGGTCTCCCGCACCCGCACCAGAACCGATTTGTCGACCAGACCCGCGAGCACGCCCAAGACCGAGTCACCGCCGATCTCGTCGCCCGCGCACACGAACTCGGCCGCGGGCAGGTCGAACCCGCCGCGGAACACCGACAGCCGTTCCCACGCCCGCTGCTCGGCGGGCAGGCAGAGCCGGTAGCTCCAGTCGACGAGCGCCTCCAGCCCCTGCTGCCGCGGCGGCGCCGTGCGGGAGGCCTCGCTCAGCAGCGCGAACCGGTCGGTCAGCCGGTCGTTCAGCTCGGTCAGCGACAGCGTGCGCAACCACACCGCGGCCAGCTCGATGGCCAGCGGCAGCCCCTCGACGTGCCGGCAGATCGTGGCGATCAGCGCCTCGTTCTCGGCGGTGAGCGCGAACCCCGGCGACACGGCGGCGGCGCGGTCGGCGAACAGCGCCATCGCGTCCCAGCCGCTGGCGCCCTCGGTCGTGCCCTCGCGGTCGGGCAGGCTCAGCGGCTCCACCGGCAGCAGGTGCTCGCCCTCGACCGAGAGCCGCTGACGGCTGGTCGCCAGGATGCGCAGCCCGCTGGTCGCAGCCAGCAGTTTGCCGATCAGCGTCGCGCACGCGTCGGTGAGGTGCTCGCAGTTGTCCAGCACCAGCAGCACCTGGCGGTCGCCGAGGAACTGGGCGAGCCGGTCCGCGGGCTCGACGGCCTCGTCCCGCAGGCCGAGCGCGGTGGCGACGGTCTGGGGCAGCAGCGCCGCGTCGTCCAGATCCGCGAGTTCGGCGAAGTGCACCCCGTCCGGGAACGCGCGTTTCAACCCGACCGCGGCCCGCACCGCGAGCCTGGTCTTGCCGACCCCACCGAGTCCGGTCAGCGTCACCAGGCGCGCGGCGGACAACAGCCGCCGGATGTCCGCGAGCTCCTGCCGCCGGCCGACGAAACTGGTGAGCTCGCTCGGAAGTGTGCCCGCCACCGCAACAGCGTAGTTCGCCCGGGCGGTGATCGGTGGGGTCGTGATGCTGAGGAAATGATGAACTAGGTCAGTTTCCGTCACCGATCGGTCGCATTCTGGAACCATGACGGACACCCCGGGGCGGCTGCTGACGCTGCTGTCCCTGCTGCAGACACCGCGCGAATGGCCGGGTACCGAGCTGGCCGCGCGGCTCGCGGTCAGCACCCGGACGATCCGCAGGGACATCGACCGGTTGCGCGGGCTCGGGTACCCGGTGGAGTCCACGATGGGCGCCGAGGGCGGGTACCGGCTGGTGGCCGGCGCGGCGATGCCACCGCTGCTGCTCGACGACGAAGAGGCGGTCGCGATCGCGGTCGGCCTGCGCACCGCCGCCCGCCAGGCGGTGGCGGGAATCGACGAGGCCTCGGCCAGGGCGCTGGCGAAACTCGAGCAGGTGCTGCCCTCGCGGCTGCGCCGCCGGGTGCGCACGCTCGGCGCGGCGACCGTGCCGATGCCCGATCCCGGCCCGCCGGTCGTCCCCGAGGACCTCGCCGCGCTGGCCGCCGCGATCGCCAACCACGAGCGCGTCCGGTTCGGCTACCGCGACGCCGAGGGCCGCGAATCCCGCCGCCTGGCCGAACCGCACCGCCTGGTCGCCGCGGGGCGCCGCTGGTACCTGGTGGCGTGGGACGTCGACCGCGACGACTGGCGCCTGTTCCGCGTCGACCGCGTCCGCCGCCCCCACGGCACCGGCGCCCGCACCACCCCGCGCGAGCTGCCCGCCGACGACGCGGCGGCCTTCGTCACGGCCAAGCTCAACCGCACGGTGCCGACGCACCGCGCGGTGGTGACCCTGCACGCGCCACTGGCGGAGATGCGCCCGCGGGTGGAGAACGCAGGCGAGCTGACGGCGACGGGCCCGGCCGCCTGCCGGTTGGAGACCCACGCCGACACCCTCGACTGGCTGGCGTTCCGGCTGCTGGCCCTCGGCTGCGAGTTCGAGGTCCACGAACCACCGGAACTGGCCGCGCACCTGCGTGCGCTCGCCGGCCGGATCACCCGCGCCACCAGCGGCTGAGCACCCGGTGCGGCCGGTTGGCCGCCTGGTGGCGCGCCCGGTTCTCGCGTAACGTCCGACCTGCGGTTATGTCGGCAGGGAGCGGAGGGCCCGGCGATGCGATCGATGTGGAAGGGCTCGGTGTCGTTCGGGCTGGTCACGATCCCGATCAACCTCTACGCGGCCACCGAGAACAAGAACGTGTCCCTGCGCCAGGTGCACGTCAGCGACGGCGGGCGCATCCAGTACAAGCGCTTCTGCACCATCGACGGCGAAGAGGTGCCCTACGCCGACATCGCCAAGGGGTACGAGACCGACGACGGCGAGATGGTGGTCATCACCGACGAGGACCTCAAGGAGCTGCCGCTGTCCAGCTCCAACGTGATCGACGTGCTGGAGTTCGTGCCGCTCGAGGCCATCGACCCGCTGCACTTCGACCGCCACTACTACCTGGAGCCGCAGAAGGCCGCGGTCAAGCCGTACGTGCTGCTGCGCGACGCGCTGCACAAGTCCGGCAACGTCGCCATCGCCAAGGTCGCGCTGCGCCAGCGCGAGACCCTCGCGCTGCTGCGCGTGCACGCCGACGTGATGGTCATGACCACGATGCTGTGGCCGGACGAGGTGCGCACCCCGGACTTCGGGTTCCTGCGCGACGAGCTGCCCCAGGTGCGGCCGCAGGAGCTGAGCATGGCCGGCTCGCTCATCGAGTCGCTGTCCGAGCCGGTTTTCGACCCGGACAAGTACACCGACCAGTACCGGGAGGCGCTGGAATCGGTGATCGAGGCGAAGATCGCGGGCAAGAAGACCACCCGGCCGAAGGGGCGCTCGCCCAAGACCGACGTGGTCGACCTGATGGCGGCGCTGGAGGCCAGCGTCAGCGAGGCGAAGAAGGCACGCAAACCGGCCAAGCGCGCGGCCGCGAAGAAGCCGGCCGCGACCCCGGCGCGCAGCCGCCGCTCGCCGAAGAGCGCCTGACGTCACGCCGACACGCCGGGGCCTCCTCCCACCTTCCGGTGAAGCGCGGTGGTACCAAGGTGCCGCAACACGAACCGGCGGAAGGTGTCAGACATGGAGTGCCCCAGCTGCGCACGGGACCTCGACCACTGCCACGGCACCCTCGTCCTGCACGTGGACGCCCTGGTGGAGTGCACCGAACCGGACTGCACCGACACCGACCTGGTGCGGCACAGCCTGACGATCCGGTGCGACGAGGTCGACGGCGGCTGCGTCTGCACGGCCGACTACGTGGTGGAGTACGCGCAGGCGTCCTGATCACCGCACCACGTTGACCAGTGGTTCGCCCCGCACGAACCGCTGGAGCTGCTGCTCCACCAGCCGCTTCGCCCGCGGGTAGAACGAGTCGGAGCCGCCCGCCACGTGCGGGGTGATGATCGCGCCCGGCGCTCGCCACAGCGGGTGGTCCGACGGCAGCGGCTCCGGATCGACCACGTCCAGCGCGGCCCGCAGCCGGCCCGCCACGACCTCCTTCGTCAGCGCCGCGGTGTCGATCGCGGTGCCGCGGCCGACGTTGACCACCAGCGCGCCGTCCGGCAGCGCCGCCAGCTCGGGCGCCCCGATCAGGCCGCGGGTGGCGGGGGTGTCCGGCAGGATCAGCACCAGGATGTCCGCGGACGGCAGGAGTTCCGGCAGCTCGTCGATGCCGTGCACACCCTCGCGCGCGGTGCTCGCCACGCGCACGACCTCGGCCTCCCCGGCCACGAGGTACCGCTCGATCGCCTTGCCGATGGAGCCGTAGCCGACGAGCAGGACGCGCTCGTCCGCCAGTGACCGGGTGTGCTCGCGGTCCCACGAGCCGGTGCTCTGCTGCCGGAACCAGCGCGGCAGGTTTCGCTGGGCGGAGAGGATCAGCGCGAGCGTGTGCTCGGCGACGCTGAGGTCGTGCAGGCCGCGGCCGTTGGCGAGGGTGACGCCGTCCGGGATCAGCGGCAGGAGGCTGTCGACACCCGCGGACAGCGACTGCACGGCCTTCAGCGACGGCATCTTCGCGATCAGCTTCGGCGGCTCGGGCCCGCTGTCGTAGGGCAGGACGTAGAACTCGACGCCGTCCAGGCCGGGTGGCGTGCCGGTGCCGTCGTAGCAGGCGGTCTCCAGGCCGTCCGGGACGGTGAGATCGGACCAGGGCAGCAGAACTCGGGGTGTCATGCGACCTTCCTCTTCGGGGTGCGGACGGCGAGCAGGACCAGCGCGGACGCGGCCATCGTGCCTGCCAGCATCAGGAACGCGGCGGCGTCGGTGCCGGTCGCGGTGCGCAACCAGCCCACCAGGTACGTGCCGAGAAAGCCACCGAGCGCGCCGGCGGCGTTGACCAGCGCCACGGCGACACCGGCGGTGCGGCGCGGCAGCAGCTCCGGGTTCATCGCGAAGAACGGGCCGTAGGGCGCGTACATCGCGATCCCGGCGAGGACCAGCAGCGGGAACGACAGCCAGAACGCGTCGTGGCCCGCCAGGTAGGAACCGTAGAACGTGACCGCGCCGCCGAGCAGCCACGGCCACACGTAGCGGATGCGCCGGCTGGTGCGGTCGGAGCGGCGCGAGTTGAGCAGCATCGCGACCACGGCGAAGGCGTACGGGACCGCGGAGAGGAGGCCCGTGGCGCCGATCCCGGCGGACGACCCGGCCTTCACGATCGACGGCAGCCAGAACACGAACCCGTACACGCCGATGCTCCACAGCAGGTACTGCGCGGACAGGACCAGCACGGCCGGGGTGCGCAGGGCTTCGCGGAGCGGGTGCACTCCGGTGGTGTCGGCGGTGCTCGCGAGCTCGGCCTGCTCGGCGGCGATCGCGGTGTCCACGGCTTCGCGTTCGGCCGGGGCGAGCCACGGCGCGTCGGCCGGCCGGTCGCGGACCTGCGCGCGGAAGTAGAACGCCCAGATCAGGGCGGGCACGCCCTCGATGATGAACATGCCGCGCCAGCTGGTGGCCTCGATGAGGTAGCCGGAGGCGGCGGACAGCCACATCACGGTGACCGGGTTGCCGAGGATGAGGAAGGCGTTGGCGCGGCCGCGCTCGGCCTTGGTGAACCAGCGCGCGAGCAGGACGACCAGCGCGGGCAGCACCGCGGCCTCGACGGCGCCGAGCAGGAAGCGGACGACGATCAGCAGCGGGACCGAGCTGAGCAGGCCCTGGAGCGTGGCGAGCGTGCCCCAGGCCAGGACCGACCAGAAGATCAGGTCGCGGACGCTGCGGCGGTCGGCGTAGAGCACGCCGGGGACCTGCAGCAGGAAGTAGCCGGCGAAGAACGAGGCGGCGATGAGGCCGGACGTCGAACTCGTGATGCCCAGGTCTTCGGACATGCCACCGGCCGCGGCGATCGAGAAGTTCGAGCGGTCCAGGTAGGCGAGGCTGTACGTGACGAAGACGATCGGGATCAGGCGCAGCCAGCGCTGCCTGCCCGGTTGGGTGGCCATGCCGGTCACTGGCGGGCTCTCCAAGGCGGCCTCCTTGCCGTTCTTTCCATGATGTGGAAAGCTATTCCGTATTGTGGTGCTCGATGAGTGTGGAACTTCCACGGGGAGACGTCAAGGGGTGGTGTGTGGCTGACATGGTGGGCAAGGCCCTGCGGGTGCTGTCGCTGCTCGGCGAGTACCCCGACGGGGTCGGGCTGTCCGAGCTCGCGCGCCGGGCGGGCTACCCGGTGAGCACGACGCACCGGCTGCTGGGTTCGTTGCAGGAACAGGGTTTCGCGCGCAGTGATCCGGCGTCGAAGCGGTACGCGCTCGGCGTGCGGCTGTTCGAGCTGGGGCAGCGGGTGTCGCACGCGCGGGGGTTCGCCGGGGTGGCGTTGCCGGTGCTGCGGGCGCTGACGGAGCAGACCGGCGAGCCGACGCTGATGGCGGTGCTGGACGGGCGCGAGCAGGTGTACGTGCATTCCGTGCAGGGGCCGCGGCAGATCCAGATCCGGGGCGAGCCGGGGCAGCGGGGGCCGCTGCACTGCACGGCGATGGGCAAGTGCCTGGTGGCGTTCGCGCCGGACCGGGAGGCGCTGGTGGAGTCGCTGGAGCTGGCGGGCTTGGCGCCGCGGACGATCACCTCACGGGCGGAGTTCGCGCAGGAGATCGCCGCGGTGCGGTCCCAGGGCTACGCGATCGCCGACGAGGAGCACGAGCCGGGGATAAGGGCCGTCGGGGTGCCCGTGCTGGGCCCCGACGGGCACGCGATCGCCGCAGTCTCCACCGCGGCGCCGGCGTACCGGATGTCGGTGGCCGAGCTGGAGGCCTTCGTACCCGCCCTCCACGCAGCGGCGCGGGAGCTGGGTGCGGTGCTGCCACGCTGACGGTGGCCGCGAGGCCCGTCGGGCGGTACGGGAGCTGGGTGCGGTGCTGCCACGCTGACGGCGGCCGCGAGGCCCAGGGTGGCGCCGCCCGTGCCGGGAGGGGGCACGGCGGTTGGGGCGGTGCGGCCGCGCTGAG
>NZ_AFWY03000070.1:0-33493 GCF_000231075.2 Amycolatopsis sp. ATCC 39116 | reverse complement strand
GGCCCGGGCAGGAACCGCACCGACACCCGGCGTCCCTCGGCGCGCAGGGTGATCACCAGGTTGAACGCGGCCGCACCGCAGGCGAGCCTGGCCTGCCGCGCGCCGGGATCGCTCACCGGGAGCACCCGCTCCGGGTCGAGCAGGACGTCGATGCGCGGCCCGCGGACCTCGAACCGCCACGGCTGCGTGTTGTGCTGTGAAGGCGCTTTCACCGCGGCGGCCAGCGCGCGGGCGAACCCCTCAGCCATCGGCGCGGTCACCGAGCGACTCCCCCCACGAGCGGGCGCGGTCGAGCTCGCCCGGGTGCAGGTCGCCGGCCTCCTTGCCGGTCACGAAGAAGCTCACTGGGGCCGCGCTCACCCGATAACCCTTGCGGCGCAGGTGCTTCGCCGCGGCGCCGGCCGCGGATCCGGTCAGCCACGCCGGCTTCTCGATCCGCGTGTCGAAGGTGACGGCCTGCGTGCCCGGCGACGCCGTGGCCAGGGCTTCCAGCCACTCCCGCAGCCCGCGCTTGCGCGAGTGGAGTGGCTGCTCCCCCGCCTGCTCCGCGGCCGCGTCGCGGGACCGCTTCCCGGTGAGCCCGTGCACGTGCGTGGGTCCGCCCGCCACGACCAGGTCGACGCCCGCCAGGTCGTCGGGGGCGTCGTCGACGTTGACCACGTCCACGTGCATCCGGCCGGACAGTCCTTTCGCGACCGACCGCGCGACCTCCTCGGTGCTGCCGAACATCGACTCGTAGACGACCAGTGCTCGCATGACCTCCTCCTTCCGTTTCCCCAACCCTGCGGCCGGGCGGGCGCCTGCGGACAGGTGCGAAGGTCCTCGAAAGCGGGGACCTCAGGACACCCCCGGCGGCACGACCACGACCGGGCAGCCCGCGCCCTGCGCCAGCGCCCGCCCGGTCGAGCCGAGCACCAGGCCGCCGACCCCGCCGCGGCCCCGGCTGCCGACCACCACCAGCTGCGCCCGCCGGCTGAGCTCCAGAAGGTGGTGCCGCGGCCGGTCCCGCCGCACGATCCGGTGCAGGACCACGTCGGGGTACCGCTCCTGCCAGCCGGCCAGCCGCTCGGCGATCGTGCGGTGCTCGTCGCCCGCGGCGGGCTCCCACTCCAGGCGCAACCGGTCCCCCGGGGCGGTCACGTACTCCGCGTCGCTGCGGGCGTGCAGCGCGATGAGCGGCACGCCCCGGTGCGCGGCCTCCTGGAACGCCACGGCGATCGCCCGCTCGGCGGCCCCGGAACCGTCGACCCCGGCGACCACCGGGCCGGACGGCGCCGGGCGCCCCCGCACCACGACCACCGGGCAGGCACTGCGGGCGGCCAGGACCAGCGCCGGCGACCGCAGGTGCCGGTCCGCCGCGTGGGCCCGCGCCGAGGCGCCGAGCACCAGGAACGCGGCGGTCGCCGACAACGCGAGCAGCGTGTCGGCCGGCGGTCCGGGAAGCCGCTCCATCCGCAGCGCGGTGCCGTCGTCCAGGCGCACGTCCAGGTCCGCGTCGCCGGCGTGCACCAAATGCAGCGGGAGGTGGCGGCTCGCCGCCAAGTCCGCCGCCCACCGCGCGGCGCACCACGATCCGGGCGAGGTGCTGACGGCCGCGACGACCTCACCGCTCACGCGCGCGCCCGAAGTCCCGCAGCCCGGCCACCAGCACCACCAGCCCGGCCAGCACGGCCACCGGCTGCAGGACGTTGAACGTCCGGACGATGCCGACCTCGACGGCGATCCACCCGATCAGCACCGCGCCCGCGACGACGGCGGCCGGGCTGGTGCGCGGGTCCCGCCGCGCGGCGAGCCACGTGACCACCGTCATCGGCACGGCGATCAGCACGCCGAGGGTGATCCCGGCGAACACCGTGCTGTCGAAGGGAAGCCGTGCGGTCACCGTGCCGCCGAGATCGACGGAGCCGATCACGAGGCCCACCGCCCCCACCCACGCGGACACGGCGATCAGCGTGGTCAGCGACGCCAGCCACGGCCTGCGCCGCGCCAGGCGCTCGTCGTGGCGCCACCCCAGTCGTTCCCCGAGCCGGTCCATGCCTCCCCCTTTCCTCAGAACGGCGTGCGCCTGCTGTCGAACCGGTCCCACGCGTCCGCCCAGTCGTCCCGACGGCGCCGGTCGAGCGCCCGGCGGTAGAGCCAGAAACCCAGCCCGCACAGGCCCGTCACGGCCGCCCAGCTCAGCGCGCCGGTGGTCACCCCGTTCACGACCGCGGTCTCCGCGGTCACCGGGGCCGCCGCGGGTTCGCCGTTCTCGTCGATCCAGATGGCCGCGGTGTCACCGGCTTCGGCGCCGCGCCGCGCGGTGACCTCGCCGGTCGCGGTGCCGCCGCCGGGAAGCGGCCATTCCGCCTCGACGCGGGCCGTGCCGCCGGCCGGGAGAACCAGGGGCGCGTCGGCCAGCAGGGTCGCGGTCACCGCGATGCGGGCGTCCGGCCCGTTCGCCGCCAGCCGCTCCTGCCACTGGTGCACGCGATCGCCGAGCAGGGCCGCCAGCGGCGCCGTGAGCACCACGACCGTGACCGCCACGAGCAGCGCCAGCCGTTCGCGGCGGTCGGACTCCCGCGTCAGCGGGTTGCCGCGCAGGTGCGGCGGTCGCCAGGTCTTCACCGGATCCTCCTCGTGTCGTCCGTTCACCAGGGTCGTCACCCGGGGGCTTTCGGCGAAGGGCCGTTGGTCTCCGCTGTCGCGGCCGTACGTCCCTTCCCGCGTGGGTCTCGGCCCGCCGAGGATCGGAGCATGCGGATACGGGAACTGATGAGCTCACCGGTCGTCGGCGTCACCGCCGACGCGAGACTGGAGGAGGCGGCGGCGCTGATGCTCGACCGCGGTTACACCACGCTGCCGGTGCTGACCGCCGCCGGCGAACTCGTCGGCCTGGTCACCGAGGGCGACCTCGCCGCCGCCCGGTACGCCCCGGCGCTGCGGGGCCGGACCGAACCCGACGGCGGTGTCATGCTCGGCGTCGACGCGATCACGGTCGGCTCGGTGATGCGGGCCCCGGCGCTGACCACGCCTGCCGACGCGGACGTCGCGGAGGTGGCGACCGGCCTGGTCGATTCGCACCAGCGCTGCCTGCCAGTGGTCGACCACGGCAAGGTGGTCGGCATCGTCAGCTGGCGCGACCTGCTGACGCACCTGCTGAACGCACGCGCCGCGCGGTGAAAACCCACGCCGGCGCACTGGTGCCGCCCGCGAGCCGTTTGCCAGACTGGTGCGGTGATGGCTGAGCACGGTGCTCCCGGGGGCGGGCCGGGGCGCGAGCAGCTGCGCGTCGGCGTCGACGTCCTGGACCGCGAGGTCGTGGTGCGCGTCGCGGGCGACGTGGACCTGGAGAGCGCCACGCACCTGGAGCAGGCCCTGACCGAGTCGGCCGAACGGATTCCGCCGGTGCTGGTCGTCGACCTGACCGGCGTGGAGTACTTCGGCTCCGCCGGGATGCGGGTGCTGGTCGGGTTGCAGCAGCGCTGCGGTGGCGCCACGCGCGTCCGGGTCGTCGCCTCCGACCAGCGCGTGCTGCGGCCGCTGGAGATCACCGGGCTCACCGAGTTGCTCGACATCTACCCCACGGTGGCCGACGCCCTGCGCTGATGACCGTCCACTGAGGACGCTCGTCAGGGCACGACGACCGCGCGGCCGACGACGTCACCGGCCTCCAGCCGCCGGTAGGCCTCCAGCGCCTCCTCCAGCGGGAAGGTGGTCGCGGTGACGCGCAGGAGCCCGCGCGCGGCCAGGTCGAGGACCTCGACCAGTTCGGGCCTGCTGCCCCAGTAGGTGGACTGCACCGACATCTCGTAGGGCACGCCGAAGAACGACACCGGCAGCGTGCCGCCGCCGAGACCGATGATCGTCAGGTCGCCCAGCATGCGGCCGGCCGCGGCACCGAGCGCCAGTGTGGCGTCGTTGCCCACGCAGTCGAACACCGCGTCGGCGCCCCGGCCACCGGTGGCGCCGCGGATCGTGTCCGCGGCCCGGCCGCCTGCGGGCATCACGAGATCGGCGCCGGCCCGCTCCGCGAGTTCGAGCGCCGCCGCCCTGGTGTCCACCGCGATGACGCGCGTCGCGGTGGTGGCCTTGAGGATCTGCACCGCGAGGTGCCCGAGCCCGCCGATCCCGATCACGACCGCGGTGCTGCCCGGCGGCAGCTTCGGCCAGGACCGGCGCACCGCGTGGTAGGGGGTCAGGGCGGCGTCGGTCAGCGGCGCCGCGGTCACCGGGTCCAATCCGTCCGGCAACGGGACCAAGTGCCGGGCCTCCGGCACGAGCATGAACTCGGCCATGCCGCCGTCCAGCCCCAGCCCACCACCGCCGCTCGGAATCGGCGCCGCCGCCGGATCCTCGCAGTAGGTGTCGAGCCCGGCGAGGCACCGGGAACAGGCGCCGCAGCCCCACGACCCGTGCACCGCCACCGGCGTGCCGACGGGCAGGCCGGTGACGCCTTCGCCGGTTTCGTGGACCCATCCGGCGTTCTCGTGCCCCAGCGTGAAGGGCGGCTCCCAGGGCAGCTGCCCCGCTCCGAACTCCCGCATCAGGTGCAGATCCGAGTGGCAGGCGCCGGCCCCGCCGATCCGGACCACCACCTGTCCCGGGCCCGGCCGGGGCTGGTCCACCTCCACCAGTTCCGGGTCGGACTTCCACGTCGGCAACCGCCACGCCCGCATCGCGCCTCCTTCGATTCGCCTGTCGGCCACCGTCGCCGTCGGCCTGCCGCGGCACTAGGGACTTCGAGCCGTTCGGCGTGGGACTTCCTGCCCTTTCCGCCGCCGATCACCGGCGGCGAGCCTGGAGGCATGCCGGAGACCGGGATCGACGTTCGCGAGACCCACATCGGCGCGGTGTTCCTCGTGGGCGACCGCGCCTACAAGCTCAAGAAGCCGGTGGACCTCGGGTTCCTCGACTTCACCGACCGCGCCACCCGGGAACGGGTGTGCCACCGGGAGGTCGAGCTCAACCGGCGCCTGTCGCCCGACGTGTACCTCGGTGTGGCCGATATGCACGGCCCGGACCACGAGGTGTGCGAGCACCTGGTGGTGATGCTCCGCATGCCAGAGGACCGCAGGCTGTCGACCCTGGTGCGTGCCGGGGCGCCGCTGGAGCACACCGTTCGCGTGCTCGCCCGGACCCTGGCGCGCTTCCACGCCGCCGCCGAACGCGGTCCGCGCATCAGCGAGCAGGGCTCGCGGGCGGCGATCCGGCGACGGTGGGAGGACAGCTTCGCGCAGGTCCGCCCGTTCCACGGCGTCGTGCTGCACCAGGAGACCGCCGACGAGATCGAGCGGCTGACCCGCGAGTTCCTCGACGGGCGGGACGCGTTGTTCCAGCGGCGGCTGAGCGACGGGCGCGTGGTGGACGGTCACGGCGACCTGCTCGCCGACGACATCTTCTGCCTCGACGACGGTCCGCGCGTGCTGGACTGCCTCGAGTTCGACGACCGGCTGCGCTGGGTGGACGGCCTCGACGACGTCGCCTTCCTCGCCATGGACCTCGAACGCCTCGGCGCGGCCGGGCTCGCCGGGCAGCTCCTCGACGACTACGCCGAGTTCTCCGGCGACCCCGCTCCCCCGGCGCTGCGCCACCACTACATCGCCTACCGCGCGTTCGTGCGCGTCAAGGTCGCCTGCCTCCGGTTCGCCCAGGGCGACGACAGCGCGGCCGGACTCGCCCGCTCCTACGCCGACATCGCGCTGCGCCACCTGCGGCTCGGCCGGCCGCGGATGATCCTCGTCGGCGGACTGCCCGCGTCCGGCAAATCCACCCTCGCCGGCTCGGTCGCCGACCGGCTGGGCGCGACGGTGCTGCGCAGCGACCGCATCCGCAAGGAACTGGCGGGCGTCACCCCGGAGGACAGCGCGGCCGCGGGCTACCGCGAAGGCCTCTACGGCGCGGAGACGACGAAACGGACCTACGACGAGATGCTGCACCGCACCGGCGAACTGCTCGCGCTCGGCGAGACCGTCGTGCTGGATGCCTCCTGGTCCGAGGCGCACCACCGCCTCGCCGCGGCGAAGGCAGCCGAGCGCGCGGGCAGCCCGCTCGTGCAGCTCCGCTGCTGGGCGCCGGAGACGGTCACCGCCCACCGGCTGGCCACCCGGACCGGCTCGATCTCGGACGCGACGCCGGAGATCCTGCAGCACATGGCGAGCGACGTGCACCCCTGGCCGGAGGCGCACACCGTCCTGACCGCCGGCACCACGGAGGACTCGCTCGCGCAGGCGCTGGCCTACCTGGACTGACACCCCCAGCGACCGCGCCAGGCGGAGGTGGCGGAGCGGGCCGACTACCGGCTCGCCCACCTCGGCGACGGCCTACCCGGCCTGAACCCCCACCAGCGACAGCGCGCCGCGGCACAGTTCGAGGTCCTCGCGTGCCGTCACCACCAGCACCGCGGGCCCGTCGCCGGAACTCACCACCCGGTCACCGCTTCCGCCGGGCAGGGCGGCACGCAGGTCGAGGACCTCGCATCCGGCGATGATCTCGCCGACCACGCCGGGCTGGTGTTCGGCCACGCCGCCGGTGAACACGACCGCGTCGAGGCGGTCCAGGCTCATCGCCGCCGCGCCGATCTCCCGCCGAAGCCGGTGCACGTACACCTCCAGCGCCTCCCGGGCGTCGCGGTCCCCGCCGTCCCGCGCCGCGAGCACTTCCCGCACGTCGCCCGACGTGCCGGTCATCCCGGCCAGCCCGGACTCGCGGTGGAGCACGTGCGCCAGCTGCGGCACGGTGACCTCGCCGGTTTCGAGCACGTGCAGCAGCAACCCGGGATCGACCGAGCCGGACCGGGTCGCCATCGCCGCGCCCTCCAAGGCCGTGAAGCCCATCGAGGTGTCCACACTCGCGCCACCACGGATCGCGGTGACCGACACGCCGGCCCCGATGTGCGCGACCACCAGCCGCAGGTCGTCCTCGGCGCGGCCGAGCAGTTCCGCGGCCCGGCGCAGCGCGTGACGGCACGACAGCCCGTGGAAACCGTAGCGGCGCAACCGGTTCTGGCTCGTCCACGCCCGCGGCAGCGGGTAGCGCGCGGCGCCCGGCGGCAGTCCGGTGTGGAAGGACGTGTCGAAGCAGCCCACGACCGGCGTGCCCGGCAGCAGCCGGCGCACCACTCGGGCGACGTCGACCGACAACGGCTGGTGCAACGGCGCCAGCGGGGTGAGTCGCTCCAGTTCGCGCAACACCGCGTCGTCGAGCACGACCGGCCCCGGCCGGGACCCGCCGTGCACGAACCGGACCGCCACGCAGCCGGGCGGCCCCCACTCCGCCAGCGCCTCGGACACGGCCCGCTCGTCGGCGCGGGCGTCCGCCGCCTGCCACGTGCGGCTGTCCACCACGTCGCCGTCGTGCAGGGCGGCCTTCAGCGACGAGGACCCGGGGTTGAGGGTCAGCACCCGCATCGCGCTCACCGGGTCCAGCGCCACTCGCGGACCTCCGGCAGGTCCTCGCCGTGCTCGCGGATCCACCGGCGGTGCCGGGTGCGCGCGTCGGCCATCGCCTGCCGGGTCGTGCCCGCCGTCCGCAGCAGCCCGGGCACCCGGTCGATCACGTCGATCACCAGCTGGAACCGGTCCATGTCATTGAGCACCAGCATGTCGAACGGCGTCGTGGTCGTCCCGCGCTCCTTGTAGCCCCGCACGTGCAGCCCCGCGTGGTTGGCGCGGCGGTAGGCCAGCCGGTGGATCAGCCACGGATAGCCGTGGTAGGCGAAGATCACCGGCCGGTCCCGCGTGAACAACGCGTCGAACTCCCGGTCGGTCATGCCGTGCGGGTGCTCGGTGTCCGGCTGCAGCCGCATCAGGTCGACCACGTTCACCACCCGCACCGCCAGCTCCGGCAGGTGCTCCCGCAGCAGGGTGACCGCGGCCAGCACCTCCAGCGTCGGGGCGTCGCCCGCGCACGCCAGCACCACGTCGGGCTCGTGGCCGGGGTGGGTGCTCGCCCACTCCCAGATCCCGGCGCCGCGGGCGCAGTGCAGCGCCGCCTGCTCGGCGTCGAGCCAGTCCGGCGTGTCGTTCTTGCCCGCCACGATGACGTTGACGTAGTCCCGGCTGCGCAGGCAGTGGTCGGCGACGGTCAGCAGCGTGTTCGTGTCCGGGGGCAGGTACACCCGCACGACCTCGCTGCTCTTGTTGGCCACGTGGTCGATGAAGCCAGGGTCCTGGTGCGAGAAGCCGTTGTGGTCCTGCCGCCACACGTGGGAGGTGAGAAGGTAGTTCAGCGACGCCACCGGGCGCCGCCACGGGATGTCCCGTGAGCTGCGCAGCCACTTGATGTGCTGGTTCACCATCGAATCGACGATGTGCACGAACGCCTCGTAGCAGGAGAACAGCCCGTGCCGCCCGGTGAGCAGGTAGCCCTCCAGCCAGCCCTGGCACAGGTGCTCCGACAGCACCTCCAGCACCCGGCCGTCGCGGGACAGGTGCTCGTCGACCGGTTCGATCGCGGCCTGCCAGCCCTTGCCGGTGGCCTGGTAGACCGCGTCGAGGCGGTTGGAAGCCGTCTCGTCGGGGCCGAACAGCCGGAAGTTCCGCCTGCCCGCGCTGCGCTCGGCGACGTCCCGCAGGTAGCGGCCCAGCACGCGGGTCGGTTCGTGCGCGGTTGTGCCCGGTTCGGTGACGCGCGGCGCGTAGTCGCGCGGGTCGGGCAGGTCGAGCGGCCGCAGCAGCGTGCCGCCGTTCGCGTGCGGGTTCGCGCCCATCCGCCGGTCGCCGGACGGGATCAGCGCGGTCACCTCCGGCGTGGGGCGGCCGTCGGCGTCGAACAGCTCCTCCGGCCGGTAGGACCGCAGCCAGCGTGCCAGCGCCGCCAGGTGGTCCGGGTTCTCCCGCACGGCGGGCAGCGGCACCTGGTGCGCGCGCCACGTCCCTTCCACCGGCACACCGTCCACTTCGGATGGCCCGGTCCAGCCCTTGGGGCTGCGCAGCACGATCACCGGCCACCGCGGCCGCCCGGTCGCGGCGCCGGATCGCGCCGCGGCCTGGATGTCCCTGATCTCGGCGACGACGTCGTCGAGCGTCGCGGCCATCGCCTGGTGCATTGTCGCCGGGTCGGAGCCTTCGACGTGGTAGGGCCGGTAGCCGTAGCCCCGCAGCAGGTCGTCGAGCTCGTCGCGCGGGATCCGGGACAGGACCGTCGGGTTGGCGATCTTGTAACCGTTGAGGTGCAGGACCGGCAGCACCGCGCCGTCGTGCACCGGGTCGAGGAACTTGTTCGCGTGCCAGCTCGCGGCCAGCGGCCCTGTCTCGGCTTCGCCATCGCCGATCACACAGGCGACCAGCAGGTCCGGGTTGTCGAACGCGGCGCCGTACGCGTGCGCCAGCGAGTAGCCCAGTTCGCCGCCCTCGTGGATCGAGCCCGGCACCACCGGGGCGACGTGGCTGGGCACCCCGCCGGGAAACGAGAACTCGCGGAACAGCGTCCGCATCCCCGCCACGTCCTGCGTGACGTCCGGTGTCAGTTCGGGGTAGCTGCCCTCCAGCCAGGTGTGCGCCAGCAGCGCCGGCCCGCCGTGTCCCGGCCCGGT
Organism: Amycolatopsis sp. ATCC 39116; assembly: GCF_000231075.2. Taxonomy (NCBI): domain Bacteria; kingdom Bacillati; phylum Actinomycetota; class Actinomycetes; order Pseudonocardiales; family Pseudonocardiaceae; genus Amycolatopsis; species Amycolatopsis sp. ATCC 39116. The sequence goes on along the minus strand of NZ_AFWY03000070.1, from coordinate 23,979 downwards.
CACGAAGATCACGTCCAGGTCGTGCGCCACGATGGCGCGGTTGAGGTGCGCGTAGACGAAGGTCAGGCCGGGCGAGGTGCCCCAGTGGCCGAGCAGCCGCGGTTTGACGTGCCCCGGCGTCAGCGGCTCGCGCAGCAGCGGGTTGTCCATCAGGTAGATCTGGCCCGCCGCGAGGTAGTTCGCGGCGCGCCACTGGGAGTCCACTTGGGACAGTTCGCGGCCGGTGAGTGCGGCGCGTGACGGCGCCTCGGTGGTGCTCACGAGCCGGGCCGCGGGCGGACGATCATCACCGGGCACTGCGCGTGGTGGATCAGCGCCTGGCTGGTCGAGCCCAGCAGCAGCCCGCTGAACCCGCCCCGGCCGCGGCTGCCCACGACGACCAGCTGGGCCTGCGCGCTCCAGCTCAGCAGCTGGTGCCGCGGCCGGTCCCGCGCGACGACCCGCTCGACCCGCACGTCGGGGTACTTCTCCTGCCACCCGGCGAGCCGCTCGGCCAGCAGCCGCCGCTCGTCGGCGGCGATCTCCTCCCAGTCCAGCGCGATCGGCACCATCGACGGGTAGCCTGCGAAGTCCACATCGGACCAGACGTGCACCGCCACCAGGCCGGCGCCGCGCCACGACGCCTCCTCGAACGCGGCCGCGAGGGCGCGCTCGCCGACCGGGCTGCCGTCGACGCCGACGACCACCGGGCCCTCCGCGTTCTCCCGTCCGCGGACGACCACCACCGGGCACCGCGCGTGCGCGGCGACCTCGACGGTCGTCGAGCCGACCAGCATCCCGGCGAACCCGCCGGTGCCGGAACAGCCGAGGACGACAGTCCGGGCGGTGCGGGAGGCCTCGATCAGGGCCAGCGCTCCGGTCTCGGTCGGCCGGTCCGTGGTGATCGTCAGGTCTTTGCCCCCGGCTTCGCGGGCGGTCCGGACGGCGTCGGCGACCAGGTCGTCGGCCGCCTTGACCAGCTCGTCGTAGGCCTGCTGCAGCACCGCGAGACCCGCGCCGTCGAAGCCGGTGATCGGCGCGAAGCCGTGGACGATGCGCAGGGGTTCGTGGCGCTGCCGGGCCGCCTCGGCGGCCCACCGCAGGGCACGCGTGGCCTCCTCGGAGCCGTCCACGCCGACGACGATCGCGTTGCCGTTCATCAGATCCCTCCCGGGTGCGCCGCCACGGCGCTGGCGCTGACGACGCCGGGCACGGCCTCGGCCAGCACGGTCGCCACATGGCGGTCGGTCTCGTCGTCGAACTCGTCGGCGATGTGCACCACGCCGTCGCGCACCTCCACGTGCCAGCGGTCGGGGCCGCCGTAAAGGCACAGATGCCGGCGCACGTCGCCGGCGATCTCGCTGTCGCTGCGGGCGAAGACCCGCACGATGTCGCCGCGGGTGACGATGCCGACGACCTGGCCGCCCTCGGCGATGGGCATGGCGCGGATCCGGGCGTCCAGCAGGGCGCGGCTGAGCGTGGCCAGGTCGGTGCCCGGAGACATCGCGGTGGCCGGGCTGGTCATCACCTCGGCTACGGTGGCGCCCGGCGCGCGGTCCGTCCGGTCCTCGTGGGTCCGCGGGTCGCGGGGCAGCCGGTCGGCGACCAGGTCCGCCTCGGTGACGATGCCGACCAGCCGTTCGTCGTCGTCCACGACCGGCAGAGCGGTGAACCCGCGGGACGACAGAATCCGCGCCGCCTCCTTCGCCGAGGTGCCCGGCGTCACGGTCGTGACCGGCCGGCTCATGATGTCCTGTGCTCGCATGGGTTCCACGCTAGGAAGCCGGAGCAGGCCGCACAGCGGGCCATGGTCATCAGGAGGAGGGACTTCCGGCCCTCTCGTGCGCGGCCAGCAGCGGGGAGCGGGCCAGGCCGATCGTCCCCGCCACGATCGCGGCCCCCGCACCCAGTTCGAGGAGCACCCAGGCGCCGCCGCGAACGTTCTCCCCGAACACGGCCACGCCCCACAGCAGCGCCACGAGCGGGTTGACCAGGGTCAGGCCCGGCTGGGACGCGGTCAGGCTCCCCGCGCGCAGCGTGTTCTGCAGCAGGAAGAACCCCAGCGGCGCGGCGACCAGCACCGCGTAGAACTGCCAGGTCGACAGCAGGGTGGCGGACGGGTCGCGCACCGCGGCCATGACCGCCGACACCAGGACCGCGGTGAACCCGAACCACGCCCCGGCCGCGCTGCCGAGCAGCAGCGCGCGGCGGCCGCCGGCGCTCACGGCGGCCCCGCGGTGCACCAGGACGGCGACCAGGGTGGTGGTGGTCAGGCAGCCCGCCAGCCATCCGCCCGCGGGCGCCGCGAGCGGATCGCCGCCGGACGGCCGCAAGGCGGCGAGCAGGACCACGACGCCACCGCCGACGCCCGCGACGGGCAGCCATTCGCCGAGCCCGAGGCGGCGACGGCGCAGGATCGCGGTCAGGACCAGGACGAACGCCAGCTCGCCGATCAGGATCGGCTGGACCAGCACGATCGGGCCGGCCGCCAGCGCCAGGGCCTGGAGCACGGACCCGGCCACCATCGAGGTGACGCCGAACCCCCAGGCCGGCTGTTTCGCCAGGTCCCACAGCAGGCGGATGGTCAGGTGCCCGTCCGCGGGCTCGTTCCGCGCGGCCTGCCGCTGCAGGACCGACCCGGCGGCGTTGGCCGCCGCGGCCAGCACCGCCAGCACCACGCAGACCACCACAGCAGTTCCTCCCGGCCGACTGGGCCGAGCATGCGGGACGCTCCTGCCGCCCGACCAGTGACCTTCGTCCCCGTCCGGCCGCCGTTGGTCAGCGCGCGAGTGGCACCGGCCAATCCGGAGACGCTTCCACCGCACGCCTGAGCGAGCCTGGCCCGCGTCCGTCACCAGGACTGACAGTGGCCGGACGAAGCGACCGGGAACCACCCAGCGCGCCGGTCAGTTGTCCCGGTACCGACCGCACGGAGGTTGCCGATGTCGTTCGCTTCTCTGCCCCCGGTCGCGTCCTGGCGGCACGAGGGGGCCCGCGCCGGGTTCGAAGTCGCGTTCTTCGCCGAGGAGCGTGGTGGGGTCCGAGTGGAGGGCGTCACCACCGCCACCGAGGACGGCGAGTCCTGGATCGTCGACTACGTGATCCACCTCGACGAGTCGTGGCGGACCAGGTCCGCGCGGATCACTGGCCGCAGCGGCGCCGCCACCCGGGTCAGGCTCATCGAGGCCGACGGCGACGGGAACTGGCAGGTGGACGGCGCCCGTGCGCCCCAGTTGCAGGGCTGCCTGGACCTCGACCTGGAGGCCTCGGCGATGACCAACACCGTCCCCGTGCACCGGCTGCGGTTCCCGGCCGGGCGGCCGGTCCCGGCGCCGGCCGCGTACGTCCGCGCGGTCGGGCTCGCGGTCGACCGCCTGGACCAGAGCTACTCCCGGTCGGACGACGAGCACTACGACTACGCCGCGCCGGAATTCGACTTCACCTGCCGCCTGACCTACGACCGGCACGGCCTCATCCTCGACTACCCGGGCATCGCCGTCCGGGTCCAGTGATGGACCGCGGTCAACGGTCCAGTGTGGAGTGCCCGGTCTGCCGCAGCGTCTCGAAGTCACGCAAGTAGGTCTGCTCGTCGATCTCGCCGCGGGCGAAGCGCTCGGCCAGCAGCTGCTCCGGCGTCGGCCGTTCCCGGTCCTCCGGACCTGGCCGCCGCTGCAGCGCGCGGACCACCAGGACGACAGCCACGATCACCAGCGCCCACAGCGCCACGTTGCCGATGGTCATGAGGGCCATACCCCAGCCGCTCATTCCGTTCCCGTACCAGTACATCATCGCCGGCTCCTTTCCGAGCCCCAGCATGCGCGGCCACCCGCCGGAGCGGGACGGTCCGAGGTCGCCTCCCCGAGGGCACAAGGTCCCCAACCACGCGCGCGTGCCGCCTGATCTACGAACCGTCGTAGTAGACTCCGGAAACTGCGCGGAAGCGAGAACGGCCATGCGTTCCCACGGCGAGCACACGGAGCAACGCCCGCGAACCGCACCGGGCGCGAGCACCGTCGTGCTCGGCGTCAGCGGCGTCCAGTGGGCCTCCGAGCAGAACGTGGTCACCGCGGTCCTTGGCCGGCGTCCCGGGGTGCTCGGCGTCGAGGCCAACCCGGTGGCCCAGACGGCGACGGTCGTGTTCGATCCAGAGCGGACTTCGGTCGCCGAGTTGCGGGACTGGGTGACCGACTGCGGCTACCACTGCGCGGGGCAGTCGGTGCCCCACCACGTCTGCGACCCGATGGCCGAGCCGAGCGGGCAGCCCAGCGCAGTGGGTCACGCCGGGATGCCGATGGCGGCGATGGTCGCCGACATGCGCAACCGTTTCCTGGTCGCCGCGCTGTTCTCCGTCCCGATCGTGCTGTGGTCGCCGATCGGCAGCGAGGTGTTCGGCCTGCACCTGCCGACCCCGTTCGGCGTGCGTCAGGACGTCTGGGCGCTGCTGCTCAGCCTGCCGGTCGTCGGATACTCGTCGTGGATCTTCTTCGCCGGGGCCGCGCGCGCGTTGCGGGCCCGCACACTCGACATGATGGTGCTGGTCGCGGTGGCCGTCGGAGCGGGGTGGCTTTACTCGCTCGCGATCACACTCTCCGGAGGCGGCGAGGTCTTCTACGAGGCCGCCACCGTGCTGGCCGCGTTCGTGCTGCTGGGCCACTGGTTCGAGATGCGCGCCCGCGGCGGGGCCAACGACGCCATCCGCACCCTCCTCGACCTCGCCCCGCCCCGGGCGCTGGTGATCCGGGACGGGGAACCGGCAGAGGTCGCGACCGCGGAGGTCGTGGCGGGCGACCTGCTGCTGGTGCGGCCGGGCGCGAAGATCGCCGTGGACGGTGTCGTCGAGGACGGCGAAAGCGAGGTCGACGAGTCGATGGTCACCGGGGAAAGCCTCCCGGTGCACAAGACCCGCGGGTCGGCGGTCATCGGCGCGACCATCAACGTCAACGGCACGCTGCGCGTGCGGGCCACCAAGGTCGGCTCGGACACCGCGCTGGCCCAGATCGTCCAGCTCGTGCAGGAGGCGCAGAACTCCAAGGCCCCCGGCCAGCGCCTCGCCGACCGCGCCGCGTTCTGGCTGGTCCTGGTCGCCCTCGCCGGCGGCACCGCGACACTCGCGGTGTGGCTGGCCACCGGCAGCACCTTCGCCACCGCGATCCTGTTCGCCATCACCGTCGTGGTGATCACCTGCCCCGACGCGCTCGGCCTCGCCACCCCGACCGCGGTCATGGTCGGCACCGGGCTCGGCGCCCGGCGCGGCGTGCTGTTCAAGAACGCCATCGCACTGGAGACCGCCGCGCGCATCGAGGTCGTGGTGGTGGACAAGACCGGCACCCTCACCAGGGGCGAGCCGGAGGTCACCGCGGTGGTCACCGGCAGCGCGGACAGCAGCGTCGGCGAGGACGAGCTGCTGCGCCTGGCCGCCGCCGTCGAGCGGGAGTCCGAGCACCCGCTGGCGAAGGCGATCGTCCACCACGCCGAAGGCCGCGGGCTGGACGCGCCGCGCACGCAGCGGTTCGAGAACGTCCCTGGGCACGGCGCGATCGCCGAGGTCGACGGCCACCGCGTCGTGGTCGGCAACCAGCGGCTGCTCGACCGGGAAGGCATCGACGCCAGCGCCATGACCGCGGGGCGCGAGCAGCTGGCCGGCGGCGGGCAGACCGCGATCATGGTCGCCGTCGACGGGGTCGCGGCGGGGGTGATCGGTGTCGCCGACGCCGTCCGGGACACCTCCGCGGCCGCCGTCGCCGGACTGCACGAACTCGGCGCCGAGGTCGTGATGCTCACCGGCGACAACCGGGCGACCGCGCACCGCATCGCCCGCCAGCTGGGCATCGACACCGTGCTCGCCGAGGTGCTGCCTAAGGACAAGGCGGCGCAGGTCGCCGCCCTGCAGCGCGACGGCCGCCGCGTCGCGATGGTCGGCGACGGCGTCAATGACGCCCCCGCACTGGCCCAGGCCGATCTGGGGATCGCGATCGGCGCCGGCACCGACGTCGCCATCGAGACCGCCGACGTCGTGCTCATGCGCTCCGACCCGCTCGGCGTGCCGGCCGCGCTGCGGATCGGCCGCGGCACCCTGCGCAAGATGCGGCAGAACCTCGCCTGGGCCATCGGCTACAACGCCCTCGCGCTGCCGATCGCCGCTGGCGTGTTCGAACCCGCCTTCGGGCTCGTGCTCCGCCCGGAGATCGCCGCCCTGTCGATGTCCGGGTCCAGCGTGATCGTCGCCCTCAACGCGCTGGCGCTCAACCGGCTCCGCCTCCCCGTCGTTTGACTACGGTACCCCCCTAGGGTATAAATTCTCCTGTCGGCGCCACCCGGGCCGACGTGAGGAGAAGGAACGATGCGGGGCTACACCAGCGACAAGGACGGCTACCTCACCCGGCTGCGCCGGATCGAAGGGCAGATCCGGGGCCTGCAGCGGATGGTCGAGAACGACGAGTACTGCATCGACGTGCTCACCCAGATCGCCGCGGCGACGAAGGCCCTCCAGTCGGTGTCGCTGGGCCTGATGGACGAGCACCTCAAGCACTGCGTGGCCGAAGCGATCGCCGTCGGCGGCGACACGGCCGACGCGAAGGTGCGCGAGGCCAGCGAAGCCATCGCCCGGCTGGTCCGTTCCTGACGACCGGAAGAAGGAGAGCCATGAGCGAGCAGACCTACACCGTGACCGGCATGACCTGCGAGCACTGCGTGCGCTCGGTGACCGAGGAGGTCCGGGAGATCGACGGCGTCACCGACGTGGCCGTCGACCTGCCCACCGGACGGGTCACCGTCACCAGCGAGCACGAGCTCACCACCGACGCGGTCCGCGCCGCCGTCGAAGAAGCCGGTTACCAGCTGACCGCGTAGCGGCAGCCCGAGGACAGGAATGTCATGAACACTGCAGGGAAGCTCTCCGCCTACGGTGCGGCGCTCGCCCTGGTCGCCGGAGGCGGCTGGGCGATCGGCACCGCTGTCGGTCCCGTCACCAGCGAAGCTGGCACGCGTGGCGCCGAGGACGCCGCGCACGGGGACAGCCACAGCGGCACTGTCGCGGAGACCACGCAACCCGACCAGCCCGCGGGGCTGGCGTCGTCCAGGGGCGGTTACACCCTCACGCCCACCCGCACGACGCTCACCACCGGGACCACCGAGGAGTTCTCCTTCCGGATCACCGGACCGGACGGCAACGCGGTCACCGCGTTCGACGTCGAGCACGAAAAGCGCATGCACCTCATCGTGGTGCGCCGCGACACCGCCGGGTTCCAGCACATCCACCCGGAGATGGCCGGTGACGGCACCTGGACCGTGCCGCTGGCCGTCGCCGACGCCGGCAGCTACCGCGCCTTCGCCGACTTCAAGCCCACCGGCGGCCAGGCCACCACCCTGGGCGTCGACCTGGCGGCGGCGGGCGACTTCCAGCCGGCCCACCACCCGGCGACACGCGTGGCGCGGGTGGACGGCTACGAGGTCCGGCTCGACGGCGAACTGACCCCGGGACGCACGTCGAAGGTGACGGCCACCGTCACCAAGGACGGCCACGACGTCACCGACCTGCAGCCCTACCTCGGCGCCTACGGGCACCTGGTGGCGCTGCGCGAAGGCGACCTCGCCTACCTGCACGTCCACCCGGACGGCAGCCCGGGCGACGGGACGACGAAGCCGGGGCCGGGCGTCACCTTCCACGCCGAAGTCCCGTCCGCCGGCACCTACCGGCTCTTCCTCGACTTCCAGCACGCGGGCCAGGTCCGCACGGCCGAGTTCACCGTGCCGACCGCGGGCAGCGCGCCCACCGCACCGCCCGCACCGCCCGCCACCGGCGACGGCCACGGCCACAGCCACGGCTGATCGAGGAGAACCACGATGACTTCGGATGTGCAGAACCGCCCGCAGGCCGCCCAAGACGTCGAACTGGCGATCGGCGGCATGACCTGCGCCTCGTGCGCGATGCGGATCGAACGCAAGCTCAACAAGCTCGACGGCGTCACCGCGACCGTCAACTACGCCACCGAGAAGGCGAAGGTCAGTTTCCCCGCCGGCCTCGACCCGGCCACCCTGGTCGAGCAGGTCGAGGCGGCGGGCTACACGGCGACCCTGCCGCGGCCGGAACCCGCGGAGCCGGACACCGCCGAGGAGGACCCGTCGCGGCCGCTGCGGCAGCGGCTGATCGGCTCGCTGGCGCTGTCGGTGCCGGTGGTCGTGCTGGCGATGGTCCCGGCGCTGCAGTTCACCTACTGGCAGTGGATCTCCCTCACGCTCGCCGCACCGGTGATCGTCTGGGGCGCGTGGCCGTTCCACCGCGCCGCGTGGGCGAACCTGCGCCACGGCGCGGCCACGATGGACACGCTGATCTCGATGGGCACGCTCGCGGCGTTCGCCTGGTCGCTCTACGCGCTGCTGTTCGGCAGCGCCGGCGTGCCCGGCATGACGCACCCGTTCGAGCTGACCATCCAGCGGATCAGCGGGGACGGCAACATCTACCTCGAGGTCGCGGCCGGGGTGACCACGTTCATCCTCGCCGGCCGCTACTTCGAGGCCCGCTCGAAGCGGCGGGCCGGGGCCGCGTTGCGGGCGTTGCTCGAACTCGGCGCCAAGGAGGTGGCGGTGCTGCGCGGCGGCCGGGAGGAGCGGATTCCGGTCGAGCAGCTGGCCGTGGGCGACCGCTTCGTGGTCCGGCCCGGCGAGAAGATCGCCACCGACGGCGTGGTCGAAGACGGCAGCTCCGCGGTCGACGCGAGCATGCTCACCGGCGAGTCCGTGCCGGTCGAGGTCGGGCCGGGCGACGCGGTCACCGGCGCGACCGTGAACTCCGGCGGCAGGCTGGTCGTGCGGGCGACGCGGGTCGGCGCGGACACGCAGCTGGCGCAGATGGCGAAACTGGTCGAGGAAGCGCAGACCGGCAAGGCGGCCGTGCAACGGCTGGCCGACCGGGTCTCGGCGGTGTTCGTGCCGATCGTCATCGCACTCGCGGCAGGCACCCTGGCGTTCTGGCTCGGCGCGGGCGGCACGGTGTCCGCGGCGTTCACCGCCGCGGTGGCGGTGCTGATCATCGCCTGCCCGTGCGCGCTGGGCCTGGCCACGCCGACCGCGCTGCTGGTCGGCACCGGGCGGGGCGCCCAGCTGGGCATCCTGATCAAGGGCCCGGAGGTGCTGGAGTCCACCCGCCGCGTCGACACGATCGTGCTGGACAAGACCGGCACGGTCACCACCGGCAAGATGGCGCTGACCGGCGTGCACGTCGCCGACGGTGTGGACGCCGACGAGGTGCTGCGGCTGGCGGGCGCGCTGGAGAACGCTTCCGAGCACCCCATCGCGCAGGCGATCGCCGCCGGGGCCCGGGAACGGGTCGGCGAGCTGCCCGCCGTCGAAGGCTTCACCAACGTCGAAGGCCTTGGCGTGCAAGGAGTCGTCGACGGCAAGGCCGTGCTCGTCGGCCGCACCGCGCTACTGGCCGACTGGAGCCAGCACCTCTCCCCCGGCCTCGCCGAGGCCAAGGCCGCGGCCGAGCAGCGCGGCGGCACGGCGGTCGCGGTCGGCTGGGACGGGCGGGCGAGGGCGGTGCTGGTGGTCGCCGACACCGTCAAACCCACCTCCGCCGAGGCGATCCGGCAGCTGCGCGGGCTCGGGCTCACCCCGATCCTGCTCACCGGCGACAACCGGGCCGCGGCCGAGGCGGTCGCCGCGGAGGTCGGGATCGACACGGTGATCGCCGAGGTCCTGCCAGCCGACAAGGTCGACGTGGTCAAGCGGCTGCAGGACGAGGGCAAGGTCGTGGCGATGGTCGGCGACGGGGTCAACGACGCCGCCGCGCTCGCCCAGGCCGACCTCGGACTGGCGATGGGCACCGGCACCGACGTCGCGATCGAGGCGAGCGACCTGACCCTGGTGCGCGGCGACCTGCGGGTGGCGGCCGACGCGATCCGATTGTCCCGGCGGACCCTGCGCACGATCAAGGGCAACCTGTTCTGGGCCTTCGCCTACAACGTGGCGGCCCTGCCGCTGGCCGCCGCCGGCCTGCTCAACCCGATGATCGCCGGCGCCGCGATGGCGTTCAGCTCGGTCTTCGTGGTCAGCAACAGCCTGCGGCTGCGCGGTTTCCGCGGCACCACCACCCACGCGGGCGAGGGCATCGCGCGGCGGGCGGCGGAGGAACCGGTCGCGGTCGGCTGACCGGGACGGAGACCGCGGCCGGCGGGCGCCGGCCGCGGTCCTTCGCTGCGGCGCATCTCGTCAGCGCCACCCCGGCGAGAACTCAGACCAGCCCGAGCAGGCACGCCGTCAGGGCGGCGGAGATCGTCAGGGCCGCGCCCACGACCAACGGCAGCAGCGCCGCGATGACGCCGGCCGCCCCACGGACAGCCAGGCGGCGCACTCCCCCGGACGGCACACCGCCCCAGTCCAGACGCGCGAGCCGCACGTCCACCGCGTCCCGCGCCATGGCCAACGCGATCACCGGCGCCCCGCAACCGGACACCCCCACCAGCGCCGAGCGCACCGCGCGCGGCCCGCACCGGCGGGTGGCGGTGACGTCGGCGGCGAGCTCCACCAGCTCCCGCAGCGCGCCGGGCGCTTCGCGGAACAACGGCAGGAACGGCAGGGCCGTGCGGAGCGCGTCGGCGAGGGCGACCAGCTGGTGGTGCCGCCCCGCCAGGTGCGCCCGCTCGTGCACCAGCACGGCGGCCACGGCGTCACGGTCGAGGTGGCGGCGCAGCCCTTCGGTGGCGACGACGACGCCCCGCCGTCCGCCGAGGCTGAACGCCAGCGGCCGGTCGTGCGCCAGCCACACCGTGGCCTCACCGTCCGCGCGCCCCGCGAGCCGCAACGCGGCCAGGTGCTCCCGCCGGAGCCGGGCGCGGCGCCGGATACCGCGGGCGCCGACGACGAGCAGGCGGCACGCGGCTGCCCCGAGCAGGGCGAGACCCAGCGCGCCGCCGGCCTGTTCGACCTCCGGCGGCGAGCCGTGCTGCAGGGCGTCCCAGCAACCGGTGATCGCGGCGAGCAGCGGGCCGAACGAGCCGTGGGACGGCAGGAGCAGCAGCACCACGCCCGCGACGGCGGCGAGCGCCACACCGGCCGCGGACAGCACCCAGCACAGGATCAGCAGCACCGGATCACGGCGCCGCAGGTCACACGCACGCAGCCACCGCGGCATCCACCAGCCCGCCGACACCGCGCCGGCGAGCAGGCACAGGGCGACGATCACCGCTTCCGGGCCTTCCGGCGCAGGCCCTTGCGCAGGACGTCGCCCTCCTCCTCGGACACCGACCGCGCGAAGTGCAGCAGCACCGCCTCGGGGTCGCCGGAGGAGTCCAGGATGGTCCGCAGCGCGCGGGCGGCGGCCTCTTCCCTGCTGAGCGCGGGCCGGTAGCGGTAGGCCTTGCCGTCGAGCGCGCGCTCGGCCCAGCCCTTGCGGTGGAGGTTGTCGAGCACGGTCATCACGGTCGTGTAGGCCAGCTGCCGCGGGGTGCTGAGGCGGTCCAGGACCTCGCGGACCTTGACCGGCTCCGCGGCGCGCCACAGCACGTCCATGACCGCGGACTCCAGGTCGCCGAGACCGAACATCCCCACCTCCGCTCCGCCACCGGGAGCGTCCACGATAACCGGCCGGCCGGGGCGCCGGCGACGAGGACGGTTGCCTGTTCCTACTACCTCGCCTAGTATCAGCCGCGCGGTGATCGCGTGTCACGACGCGCACCCGCGTGCACGGGCCCCCCTCCCGGTGCACGCCCCGCGCGGGTGCGGGGCGCGGCTCGTTCCGCCCCCGCACCCGACCAGGTCCAGTGTGGACTTTCCCGCCACAGCGCGCACCCGTCACACCTCCGGTCCACGAGACCTCCCATTGGCGATCTTCATACCCCCCGGGGTACCGTGGATGCCAACGGAACCGAGGAGGTCCACCGATGTGTCGTCGTGTGACGTGTTCGCGGTGCGGCAAGGCCACCTACGCCGGGTGCGGCCAGCACGTGGAAGAAGTGCTCGCCGATGTGCCAGCCGGGCAGCGCTGCCGGTGCGAGCCCAAGCCGGAGAAGCCGGGCGGGGCGTTGCGGCGCCTGCTCGGGCGATGAGCGCGCGGAAGGCGGTGGCCTGATGGAGATGGGACCCGAACTGACCGGCGACGCGCTGGTGCGGCTGCGCCGCGCGCGGGGACAGCTGGCCGCGGTGATCAGCATGATGGAGAACGGCGGGGACTGCCAGGAGGTGCTCACCCAGCTGGCCGCGGTGTCCCGCGCGCTGGACCGCGCCGGGTTCAAGATCGTCGCCAGCGGGATGCGGCACTGCCAGGCCGCACGCGACCGCGGGGAGGAACCCCCGATGACCGAAGCCGAGCTGGAAAAGCTGTTCCTGGCCCTGGCCTGACCCCCCGGCGCCGTTTCCGCGGCGCCGCGATGTCTCCGACATATACCCCCGGGGGTACCAACCAGGCCGAACCGAAGGAGAAAGGCCATGCTGGATGTACGGGTGATCGAGACGTCGTCGCTGGGCGACCGCAGCTACCTCGCCCACGACGGAGAACTCGCGGTGGTGGTCGATCCGCAACGCGACATCGACCGGATCGCCGCACTGGCGGGCCGGCTCGGAGTCCGCGTCGCGTGGGTGCTGGAAACCCACGTGCACAACGACTACGTCTCCGGCGGGCTGCACCTGGCCCGGCTCACCGGGGCGCGCTACGGGGTCTCCGCGGCCGACGACGTGCCCTTCGAGCGCGTTGCCGTGCGCGAGGGGGACGTGATCGAAGTGTCCGGACGGATGCGCATCCGGCCGGTCGCCACCCCCGGCCACACCTTCCACCACCTGTCCTACGTCCTCGACGGGCCGGACGGGCCGGCGGGCGTGTTCACCGGCGGGTCCCTGTTGCTGGGCACCACCGGCCGCACCGACCTGCTCGGCCAGGACCACACGCACGAACTGGCCCGCCACCAGCACTCGTCCGCCCGCCGCCTCGCCGACCTGCTGCCCGACGGCGCGGCCGTGTGGCCCACCCACGGGTTCGGCAGCTTCTGCTCGGCCGGGCAGGCCGACGGCGAGGCCTCCACGATCGGCCGCGAACGCCGGCACAACCCGGCGCTCACCCTGGCCGAGGGTGAGTTCGTCGAGCAGACCCTGGCCGGCCTGGACGTCTACCCGGCCTACTACGCCCACATGGGGCCCCGCAACGCCGCCGGACCCGATCCCATCGACCTCACCCCGGCCCGCACCGCCGGACCGGACGAACTGCGGCGGCGGATCGACGACGGCGAATGGGTGGTGGACCTGCGCTCCCGCAAGGCGTTCGTGCACTCGCATCTGGCCGGCACGGTGAGCCTCGGCCTCGACGGGCCGATGGCGACGTGGCTGGGCTGGCTCATCGACTGGGGCGCGCCGATCACGCTGCTCGGCGAGACCCCGGAGGACGTCGCGCAGGCTCAGCGGGAACTGGCCCGCATCGGCATCGACCGGCCAGCCGCCGCGGCCAATGGCGGACCCGAGGAGTGGGCGGGCGGCCGGTCCGGCTTGCTGGCGAGCCTGCCCGCGGCGACGTTCGCCGACCTGGCCGCCGCGCTCCGGCACGGTCACGCCGGCGCCTACCCGCCGCCCGCGGTGGTGCTGGACGTCCGCCTGCCACACGAGTGGCGGGACGGCCACGTGCGCGGCGCTGTCCACATCCCGCTGCCCGAACTCCCCCACCGGATCGGCGAAATCCCCGCCGGGCCGGTGTGGGTGCACTGCGCCAGCGGCTACCGCGCCACTGCCGCGGCCTCGCTGCTCGCCAGGGCCGGGCGGAGCGTGGTCCTCATCGACGACGTCTTCACGGGTGCCGCCGACGCCGGCGTGCCCATGGCGGCCTGACCCGTGCTCGCCACCGTCGCGCTGCCCGAACTCGCTCCAGGCCCGGTGTGGGTGCACCGCGCCAGCGGCTATCGCGCAACCGCCGCCATGCCGATGGCGGGATGACCTGTGCTCGCCGTCGTCGCGCTGGCCGGGCTGCTCATCGGGGTGGCGCTGGGCGCGCTCGGTGCGGGCGGGTCGATCCTCGCGGTGCCCGCCCTGGTCTACCTCGCCGGGCAGCCTATCGCCGCCGCCGTCCCCACCGCGCTGATCGTGGTCGGGCTGTCCTCCGCGGCCGCGGTGGCGCCCCGGTTGCGGGCCGGCGTGGTGCGGTGGCGGGTCGCGCTGGTCTTCGGCGCGGCCGGCGTCCCCGCCGCCTTCGGGGGCGCCGCACTGGGCCGGTCGCTGTCGCCGCGGCTGCTGATGCTCGGGTTCGCCATGCTGATGGCGGTCGTCGCCGTGCGCATGCTGCGGGAGCGCGCGGGCGCCGGCGGCGCGTGCCGCACCACGAGCGGGGGCGTCAACTGGCGCACCTGCCTGCCCTCCGCCGTCGGCACCGGCGCCGTCGTCGGCCTGCTGACCGGGTTGTTCGGGGTCGGCGGCGGGTTCCTCATCGTCCCCGCGCTGACCCTGCTGCTCGGCCTGGACGCGGCCGCGGCGGTCGCGACCTCGCTGGTCGTCATCGTGATCAACTCGGCGGCCGGGCTGGTGGCCCACGCCGGAGCTCCCGTCGACTGGGGCGTCACCGCCGTGTTCGCAGTGACGGCCGCGATCGCCGCGGTCGCGGGCGGGCGGCTGACGCGCCGCCTGCCGGCGAAGCTGGTCCGGCGGGCGTTCGCCGTGGTGGTCCTGCTGGTGGCGGCCGGGCTCGCCGTGGCGGTCACGGTCGCCCCGGACTCCCTGCCGGTGAGCTGACGCCGCTCGCGGGGTGGTCCGGAAAACGCCCGAGCAGGCCGGCCACCTCACCGTCGGACACCTGCCCGAACCGGTGGTACCACTGGCCCACCGCGGTGAACCCGGCCGGCGCCGCCAGGCACACGACCTCGTCGGCGTCGCGGCGGAGAGCGGCGATCGCGCCCGGCTCCCCCGCCGGCACGGCCAGCACCACACGCGCCGCGCCGAGCGCCCACGCGACCTGGCACGCGGCGCGGGCCGTGGCACCGGTCGCCACCCCGTCGTCGACGATGAGCGCCGTCCGGCCCGCCAGGTCGATCCGGCCTCGCCCGGCGCGGAACGCCTCCACCCGGCGCCGCAACTCGGCGCGCTCGGCCCGCTCGACCGCG
Source organism: Amycolatopsis sp. ATCC 39116 (assembly GCF_000231075.2). Classification (NCBI taxonomy): domain Bacteria; kingdom Bacillati; phylum Actinomycetota; class Actinomycetes; order Pseudonocardiales; family Pseudonocardiaceae; genus Amycolatopsis; species Amycolatopsis sp. ATCC 39116. The sequence goes on along the minus strand of NZ_AFWY03000070.1, from coordinate 8,932 downwards.
GCCAGCTCCCCGGCGCTCACCCCGGCCCGACGCACGATCTCGCCGTTGACCACGCGCACCCCCTCCTCGCCGATGGCGCCCATCGCGAGCTCCGGCCGGCAGGGCACGCCGAGCTTGCGGACCACGACGACGTCGAGGGGCGCGCGCAGCGCCCGCGCGACCTCGAACGCGACCGGCACCCCACCCCTCGGCAACCCCAGCACCACGACGTCTTCCCCGCGCAAGGCCATCAGCCGCTCCGCCAGCGCTCGTCCGGCATCGCTCCGGTCGGTGAATCTCATCGCTGCCTCCACTCCGGCGGTCACGTCCCGAGCCTGGAACCCGGCAGGGCTCACCGGCAGGGCCCACCGTCGTCACGGGGCCTGACGAAAGTCCTCGCCATCGGGGCGGAAATGCCACGGGGAACCGGGAACTCCGGCTGTGTCGGCAGCCGGGCCGCGGCGAGCAGGCTGGGCGGAAGCACCCGACGAGAGGAAGGACCGGGACGATGTCCAGCCCCGTCACCACCGCAAAGCCCGCACCCGACCGCTACCCCGACCTGGCCGACCGGCGGCTCGCGGCCACGATGACCGCCGAAGACCACGCCGAGGACCGCGGGCTGGACCCGTTCGAGCGCACGACCTGCCGGACCCACCGCCGCTGGCTGCACCAGTGCGTCGCGTCGCCACAGCACGTCGTGGTCGTCACCGGGCACCGCTGGTGCCGCGACTGCGCCTGCGCCCTGACCGTGCTCGTGGACGAGCTCACCGGCGACGTCCGCCTGACCTGCCCGCGCTGCCGCACCACACCCGACAACCGCGTCACCCGGCAGCTCGTCCGCGCCTGCCGGGGCAGCCTGGCCGCCGCGGCCGAAGGCCGGGACCGGACGCGAACGCCCTGAAGGAGACGCGATGCCCGCCCACGAACCACTGCCCCAGCCGGCCGCCTGGCGGGCCGTCGGCGCCTGCGCCGTCGAGACCGCGCGGATGCTCGCCCGCCGCGAAATCCACCTGCCGCGACGCCACGTCGGCGAACGGCTCACCTTCGCCGACGGCAGTTCCGGTGTCGTGTACCGCGAGACCACAGTGGACAGTCCGCCCGGGGACCCGTGCGTCCTCGTCGTCACCTTCCGGCTGCGGTGGGTGCGCGGCCGCGGCCACACGCTGTTCCGCTGGGAAAGCCTGCTGAACACGCCCCTGTTCGTGGGGTTCCCCGGTTTCACGTCCAAGCTGTGGCTGGCCCACGACGACCGCGGCCGGTACCGCGGGGTGTACGAATGGGACGGTCCGGAACGGGCGGAGCACTACGCCCGGTCGCTGTGGCGCGTGCTCGCGCTGGTCAGCGTTCCGGGCTCCATCGACTACGTGGTGCTGCCGGGGCAGCGGCGCGACGACGTGCTCGCCCACCCCGGGCAGCTGGGCGCCCCGGCCGAGCGGGAGTCCTGGTGGCGGCCGGTCCCGGCCGCCTGAGCGCGGACGTCCTCGTCGCCGGCGCCGGGCCCACCGGGCTCACGGCCGCGCTGATGCTGCACGACCACGGCGCGGCGGTGCGGATCGTCGACCGGCGGCCCGCGGCGTTCCGGCCCTCGCGCGCGATGATCGTGCACCCCCGTACCCTGGAGGTGCTCCGGCCGCTCGGCGTGACCGGCGCGCTCCTGGACCGCGGGGACCGGTCCCCCGAAGCCGAGCTCCACCTGGGCCGCCGCCGGGTACGGGTGCGGCTGAACGCCCTCGACCTGCCGGACACCGCCTTCCCGCACCTCACGCTCCTGCGTCAGATGGACGTCGAGGACGTCCTCCTCGGCGCGCTGGCCCGGCGCGGCGTGCACGTCGAGCGCGGCACCGAGCTCGCCGATTTCCGGCCAGTGCCCGGCTCCGTGACGGCGACCCTGCGCTCGGCGGCGGGCGCGCGGGAGGAGCGGTACCGGTTCCTCGCGGGGTGCGACGGTCAGGCGAGCACGGTGCGGGCCCGGGCCGGCCTGGGCTGGCCCGGCGGCCCGTACCGGGAGGACGTGGTGCTGGCCGACCTCGACCTCGACACCGGCCTCACGCCCGGCGTCGCGCACGTCGTGGCCGGCCGGGAGGGACTGCTGATGCTGTTCGCGCTCGGCGAAACCGCCGGGTGGCGCCTCCTCGCGACGCGCCCGCACGGCGCCGCCGCCGATCCGCGGGACCTGCTCGCCGGCGCCGGCCTGGACGTGCGGGTGCGGAACGTGGCGTGGTCGTCGCGGATCCCCCTGCAGCACCGGCTCGCCACCGGATTCCGCGCGGGACCGGTGTTCCTGGCCGGCGACGCGGCCCACGCGCACTCGCCGGCCGCCGGGCAGGGCATGAACACCGGCATCCAGGACGCGGTCAACCTGGGGTGGAAACTCGCCTACGCCGCCCGCCACGAGGAGGACCTCCCGGCGCTGCTCGGGTCCTACGAGCAGGAGCGCCGCCCGGTGGCGAGGCAGGTGCTGGCGCTGACGCACCTGGTCTTCTGGGCGGAGGCCGGGACCGGTCCGGTGCCCGCGTTCCTGCGCGGCACCCTGGCACCGTTGGCCGCGCCGGTCATTCCCGTGGCGATGAACCGCCGCCGCCTGGTCGCGACGCTCGTCCGGACGTTGTCGCAGCTGCGGGTGAACTACCGGTCGAGCCCGCTGTCCGAGGGGATCGGCGCCCCGCGGCCGGGCGACCGCCTGCCCGACGAGACCGTGCGGTGCGCGGGGCGGGACGTCCGGCTGCACGAGCTCACCGCCGCGCCCGGCATACACGTGCTCCTGCACCGCGACGCCCGCCTGCCGAAGGTGTCCGGTCGCGCCACCGTCCACCGCCTACCGGACAGACCGGGCCGGACGATCATCGCCGTCCGGCCCGACGGCCACGTGGGTTTCCGCGACACCGACCCCGCCCGGCTCACGGGGTGGCTCGACCTGATCGGCGCGCCCGGCGGCTAACGACCGCCCTCGCGCACCCTGGTGGCGAGCACCGCCGCCTGGGCGCGGCGCCGCAGTCCGAGTTTGGCCAGCAGGTGCGAGACGTAGTTCTTCACGGTCTTCTCCGCGAGGAACATGCGCCGTCCGATCTGCGCGTTGGTGAGACCTTCCCCGAGCAGGTCCAGGATCTCGCGCTCCCGGCCGGTCAGGCCCGCCAGTGGCCCCTCGTCCCGGACGTTCCGGCGCAGCCTGTTCATCAGGGTCGCGGCCGCCCGGGTGTCCAGCAACGAACGTCCAGCGCCGACGTCGCGGACGGCGTCGACCAAGCCCGCGCCCCTGATGTCCTTGATGACGTACCCGCCCGCCCCGGCGAGGATGGCCTCCAGCATGGCCTCCTCGTCGGTGTAGGAGGTCAGGATGAGGACGTTGAGCCCGGGCAGCCGGGAGCGCAGCTCGCGGCACAGTTCGATGCCGTTGCCGTCGGGCAGGCGCACGTCGAGGACGGCGACGTCGGGGCGCAGCGCCGGGATGCGGGCCAGCGCCTCGGCCGCGGTCGTGGCCTCACCCACGACCGCGAGGTCCGGGTCGCTGCCGAGCAGGTCGGCGGCGCCGCGCCGGACCACTTCGTGATCGTCGACCAGGAACACCGAGATCATCGCCGCCCTCCCCGAACGAGTCGATGTCCGAAGGTCAGGCCTTCGAAGTACCGGCGAGGCGTGGCGAAGGTCCCCTTCGCCAGGGACCAAAGTCACCTGGCGAGGGGACCTCCGCGCCGCGCCCTTCGGTCAGTAGTAGGTGACCGTCACCGCTCCGGTCGTGGCGTTCCAGGTGATGAAGCCGCCCCGGAAGTCGCTGCGCCGGCCGGTGCTGATGCCGTACTCGTCGCTCACCGGCAGGCCGAGGCGGCTGCCCGTGCCGCCCACGGCGATGTACCGCGACAGGATCAACCCGTGCACCTCGTGCGCGGCGGTCGCGGCCGACCAGTACACGTTGCCGCCCTGGAACTGCGACGCCCGGCCGCCCGTGACGGCCACCTCGTCGGACACTGGGTAGCCGAGGAAGCCGGTCTCCCAGCCCAGTGACGCCCACTTGTCGCGGATCGCGCCGTAGACGGTGTGCGGCCCGGTCGGCGGGCTCCAGTAGATCGAGCCGCCCTGGAAGTGGTTGAACCGGCCGATCCGGTTTGGCGTGGTGGTCTCGTCGGTGCGCGGGAACCCGAGGAACGACGTCACCGACCCCATCCCGAAGTACTTGCCGCCGATCGCGCCGTGCACCTCGAACGTGCCGATGTCGTTGCGCCAGTAGATCCGGCCGATGTCGAACCACTGCACCGCGCTGGTGCCGCTGGTGGTGGCCACCATTTCCCCGGTGCGCGGCACGCCCAGTACCGACCGCTGGGCGCCCAGAGCGGCGTACTTCGCGCCGATCAGGCCCTTCGTCACCGACCGGTACGGGTCGGTGAAGCCGTACCCCATGCCGCGCAGCGTCGAGATGATCGACGGCAGCGCGGCGGTGTCGGTGGAGTCGTCACCGAGGTGCATCAGGATCGTCCCGCCGGGCACCGTGTACTGGCGCACCCGCGCCAGGATCGTGTCCAGGCTCGCGCCCTGGTAACCGGTGGTGTCGTAGGTCCAGTCGTAGTTGACGTAGTACCCGCGGGCGGCCAGGTCGCGGTTGACCCCCGCGTCCAGGTAACCGTCGCGGTAGGGCGCGCGGAACCAGCCCGCCGAGGTGAAGCCCAGGCGGTTGTAGGCGGCCTCGGCGCGGTCCAGCTGGCTCCACCGGGAGGCCTGCGTCTCCTGCGTGAAGTAGGGGTGGTCGTAGCTGTGGTTGATCAGCTTGTGCCCGGCGGAGATCAGCGCCCTGGTCTGGTCGGGGTACTTCTCGACGTACCGGCCGGTGAGCGCGAACGCGGCGGTGATCCCGTTCTCCCGCAGGATGCGCAGGACCTCGCCGGGGTTGCCGGCGCTCCACCAGTCGGCGTCGAAGGTGAGCGTCACGTTCTTGGTGGTGGTGTCGTAGGCACGCGTGAACACGTTCGCGGACGCGGGCGGGGCGTCCGCGGCCGATGCGGTCAGCGGCACGGCGAGGGCGGCGGCCGCCGCCAGCACCGCCGTGATCTTCCTGGTGGTTCTCATCGGATCGTCCCCTCCGTCGGAGATGTCGGTCTGCCTGGACCGTCTCCCCGGCGGGACGTCCGTGACGAGGGCATCTGGTCCCGAACGGACCGGACCAACGGCCCTGCGCCGCCGTCAGGCCGTCGCGGGTGCGCGCAGGCGGCGCAGGATCGCGTCGATGGCGCCGCGCGGGGCGCCCGCCGTCCCCTGCGCGCGGACGACGCGGTCCCCCGCCGACAGGGTGGCCTCGGCGAGCACGTGGTCGGCGCGGCGGGGCGCGCGCAGCGTCAGCCGCACGCTGTCCACCGGCTCGGGGTGGTGCGAGGCGAGGTGTCGCAACTCGTCGAGGGCGTAGCCGAGCGCGGCGGGATCCATCTGGCCGGCGATCTCCACGTGCACGCCCGGCTCGCCCAGTCCGGGCGCGGGCAGGCCGCAGAAGCAGGTCGGTGCGGTCACGCCTCCACCGTCCCGGCCCGGCGCCGCCGCGGTCAGGGGCTTTGGTCAGCGCCTCGCCGGGACTTTCGTCCACACCGGCCGTCAGGTGACCTTCGGCCCCGGGGCTGGTGACTTCCGCAGCCCCCGGGACGGGGTCCGGGGCCGTACGTTCGAGGAGTACCCACCACCGGAAGGCGACTGCCGTGATCACTGTGTTCCTCGTCGACGACCACGAGGTCGTCCGCCGCGGCGTCGGCGACCTGCTCGAGGCCGATGCCGGGCTGAAGGTCGTCGGTGAGGCGTCCACCGCCGCGCAGGCGCTGGCCCGCATCCCGGCGCTGCGCCCCGACGTCGCCGTCCTCGACGTGCGCCTCCCCGACGGCAACGGCATCGAACTCTGCCGCGAGCTGCGCTCCCGGCTGCCCGAACTCAACGTCCTCATCCTGACCTCCTACACCGACGAGGAGGCCATGCTCAACGCCATCCTCGCCGGCGCCGGCGGCTACGCGATCAAGGACATCGCCGGACTGCACCTCGTGTCGGCCGTGCGCGAGGTCGGCTCCGGCCGCTCGCTGCTCGACACTCGCGCCGCCGCGACCCTGATGGCGAAGCTGCGCGACAACACCCGCGACGAGGGCCCGCTGGCCGGCCTCACCGAACGCGAGCGCACCCTGCTCGACCTCATCGGCGAGGGACTGACCAACGCGCACATCGCCCAGCGCATGTACCTCGCGGAGAAGACGATCAAGAACTACGTGTCGCGGCTGCTGGCCAAGCTCGGCCTGGAACGCCACACCCAGGCCGCCGTGCTGGCGGCCAAGCTGCACGACCGCGAGCACGCCGACGGCCCCCGTCGCGACACCTGGTCACCCGTGCTGCGCTGAGTTTCCGCGCGCGCGGAAAGGGCCTCCGGCAAGCTCGGGTTCTAGCGATCCCCGCAACACCCTGGATTTCAGGGAGTTGCGGGGATCGTGGTTTCTGAGGGGGTTGCGGGCGAGGTTTTTCGAGGCTCTGGACCGGGAGAGGGGCAGCATCTCGGGTGCTTCCCGGGCGGTCGAAGTGAATCGTGCGACGGCGTACGGGTGGGCTCGTAACGCGGGTGTGCGGGGTCGGGGGAAGACGGGCACGGCCGGGCATCCGGGCCGGGCGGAGTACGACCGGCTTCGGGCGGCCGGGGTCCGGCGGCGGGACGCCGCGGCACGGGTCGGGGTCCACGAACGCATCGCCAAGGACTGGGACCGCGGCATGTCGGGGCCGTCTCTTGATCCAGACCCTGCCCGAGCACCTACGCGGCTCGCTGACCTGGGACCAGGGCTGCGAGATGGCCGCGCACAAGCAGTTCACGACGGCCACCGGAGTACCGGTCTACTTCTGCGATTCGCACTGGCCCTGGCAACGGGGCTCGAACGAGAACACCAACGGCTTGCTACGCCAGTACTTCCCCAAGGGCACCGACCTGTCCGTGCACAGCGCCGCCGATCTCGAGCACGTCGCCCACCAACTCAACGGCCGACCACGCAAAACACTCGGCTGGAAGACCCCAGCCGAGTGCCTGCGTGATCTACTGACAACGACATGAACCATCAGGTGTTGGGAAGCCCCAAGAATCCGGCAAGCGCCGGAGGCCCTTCTCCGTGTCCTCACTCCGCTTCGAGCGTCGCGCGAGCACGGTGCAGGGTCAGCGGGATCAGGTGGCCGGTGACCGTCGCGGACGCGGCGAGCTCCCGGTAGGTGTCGTCGACGATCGCGCGCACCCGCGCCGGGTCCGCGCCGGGGAAGGCCTGCCGCAGTTCCTCGACCACGGCGGCCAGCTCGTCGGCGACGAGGTGGGAGCCGGCCGGGGCGGGCGGACGCTGCCGGTAGGCCTCGCTGGCGAAGTAGCGGCGCATCGACGCCTCCGCGAGATCCGCCGCCGAATGCGCCTGGCTCGTGCGGGACGCCGCGCTCTGCCGCGCTTCCCGTGCCGCCTTCTTGTTTTCGATGTCGCTCATGACGTCGTCTCCTCACACGTCTTCCGGATCTTCGGGCACCACCGCGACCGGGCAGGGCGCCCGGAAGGCCAGGGACTGGCTCGTCGAGCCGAGCAGCAGCCCCGCGAACGCGCTGCTGCCGTGGGTGCCCACCACGAGCAGGCGGGCGTGCTGCCCGAACTCGAGCAGGGTGTGCCCGGGACGCCCGCGCAGCACCAGGTACTCCACCGGCACCCCGGGGAACTCCTCGGTCAGCGGCGCCATCCGGGCGACCAGCGCGCGGTGTTCCGCGTCGTGCCGGTCCGCCGGGTCCCCCGGCGCCGCGTGCCAGGTCCGCACCGCGGTGACCGAGGTGCCGTACAGCGCGGCCATCTTCATCGCGTAGCGGGCGGCGGTGATGGTGCCGTCGACGCCGACCACGATCGAACCCTGGTCGGTGACGCGGCCGCGGACGACCACGACCGGGCGGTGACCGTGCACGGTGAGCGCCAGGCCGCAGGAGCCGAACACGAGCCTGCTGAGGCCGCCGGAGCCGTCGTGCCCGAGGACCACCGACGCGGCGTGCTCGGACTCGCGGCGCAGCACGACCCGCGGATCGCCCTCGCACAGCCGCTGCTCCACCGGCACCCCGGACGCGGTCTCCTGCGCCACCGCTTCGGCGGCCCGCAGCCGGTCGGCGCCCCACGCCCGCAGTTCCGCGCGGATCTGGTCCGCGTTCATGCTCAGCGCGGGGTAGTCCCGGTCGCTGCGCGGGTAGGCGTGGACCAGGCGCAGCGGCACGCCCAGCCGGGCGGCGTCCCGGGCGCCCCAGCGCACCGCGTCGAGCGCCGAGCCGGACCCGTCCACGCCGACCACGACCGGCCGCATGCGATCACGGGCGGGGGCGCGGGTTTCCTGGGTCTGTAGCCGCACGGTCATCGTTTCCTCACCACCGGGTCTTGTCGCTGCCGAGCTCGGACCATTCGCGCTCCCACGCCGCCAGCCGCAGCCGGTCGAGGCCGGCGCGCACCAGTGCGACGAGCGACCCCAGCGCCACCACGACGCCGAGCCACGCCAGGAACCCCGCGGCGAGCGCCACGGTCAGTGCGTTGCCCGCGGTCAGCGGCGCGGGCGCGGGCTCCCCGGCCGGGTCGACCCAGACGGGGACCCGGTCACCGGGCCCGGTGCCGCGGCCGACCGGAACGGTGCCGGTGCGGTCGCTGCCGTCGGGCAGGCGCCACACCGCGGTGGCGGTCCCGTCGTCGCTGTCGGGGCTGGGCGGGGTCACGTCCAGCACCACCGCCTCCACCTCGCGCCGTTCGGCCTGCTGCTGCCGGGAAACCGCTGTCTCGGCAGCCCGGACCTCGGAGACGACGACACCGGCCACCGGGACCGCGGCCAGCGCCGCGAGCACCGCGGTGGCCAGCACGGCCGCCTCCGCGCGGTCCCACGCCCTGGCGAGCGAGCCGCGGCCCGGGCTGATGAGCCGCCACTGCCTGCTCAGCCACACCATGATCGGTGACATCGACGCTCCT
>NZ_AFWY03000071.1:0-33492 GCF_000231075.2 Amycolatopsis sp. ATCC 39116 | reverse complement strand
CCCCCCCCCCGCACCCCAGCCCCACGCCCGCGCCCGCCGCGCCCCGTCGACCCGGGCGAACACCCCAGCCGCGCACACTGCCCGGTCCACGGCTCCGGCCTCAGCTCCCGAGCAGGCCCGACCGCCGCAGGCTCTCCGCCGTCTCGCGGATGGTCGTCGCGGGGTCGCGGGGTACCCAGCCCAGGACCTCCCGCGCCTTGTCCGTGCGGATCACCGGCACCTCGGCCTCGCCGGGAGCCTCGCGCACCGCCACGCCCAGCAGCTCGGCGATCTGCACGAAGCTCATCGCCGGTCCGCTGCTCACGAGGAACCGCTCGCCGGCGGCCGACGGCGCGGTCATCGCGCGCACGTGCGCGTCGGCCACGTCGCGGACGTCGACCACGCCGAAGTACGACCTCGGCACCACCGGCATCGTCCCCTCCAGCATCGCCTTGATCAGGCCGGTCGAGGTGGACAGCCGGGGGCTCAGCACCGGCCCGAAGATGCCGGTCGGGTTGATCACCGCCAGCTCCGGCCCGCCGTCGCGCGCGTAATCCCACGCCGCCCGCTCCGCGACGGCCTTCGACTTCACGTACGCGGTGTTGTCGTCCGCCGGGTCGGTCCAGTCGGTCTCGTCGTAGAAGCCGCGGGTCGTGCCGCTGTATCCGACGGCGGCGAACGACGAGGTCAGCACCACGCGCCGCACCCCCGCGTCCCGGGCGGCGCGGAGCACCCGCACCGCGCCGTCCCGCGCCGGGCGGATCACCTCGTCCTCGTCGGCCGGGTCGTCGGCCGGGAACGGGGAGGCGACGTGCAGCACGTACTCGCAGCCGTCGGCCGCCTCCGCCCAGCCCGCGTCGCTGTCCAGGGTGGCGACGGCGAACTCGGGGTCCCCGCCGACCGCCTCGCGCACCTCCCCGGCCCGATCAGTCGACCGGACCGTCGTCCGCACGGCCCACCCGTCGCGCAGCAGGCGGGCGATGACGTGCGTGCCGACGAACCCCGTCCCGCCCGTGACCAGGACGGGGCCGCGCGCGGTCACTTCAGCCGGGGCAGCAGGCCCCGGATCTCGTCGACGGCCCGTTCTTCGGCGGCCGCGTCGCCGCGATCCCGCGCGTCCCACAGCTCGGCCTTGAGCCGCAGGTAGTCGCGGCGCACCCGCAGCCGCTCGATCTCGGCGTCCAGCCGTTCGACGTTGCGGGCGAACAGGTCGCGCTGCTCGGCCGGGTCGCCGCCGTCGAGGTGGCGCAGGTAGACCCGCATGTCGGCCAGGCTCATGCCGGTCGAGCGGAGGCAGCCGAGCGCCTCGATGGTCTCGACCAGCTCGGGCGGGTACCGGCGGTGCCCGCTGGACTCGTCGCGGTCGACCGGCCCGATCAGGCCGATCTTCTCGTAGTAACGCAGGGTGGGTTCCGGCAGTCCGCTGCGCCGGGAGACCTCCTGGATCGTGCTCATACCGGCCAGTGTCGGATAGTTGAAGCGCTTGAAGTCAAGGGAAGGGCTGACATGACGCAGGACACGTACCGCCTCGGGGTGATGGACGGGGACGGCATCGGGCCGGAGATCGTGCAGGCGGCGGTCCGCGTGGTGGACGCGGCGGCGCGGGAACTCGACATCGAATGGGTACCGCTGCCGGTGGGCCGATCGGCAATCGACGAGTTCGGCACTCCCCTACCGGATTCCACGGTCGAGGCGCTGTCCGGTGTGGACGGCTGGCTGCTCGGCCCGCACGACAACGCGTCCTACCCGGAGCCGCACCGCTCACGGCTCAACCCGAGCGGGTTCCTGCGCAAGCACTTCGACCTGTTCGCCAACATCCGCCCGGCCAGGGCGTTCGACGGGGCGCGAGCGCTGGTCCCGGGCACCGACCTGGTGATCGTGCGGGAGAACACCCAGGGTTTCTACGCCGACCGCAACACCTTCGCCGGGGCCGGCGAGTTCATGCCGACGCCGGACGTGGCGATCGCGCACGCGATCTTCACCCGCGAGTCGGTGGAGCGGATCGCGCACGAGGCGTTCCGGCTGGCGCGGCAACGGCGGCGCCGGGTGACTGTGGTGCACAAGGCGAACGTCCTACGGCTGACCAGCGGATTGTTCCTGGACGTGTGCCGCGAGGTGGCGCGGCAGTACCCGGACGTCGAGGTCGGCGACGCGCACATCGACGCGATGGCCGCCGCCCTGGTGCGGCGCGCGCCGGAGTTCGACGTGATCGTCACCGAGAACATGTTCGGCGACATCCTGTCCGACCTGACCGCGGAGATCGCGGGCTCGCTCGGCATCGCCCCGTCGGTGAACGTGTCGGCGACGCGCGGGATGGCGCAGGCGACGCACGGTTCCGCGCCGGACATCGCGGGGCGGGACGTGGCGAACCCGGTGGCGATGATCCTGTCGGCCGCGATGCTGCTGGAGTGGCTGGGCGAGCGCCACGACGACCCGGCGCCGGCCCGGGTCGCGAGCACCATCCGCGAGGCGGTCGCCGACACGATCCGCGGCGGCGTGACGACACCGGACCTCGGCGGCTCGGCAGGCACCCGAGCGTTCACCGACGCCGTGGTGGTGTCGATCAAGCACATGACGGGCTGACCGACGCTGTGGTCCGCCGACATGGTGGACCGTCCCGGGCGCTGCCTACCCTGGCGATCTCGCAACGGTGCGCAGGGAGGATCGCCCATGAGAAGGTCTGTTGCCGTGCTCGTCCCGGCGCTGGCGGCCGCGGCACTCGCGGCGCCGGCGCAGGCGGATCCGGCCGCGTCGTGCGCCGGGCTGGCGGGGCTCGCGATCCCGGCCGCCGCGATCGGCCTGCCGACCAGCGGCGGCACGGTGACGTCGGCCCAGGTCACGGGCACCTACTGCCAGGTGGACGCGGCGCTGCACCCGGTCGACCCGGCGGCGCCGGACATCCGGATGCGCGTCGCGTTGCCCGCGGAGTGGAACGGCAAGGCGCTGATGTTCGGCGGCGGCGGTTACAACGGCACGATCCCGAACGTGGCGGGCAACGTCCCGTTCGGACCGGTCGGCGGGCCCACTCCCCTGGCGCGCGGTTACGCGACGTTCGCGAGCGACTCCGGTCACCAGGCCTCGCCGGCGCACGTCCCGGCGACCTCGCTCGACGGCTCGTTCGGGGTGAACGACGAGGCGGTGCGCAACTTCTCGGGTGACGCGCTGAAGAAGACCCGTGATGCCGCGATGTTCCTGATCGCCGAGAGGTATTCGGCGCGCCCGTCGCACAGTTATTTCGCGGGCGGCTCGACCGGTGGCCGTGAGGCGCTGGCCGTGGCGCAACGGTGGCCCGCGGATTTCGACGGCGTGATCTCGGCGTACCCGGCGTGGAACGCGGCGAGCCTGGACCTGTTCTTCGGTTACGAGGCGCAGGTGCTGTCGCAGCCCGGCGCGTTCCCCAATCCCGCCAAGCAAACCTTGTTGTACCGCAGTGTCATTCAGGCTTGCGACGGCCTCGACGGCCTGCGCGACGGCGTGATCTCGAACGAGCCCGGTTGCCGGTTCGATCCTAGGTCGTTGCGCTGCCCCGACGGCGCGGACACGGGCGACACGTGCCTGTCGGACGCGCAGATCCGCGCGGTCAAGGCGATTTCGTCTCCGCTGCGGTGGAACTACCACCTGGACAGCGGCGAGCGCGGCTATCCGGGTTTCCCGTTCCTGTCCGGCGCCGCGATGACCACCCCGCTGCTCGGCATGGGCACGGTGGCCCCCACCACCCCGATGCCGACCGCCGCTGGTTACGGTGTCCAGTTCTGGGACCAGTGGGTGCGGTACTTCGTGACCCGCGACCCCGGCTTCGACGCCCTGTCGGTGGATCCGCGCCACCCGGGCCCGTGGCGGGAGCGGATCGCCGAGCTGGCCGGGCTGCAGGACGTGAACAACCCGGACCTGAGCCGGTTCGCCCGGGCCGGCGGCAAACTCCTGATGCTGCACGGAACAGCGGACGAGCTGGTCAGCCACCGGTCCACAGTGGACTACTTCGAGCGGGTGGAGCGCACACTGGGCAAGCGGGCGACGGACGCCTTCGCGAGGTTCTATCTCATCCCCGGCGCGAACCACGCGAACGTCAGCGCGGCCTTCCCAGCCGCGTGGGATTCGCTGACCGCACTGGAAAACTGGGCTGAACACCGGGAGGCGCCCGTCGACCCGGTGGTCACCGACGCCACCACCGGCCGAGCCCGCCCACTGTGCGAATACCCGGCCTGGCCCCGCTACCGGGGAGGCGACCCGGCCGCAGCGGCAAGCTTCACCTGCACCGGGTGATCTTCGCACCCAACCCGAGCCGGGTGGTCATCCCGTCGCCTGCCCGTGCGGCGAGGACTCTCTTTTGATCTTTTTCCGCCCTGTGGGCGGTGCGCCTCACGGCGCTCGGAAGGTCACCTTCCGACCACCCCCGCCCCCTCTCCCTGAGTGTGTGTCAGTCGCCGAGCAGCCGTGTCAAGGCGGGAAAGCGTGCCTTGACACGGCTGGTCGGCGACTAAAGATCGGCTGTGGATCGGGGGCGGGGGAGGTCTGGTTGGGGTAGTCGGTCTTCTTGCGTTGCCGGCCGGCGGTTGCGAGAGCAGAGAAGGCCGGTCCGTTGGTCGGTCCGCTTCCGCTGCCGACTCCCGCCACACGGACCGAGCACGCCCCCGCACAGCCACTCCACTCCCACCACCGCCCCCCACCACGCGAACCGAGCACGCCCACACACAGCCACTCCGCTCCAACTACCGCACCGCCATACGGGCCGCCCCGACATATAGCCAGCCCACTCCCGCTACCGGCTCCCGGCATGCGGGCCGCATGCGCCCCGGCACAAAGCCCACTCCCGCTGCCACCTCCCGCCCCGCCAGCCGCACCCGCCCCGGCGCAAAGCCCACTCCCGCTGCCACCTCCCGCCCCGCCATGCGGGCCGAGCGCGCCCCGGCACAAAGTCCACTCCCGCCACGCCAGTCGCACCCGCCCCAGCGCAAAGCCCACTCCCGCTGCCACCCTCCGCCACGCCAGCCGCACCCGCCCCCACATGCAGCCAATCCACCCCCGCTGCCACCTCCCGGCCGCGAGGTGGATTAGCACCCACCGGGGCTATGATGGACGAGACGGTATCGTCCCGACCATCTGAGGAGCGTTGTCATGACTCTCTCTCCCGAGGACCGGCGCCGTCGCGCTCATGAGGCTGTGGATCGCCTTCACGAGCGCGTGCTGGCGCACGACATGGACGGCTTCGCCGACGTCTTCGCGCCCGGCGGGGTCATGGAGTTCCCCTTCGCGCCGCCCGGGTGGCCCACCCTCCAGGGCCGGGAGGCGGTGCGCGAGTACGTGCGCGACTACACCGACAACGTCGACATCAAGGCGATCACGTCCCAGACCCGCCACGAAACCACCGACCCGGACGTGCTGATCGTCGAGTGGGAGGTCGACGGCACGGCGCTGCGCACCGGGCGGCCCTACCGGATTCGGTACGTCAACGTGGTCCGCGTGGGCGCCGACGGTATCGAGTCGTTGCGGGACTACTGGAGTCCGCTCGCCGCCGGGCACGCTCTCGGGCGGCTCGGCGAACTGGTCGCCATGCAGGAGGGTGCTCAGTGAAAGTCCTGGTCACGGGCGCGTCCGGGAACACCGGGCGTCCCCTCGTGCAGTTGCTCACCGAGGCGGGTGCGACGGTCCGCGCGGCGAGCAGGCGCACCGGGTTCGACTGGTCCGACCCGGCCACCCACGACGCCGTACTGGACGGCGTGGAGCGCATGTACCTGGTCGCGCCGGTCGGGGTCGCCGAGCCGGAGCCGCTCGTGCGCCCGTTCCTCGAGCGTGCCCGGGAAGCGGGGGTGCGCCGCGTCGTGCTGCTCAGCTCGTCGGCGGTGGCGACCGGCGATCCGGGGCTGGGCCGGGTGGACAGCGCGGTCCGGGAGATCATGCCGGAGCTCGCCGTGCTGAAGCCCTCGTGGTTCATGCAGAACTTCACCGGCGACCACCCGGTGGCCGAGGGCATCCGGTCCCGCGGCGAGATCGTGACCGCGACCGGCGAGGGGCGGGTCGCGTTCATCGACGCCGCCGACATCGCGGCCTCCGCCGCCGCGCTGCTGCTGGCCGACGAGTGCGGCCGCGACGAGCACGTGATCACCGGCCCGGAGGCCATCAGCTACGCCGAAGCCGCCGCGATCTACAGCGAGGTGACCGGCGCCGAGGTGCGCCACACCAGCGTCGGGACGGCGGAGCTGGCGGACCGCTTCGTGGCCGCGGGCTACCCGGCCGACTTCGCGGCCGCCCTCGCCGCCCTGGACGAGGGCATCCGGCACGGCAGCGAGGACCGCGTGACTGGCACCGTGCACCGCCTGACCGGCCGCCCGCCGAAACCGCTGCGCCGGTTCCTGGCCGAGCAGCTCAGGAGCTGACGCGGCCCAACTAGGCTGGGCACATGGATTCTCCCGCCGCCGGCCTGACCGAACTGAGCCGCGGACTCGCCGGATACCTGCGGGCAGTCGCCGAAGCCGTCGGCGTGCCGGCGGAAGCGACCTCGTTCGAGCTCAGCGACACGGCCACCGCGTACCTGGGCCTGACCCGGCGGTGGCCGACCCGGCCGGCCGAGGACCTGATGCTGGTGTGGAGCGAACGCAGCGGCTGGGCGGTGGCCGTGGAGACCGAGCCGGGCGAGACGCCGATGGTGCTGGCCTGGTTCGCCGGGGACGACGTGGTCCCGGAACCGGCGGCCGTGGCGCGGTTCGTGACCGAGGTGATCGCCGCGGACCGCTCCGACGCGCCCCGCCCGGTGTTCGCCGTGGACGTCGGCCGCACCGAACTCGCCGCGCGGCTGGCGCGGTACGTGGAGCCCTAGGCGGGCGGCACCACCAGGACGGGCCGATCACCCGCCGAAGTCGTCACGTCCACCGTGCCCGAACAGGCGGCAACCGCAGCCAGCGCGCCACGCGGCTGGCGCGGTACGCAGAACCTAGGACCGGGCGGGCGGCACCACCACCAGCACCAGGCGGTCACCCGCCGAGGTGGTCACGTCCACCGTGTCCGACTCCTGCCTGCGGTAGCCGACGACCGGGGCCAGCGAGCCTCGCCGGTCGAAGTGGCGCACCGCGGGGTCCCAAGCGGTCGCGTGGTAGGCGATCCGGTCGATCGGCCCCAGGCGGGCTGCCAGCACCGCACGCAGTGCCGGCAGCTCCGCGGACAGGTCTCGCGACCGTGGCCACCAGGCCCCGTCGACGTACCCCGGGGTGGGCGCCGACGGGTTCTGACTCGCTCGGAGTTTCAGCCGCGGCGGCCCGGCGGCCATACCGGCCTTCGGGGTGGTGGTGCGAACGTGCGGGCCCGACGACATGCCGGTGCTCCTGCCCCCGGCCCGTGACCGGGTCGGCTTCAGCGGCGAGAACGGCGCCGGCTTGACCGCCCGCGCGCGAGATGCTCTCGACCCCCTTGACGCTACACCCTCCAGCGCCCGATGGCGGCGTCCGCGAGCGGATTTCCGCGCACGGACACCGGAAAGGGGGACGAGCCATTCCCAGAGGTCCACAATGTACTTAGCAGGAACCAGCGGCGGGTCCGGTCGTCGCGTAGCGGGCGGCGATGGTGCGCACGGCCTCGTCGACGACCTGAGCCACGCGGTCGGCGCTCACCTCCCAGCCCGGCACCAGGAGCTTCGGCCAGAAGACGTAGTTGGAGATCATGCCCAGGAACTGAGTGGCCACGAGGTCCACATCCTCGATCCGCACCGTTCCCGCCTCGTGCTCGGCCAGGAGATAGCTGCGCACGGACTCGAAGTAGGGCATCTTCCCGTGCGAGAACTGCGCGTTGGCGAGTTCGGGGAACCGCGGCAGCTCGGCGATGACGATCCGGAACAGATCGGTCATCCGGGGACGGCCCAGCAACTCCGCGTACCGTCGGCCGATGGTGGTCAGCCCGTTGACGATGTCGCCCGCCGGCGGTGGCTCCTCCTCGTCGGCGGCCGACCAGGACTCGGTCACGATGGCGTCGAACAGGGCGGCTTTGCTCGGAAACTGCTTGAACAAGGTGGCCCGCGAGACGCCCGAGCGCTCCGCGATCCGCGCCAGCGACGTCCGGTCGTAGCCCAGCTCGAGGAACAGCGCGGTCGCGGCCGTCACGATCAGCGCGCGCTTCTCCTCGGCGACGCGCTGGTGATAGGTCGTCACGGCCCTGCTCATGAACCGAGCATACGAGGCGAGTGGCTTGACTCACCACTGCGGCCAACCTAGTGTCGAAGTGGATGGTGAGTCGACCGGCTCACCACTCGTCGCCCCCGTACCGGAGGAACATCCGATGCCCCGCTTCGACAACCAGACCGTGCTCGTGACCGGCGGGACCGGCGGCCAGGGCTCGAGCCACGTGCGCGCCTTCCACGCGGAGGGAGCGAACGTGGTGATCGGCGGCATCGACGCGCGACGCGGCGCCGCTCTCGCCGATGAGCTCGGGGCCCGCGCTCGCTTCATTCGCCTGGACGTCACCGACGAGAGCTCGTGGTCCGCCGCTGTGCTGGCCGCCGAGAACGCCTTCGGCGCCCTGAACGTGCTCGTGAACAACGCGGGCGTGCAGAATCCGCCCGCGACCATCGCAGACACGGACCTGGCCACGTGGTCGCGCATCCTCGACGTCAACCTCACCGGGACCTTCCTCGGCATTAAGGTCGCCGCCCCCGCTCTGCGCGACGCGGGAGGAGGAGCCATCGTCAACATCGGCTCGACCATGGGCCTGGGCGGCACGGCGCACTACGCGCCGTACGTCGCCAGCAAGTGGGCCGTGCGAGGCCTCACCCGAACAGCAGCACTCGAACTCGGCCGCGACCACATCCGGGTGAACGCCATCCACCCCGGCGTGATCTCGACCCCCTTCATCAACGAACCAGCAGCCGGCGCCACCGCGGCGATCGCCGACTTCTACTCCCCCGAGCCGTTCGCCATCCCGAGGCTCGGTGAGCCGGCCGACGTAACCCGGCTTCTGCTGTTCCTCGCGTCCTCTGACGCGTCGTTCATCACGGGGTCGGAGTACGTCGTCGACGGTGGACTCCTCCTCGGCCCCGCCCTTCCGGCCGAGGCCGCATGAGCAATGGACATCCGGCGAGCTGACGCGGCGGTCCCAGACCAACCAGAAAAGGGGTGCGACGCCTCGCGCCGCACCCCTCTTGCCGGGCCGGGAGTCAGTTCTCGGCCGCCGCGGCGGCCTTCTCCTGCTTCGCCTGGCGACGGGCCTTCGCCGCCAGGATCGCGGGGCTGATCTTGCCCGTTTCGGCCGGTTTGCGGGGCTCCGGCGCGTCCGGGATCTCGTCCGCAGGGGTCTCGGTCTCGTCCACATCGCACTCCGGCGCCTCGGCGGTCTCCGCTTCCACGACCTCGGCGACCGCATCGTCCTCATCGGACTCCGCCGCGACCGCTTCCTCGGTCCCGGCCGGCAGCAACGGCAGTGCGGGCGGGTGGAGCTCCGGGGTGCGCGCCGCCTGCTCAGCCGCCGAGTCGATGATCTCGCCGATCCGCACCAGCTGCGCGAGCAGCGTCTGCCGGGTGCCGCGCAGGCGTTCGACCTCCTGCTCGGCCCGGCGGATCATCGCCAGCGCCTCCTCGTTGGCCTGCTTCGCCAGGTCTTCGCGCTGGCGGCGGGCCTCGTCGGCCTGGTCCTCGTACGCCTTGCGGATCTCCGCGGCGTCCTTTTCGGCCTGTTCGCGGATCTCCCGCGCCTCCAGCTCGGCCTGGGCGATGATCCGCTCGACGCGGGCGCCGATGTTGCCGGAGCCCACCACCTGCAGCGGCACCGACGTGTCACCGCCCAGCTCGGACAGGCGCCGCTCCTTCTCCTCCAGCTCGCTCGCCAGGTGCCCAGCCCGCGCGCGCAGCCGGCGGATGTAGGCGTCGACCTCCCGGCGGTCGTAACCACGCAGAGCCGACGAGAAGTCGATCTCGCGATCGGCCAGGATGTCATTGCCACCGCTGTTGACCATGCCCCGAGTCTCGATCGCGCCGCCTGCCCCTGCAAACGGCTGTTCCCCTTTCGGCTGAAGATCAACGCGTGCCGGCCACCCTCGCGGCACAGCCACCGGCCATCGCACCGTGACGACCGGGCGTTCCGCGCAGTCCGTTCGTGCGGCCGACGGCCCGGAACACCCGGAAGCGACTGCCCGCCGTGAGCACGAGACCGGCCACGGTCACCGGTACGGGTGGTATCACGCTTCCTGCGAGACCCGCGGGCCGTCCGGGTGCAGCGCGGCGCGGTAGAGGTGCACCGAGGCGACAAGGAGAACCCGTTCACCGGGATCGGACGCTGTCGACGTGTCCTCGCCGCCTACGCGGTGCCCCCTACCGCGCCTGCGCGAGCCGGAGGACAGTGGACCCAGGTCTCGTCATTGCCCGGGCAGCGACGCCGACCAGGTCCCCGGTGGTTCAACCCGCGTGCCCCGGGGACCGCCTACCCGGCGCCCGCCACGACCGACGGCTTGCGCACCAGCGCCACCATCGCGGCGCTGAGCAGGCCCGCGACGGCGAACACCGCGAACCCGAGCCCGGACAGCCGGGTCGCCACCAGGACGCCGCCCAGCCACGGCCCGAAGACCGCGCCGAACCGCCCGATGCCGGACACCCCGCCCAGCGCCGTCGCGCGCACGCCGGCCGGGTAGTGGGCGCCGACGCTGGAATAGATCAGCGTCTGCGCGCTGAACAGCCAGCCGCCGGTCAGGAACACCACGACGTAGGTCAGCGGCAGCGGCATCCTGATCGCCAGCAGCCCGACCCCGGCCGCGGTGAACGCGAACCACAGGATCGCCACCGGCCGCGCCCCGAACCGGTCCGCCAGCCGCCCCGCGACGAGCATGCCCGCGATACCGCCGACGTTGATCACCAGCAGGAAGCTGACCGCGGACCCGAGCTGGTAGCCGTTGCCGCGCATCATCGTCGGCAGCCAGGTGTTCACGCCGTAGACCAGCAGCAACCCGCCGAACGAGGCGATCCAGAACAGGATCGTGGTGAGCGCGACGGACGAGGTGAACAACGCGCGCAGACTGCCCGGCCGCTGCTCGGTCCGCTCCGGCTCGAACGGCTCGAGCGCGACCCCGTGGCGGTCGGCGATCGCCTGCGCTCGCGCCCGCCGGCCCCTGGCCAGCAGGTAGGTCATCGACTCCGGCAGCATCAGGTGGACCACCGGCAGCACCACCAGCAGCGGCAGCGCGCCGAGCCAGTACACCGAGCGCCAGCCCAGCGACTCCACCACCGACATCGCGAGCGCGCCGGCGATCGCGCCGCCCGCCTGGTGCGCGGTCATCACGATGGTCACGCTCAGGTTCCGGCGCCACGGCGGCGCGTACTCCATGACCATCGCGATCGCCGACGGCAGCAGCCCGCCGAGGCCGACGCCGGCCACGAACCGGGCGGCGCCGAACACCTCGACCGACGGCGCCACCGCGCAGGCCGCGGAGGCGAGCGAGAAGACCACGACACCGGTCAGGATGATCTTCCGCCTGCCGATCCGGTCGGTGACGATCCCGGAGCCGAGCGCGCCGAGCAGCATGCCGAACGTGGTGAGGCTGCCGATCGTCCCGCCGGTCACGGCGGTCAGGCCGAAGCCCTCGTCCGCGAGCACCCCGGGCAGGGTCGCGCCGTTGACGAACAGGTCGAGCCCGTCCAGCAGCACGAGCACCCAGCACAGGGCCGTGACCCGGACCGACAGCCGGGCGATCGCCGGATCCCTCTGTTCCATCACGGACATCGGTGTCCCTCTCGTCGTCGAGCCAGTGGAAAGTGACGGCGAAAGTACCCGGTGCACGATCGTGCGCACAAGATTGTTGACAATTTTGGCCGCAAAAAGCATGCTGGCTGGAGCACGAGCCGAAGCGAGGAGAGGAAGCCATGCCACAGCAGGCAACCGGCGCCGAGGAGGTCCCGGCGTGAACAAGGTGATCGTCACCGACCCGCCCCGCGCCGACGGCGACGACGTCGCCGCGCTCGCGGAGTTCGGCGTCGCGACCGTGCACGAGGCGCTGGGCCGCACGGGCCTGCTCGGCCCGGATCTGCGGCCGATCCAGGACGGCGCCCGCATCGGCGGCACCGCTGTGACGGCCCTGTGCTGGCCGGGCGACAACCTGATGATCCACGCCGCGGTCGAGCAGTGCCGCCCCGGCGACGTCCTGGTCGTCACGACCACGTCGCCCTCGCGGGACGGGCTGTTCGGCGAGCTGTTCGCCACCGCGTTGCAGCACCGCGGGGTGCGCGGGCTCGTCATCAACACCGGGGTGCGCGACGTCGCGGACCTGCGGGCGATGGGTTTCCCGGTGTGGTCGGCCGCGGTGAGCGCGCAGGGCACGGTGAAGGCGACCGCGGGCGCGGTGAACGTCCCGGTCGTGATCGGCGGGCAGGCCATCCGTCCCGGCGACGCGATCCTGGCCGACGACGACGGTGTGCTGTGCGTGCCGCGCGAACTCGTCGGCGAGGGGCTACGGGCTTCGCAGGCCCGCGCGGACAAGGAAGAGGCCACGCGGCAGGCGTTCCGCGCCGGCGAGCTGGGGCTGGACCGCTACGGGCTGCGGGAGAAGCTCGCCGATCTCGGCGTCCGGTACCTGACCGCCGAGGAGTACGCGAAGCTGGAGCGCGAATGAGTGTGCGCTGCATGCTGATGCGCGGCGGCACGTCCAAGGGCGCGTATTTCGTCGCCTCCGACCTGCCCGCGGATCCCGCCGAGCGCGACGACCTGCTGCTGCGGATCATGGGCACGCCCGACCCGCGGCAACTCGACGGGCTCGGCGGCGCGCAGCCGGTCACCAGCAAGGTCGCGATCGTCTCCCCCGCCGGGGGCGACCGGGACGTCGACTACCTGTTCCTGCAGGTCGGCATCGAGGATGCGACCGTTTCGGACCGGCAGACGTGCGGGAACCTGCTCGCCGGGGTCGGCCAGTTCGCCGTCGAGCGCGGCCTGGTGCCCGCCGGCGGCGACCGCACTAGCGTGCGCGTGCGAATGGTCAACACCGACTCGATCGCGGTCGCGACGTTCGCCACGCCCGGCGGCCGGGTCGACTACAGCGGCACTACGGCGATCTCCGGCGTGCCCGGCACCGCCGCGCCGGTCGAGCTGGAGTTCACCGGCACCGAGGGGTCGGTGTGCGGCAGCCTGCTGCCCACCGGGAACGTCGTCGACGAGATCGGCGGCATCCCGGTGACCTGTGTGGACAACGGGATGCCGGTCGTCGTGGCGCGCGCCGCGGACTTCGGGATCACCGGCTACGAGGCGGCGGACGAGCTGACCGGGCTGGCCGGCCGGATCCAGGACCTGCGGCTGGAAGCCGGGAAGCGGATGGGGCTCGGCGACGTCAGCGGCGCGTCGGTGCCGAAGACGACGCTGGTGGCCGCGCCGCGTGACGGCGGCGCCATCTGCACCCGGACGTTCATCCCGCTGCGCCCGCACCCGTCGATCGGTGTGCTGGGCGCGGTGAGCGTGGTGACCGCGCTGATGCTGGACGGCGCGGCCGGGCACGAGCTGTTCGCCGCGCCGCCGCCCGGTTCGCCGGTCGGTGTCGAGCACCCGAGCGGCACGCTGGAGGTCGGCGTCGAACTGGCGCCCGGGCCGCGCGTGGCGCGCTCGACCGTCATCCGCACCGCGCGGAAGTTGTTCGACGGCACCGTTTTTCCCCGTCCCTGACAATCCTGGAAGGCACCGATGCCCCACCTCGAACCCTCGCCCCGGCACGAGATCGCGCACCTCGGCCACGTCGAGCTGTTCACCCCGGAACCGGAGAAGAGCCTGGAGTTCTTCGTCGACGTCCTCGGCCTGACCGAGAACGGCTCGCGGGGCGATTCCGTCTACCTGCGCACGTGGGACGACTACGAGCACCACAGCGTCAAGCTGACCGCCGCGAAGACCTCGGGCGTGGGGCGGACCGCGATGCGCGCGTCGAGCGAGGCCGCGCTGAAGCGGCGGGTCGCGGCGATCGAGGAACGCGGGCTGGGCATCGGCTGGGCCGACGGCGACACCGGGATCGGGCCGACGTACGTGTTCCGGGACCCGGACGGGCACGAGATGGAGATCTACTGGGAGACCGAGAAGTACGACCCGCCCGAGCACCTGCGGCCGTCGCTGAAGAACCAGGCCCAGGCGTACCCGGCGCGCGGGGTGTGCGTGCGGCGGCTCGACCACGTCAACTACCTGGCCCAGGACGCGGCGGCGAACGGCGGCTTCATCTGCGACGCGCTCGGCGGGCGGGTGACCGAGCAGATCCGGCTCGACAGCGGGGTGATCTCCGGGCAGTGGACGCATTTCGCGCAGAAGTCCTACGACTTGGTCTACACCAATGACTGGACGCGCTCGTCCGGGCGGCTGCACCACATCGCGTTCGCGACGGACACGCGGGAGGACATCCTGCGCGCGGCGGACATCGCGCTGGACAAGGGCGTGTTCATCGAGACCGGGCCGCACAAGCACGCGATCCAGCAGACGTTCTTCCTGTACGTCTACGAGCCGGGCGGCAACCGGATCGAGCTGTGCAACCCGACCGCGCGGCTGATCTTCGCGCCGGACTGGGAGCCGGTGACGTGGACCGAGGCCGAGCGGGCGAAGGGGCAGGCGTGGGGCCTGAAGACGATCGAGTCGTTCCACACGCACGGGACGCCGCCCGTGGAGGCTTGAGGCTGTCCGGTTGGGCAGCGTGCTGCGTCGGGGCCGTCCCGTTTCGGGGCGGCCCCTTTCACTTGCGCCCAGTCAGAGACGTGAATCTTGTTCAGATATTTCAGATTATCTGAGGATCGCGATTATTTGCGCTCAAATTGGCCGCTCTAAGGCGGCGAGTCGTTCTGGATTATTCATCCGTGACTAGTGCATGATGCCCCGTACGGCCCAGCAGCTCTGGGCCGACATGGAGGCGCGGGCCCTGCGGCAACAGGAGCCCGCGCCTGATTCGCCCTGTCCACTCACGATTGGATCGAGACAGAACATGCGCACCCTACCGCGCCACCAGCCACCTCGACGCCATCTGATGCGCGTCCTCCAGCCGTCCGCGCTGGAGCGCCCAACCGTGCACCAACTGGTGCGCCGATCTGGCAATCCGACCGTCGACGGCGGCGCCCGCCGCCACGCCCAACCGGACCCCACCGCAGGGCAACTGCTGCGCCGCAACGGTCGCCCGATGACCGGCCATCACACTGGGGTTGATGGCACAAGCCTGGCCGGGATCGTGGTTCTCAGCGGCTGGTCCGCGACGTTCCGGCTGGCCTTCCTGCTCGCGGGCCCGGCGGCCGCGGTGGTGGCGTTGGCGCCATCGTCCCGGGAAGCCGTCGCGTTGCCGCTCGCGGCCGGGGTCCTGTGGTCGCTGCGGTCCCGATCGCTGACAAGGTGAGCCGGGCGCTCCCGGGCCCGGCCCTACCTTCCCGGCCCGGGAGCGCTGGACCAGTGTTCCGGCTCAGTCGCCGTGCCAACGCCGCGGACGCACCAGGACGCGCCCGCATAGCCGGTGCACAGGTTGTTCTGCGGGTGCTCTCAGGCCGGCGCGGCACGATGTGAGCCCGGACAGGAGGACGCCCGTGCACGACGACAAGCCCCGCGACGAATCCGCCAGCACGCCGGCCGGCGATGCGACCACGCCTGCGCAAGCGCCGCCCGCGGCTCCGGCCGGCGATGCTGCGGCGCCTCCTGCCGCAGCATCGGGCGAAACCGCGCCCACGCAGGCACCGCACGCCACCCCGGCCGAACCTGCGGCGGGGGCCGCACCTCCCGCCGCAGCCCCTGACGGGACCGCGCCCGCGCAGGCATCGCATGCGGTGCCTGCAGGCGAAGCCGCGGCTACGCAGGCACCACCGGGCACGCCTTTGGCGACACCTCCCGCCCCAGTCGCCCGCGGGGCTGCGCCCGCGCAGGCGGCACACGCGGCTGCCGCCGCGGCCGTTGTTCCTGACGCGCCGTCCGGCGCTTCTCCTCGGCCCGGGAAGCGCCGCCTGGGGGTCGGCGTCGTGGCGGGGATCGCCGCGGCTGTGCTCGTCCTCGGGGGCGTGGGTGGCTTCACGGTCGGGCGGGCGACCGCCGGTTCCGATGACGGCGGGCGTCCCGGCTACGGGCAGTTCGACCGGGTGCCACGCGGCTACGGCGAGCCGCCGGGCTTCGGGGAGCGCGAGCGCGGGTCGGACAACGGCGGGTCCGACACCTGAGTCTGCGCCCCGGGCCCACCGGACCGTCACCACCCGACCTCACGACGCGGCCGCACCGCCCCAAGCCGGCCGGACCGCCGCAAGCCAGCCGCGCCGCCGCAAGCCAGCCGCGCCGCAAGCCAGCCGGACCGCTCCAAGCCCGCCGGACCGCCGCAAGCCAGCCGCACCGCCCCAAGCCGGCCGCGCCGCCGCAAGCCGGGCTCAGGACGCGGGCGTCACCGGGGCCATCCAGATCCCCACGATGGCGTCGATCATGCCGGTCGCCGCGTCGTGCCAGTTTTGCCGCGGCGTCGGGGTTCCGTCGGCGAGGGCGCGCTCCCGCTCCGCGTTCATGTGCACCATCAGCTGACGCATCATGGCGCTCCGCTCGGCCGACGGGGGCCGCCCGGTCGCCGGGCTGGTGCTGGAGCTGCGGGACGCGTCCGGCCGGGCGGTGGCCGCGGCGGTGACGGGCGCGGACCGGACGTACCAGTTCGAGCGGGTGAGCGCCGGGCAGTACCCACTGACTTGCGCCGCGGGCCGCCCGGTGGTGACGACGATCCCGGCGGACGCCGTGACCGCGGAGCTGGTGCTGGAAGGTCCTTAGTGGAGGGTTGAGGCCGGCTGCAGCGGTGGGCTTGTGGCGGGCTGGCAGCACTGCGGGCAAGCGGCGGCTGCGGAAACGGCAACGGGCCCCGAACCGCGGCCAGATCGACGCAGTGGCCCGTGCGGGCAGGCACCACGAGCCGCCGAGGCAGCGCAGCCGCACGGCCCACGGCAGGGGCGAGCGGGCCGCCCACGGCAGGGCCGCCCGCGCCAGGGCTGCCGCTGCGGCGGTGGTCGGACCGCGGCGCCCCAGGGCGCGAGCGGTCCTCGGAGCGCCCCGCCGCGGCAGCGGCCACCGGGGGCCGCGTCGGCGGCCTGCGGCAGCCAGATCACCGCGGCAGGGGCGGCCGCCGACCGGTGACCGCCCCGGTCGTCAGTGCCCTGCCACCCCGCTGAGCTCGTTCGGCTCGTGGGGCAGCGTTACGCTCCGGCGCTTCTCCCCCGTCGCCAGGTCGATCAGGTGCACTTGCCGCGTCGCCGGGTCGGTGACGTACACGTCGGCGCCGCGGGTGAAGATCGCCGGGCGGGGCTGTTGCCACTCCAGCGGCTCCTCCCACGGCCCCGTCACCGGGATCGTCCGCACGATCTGCGCGCTCACCGGGTCGATCACCCGGATGCCGCCGTCGGTGCCGAGCACCAGCGCCTCACCCTGCGGCCCGCGCGCCAGCGAGCGGAACGTGTAGCTCGTGCCGATGTCGACCAGCCTCAGCGTCCCCGCCACCGTGTCGATCAGCGAGACCTGCCGCGGCCGCTCCAGCTCCGCGTCCTCGTCCTGCTTGTAGTCGCCCAGCACGATCGGCGACGCGTCCGAACCGGCCTGGTTGCCGATCCGGCCGTACTCCGTCGGGCTGGTCACCTTCCGGATCACCCCGTCGCGGTAGACGAGCACCCCGTTCTCGCAGCCGATGACCACCGCCTCGCCTGCCGCGGTCGCCTCGCCGTGCACGCCGGGGCACTCCTCACTGCGCGTGAGCTCCTTCCGCGCGTCGTCGAGGACCGCGATGCCGCGCCGCTCCTCCTCGTTGCCCAGCGTCACCACGAGCCGCCCGTCGGACAGTTCGATCGCGACCCCGTGGTGCGGCTCGGCGGCCCGGTACACCTCGGTCGCCGGCTGCCCGCCGGACAACCCGGCCGGGTCGAACGCCGTGACCTCCCCGGTGCCGTCGGAGAACAACACGGTCCGCCCGGCGTGCCGGACGACGTGACCGGGCTTCGCGCCGGGGAACTTCACGTCCGTCAGCTCCGCCGACACCGCGTCGAGCGCCTGGAAGCCCTCCGCGGTGGACACCATCACGTGCCGGTCGTCGCCGGCCGGGTTGAGCCGGTTGAAACCCGCCAGCGGCAGGTCCGCCTTCTGCTCGAGCGTGTCGCCGTCGAGCACCAGGATCCCGCCGTCGTAGGTGACCACGACCGGGTCGGTGACCTCCGGCGCGGCGGACGGGCTCGTGCCGCACCCGGCCAGCACCAGGCCAGCCACAATGGACAGTGCAACTCTCTTCACGGAACAACCTTTCTCAGTGGGAACCGGCAAGTGCGGAGACGATCGCGTCGGTGTTGGACCGCATCAGCTCCAGGTAGGTCGCCGCTCCCCCGCCGGGCGCGGTGAGCGACTCGGAGTGCAGCGGGACGACCCGCACGCGCACTCCTGCCTGGTCGGCCAGCACCCGCGCGAGACGGTCGGGCTGCGAGGAGTCCGCGAAGATCGCGGGCACCCCGGCGGCGCGGATCGCCGCGGCCAGCTCGGCGAGGTCGGACGGGCTCGGCGAGGCGAGCGTGGTGCCGCTGGGCACGACCGCGCCCACGACCTCGAAGCCGTAACGCTGGGCGAGATAACCGAAGACGTGGTGGTTGGTGACCAGCTTGCGCCGCTCGGCCGGGATCGTGGCGAAGCGCTCGGCCATCCACGCGTCGAGCGCGTCCAGCTCACGCACGTACGCGTCCGCGTTGGCCCGCACGACCGCCGCGTCGGCCCCAGGCACCCGGGCCACCTCGTCCGCGATCGCCAGCACCACCGCGCGCATCCGCCGCGGATCGGTCCAGAAGTGCGGGTCCGGCTCGCCCCCGGCGTACGGAATGGGGTCGGCGGCCTCGCCCGCGGCCAGCGTCGGCACACCGGCCCGGACGGCCGCGTCGACGTTGCGCGCCACGCCCTCCTCCAGGCCCAGTCCGTTGTGGACGACCAGGCCGGCGTCCTCCAGCAACGCGGCCTCCTGCGCGGACAACGCGAACGAGTGCGGGTCCGCGCCGGGCCGCATCAGCACGGTCACCTCGGTTTGGTCTCCGGCGATCGCGCGGGTGACGTCGCCGAGGATGTTCGTCGTCACGACCACCCCGGCCCGGTCACCGGCGCCGGCACAGCCCGCCACGAGCAGCAACGCCGCCAGCGCGGCCACCAGCCGCCTCATCGTCCGGTTTCCACGAACAGCGCCGGCGCGATGCCGGTGGGCAGGGTGCGGGCGATCCGCAGGTTGTCGGCGTAGTCGATCTCGTGCACGACCCGCGCGGCGACGTCGTTCACGTACGCCCGGCTGGTGTCCAGGTGGATCGCGGCGCCCGGATCGACCGGACCGCTGATCAACGGACGGCGCGCGGTCTCCGCACCGGTTTCCGGGTCCAGCGCGTGCAGCACGCCGTCGGCGGTCAGCGTGAGCACGGCTCCGCCGGAGCCGACCGCGTTGACGGCCACCACCGGCCCGGTTTCCAGCAACCGCCAGGTCTTTTCGGTCACGTCGAGCACCCAGACACCCCGGTCGCCCGCGCGGGCGGTGAGCGTGGCGCTGCCGGGACGGTGGGTGAACTCCACCGCTCGCGGACCGCCGGCGGGATAAGGGATGTGGACCGCCGTGAAGTCCTTTTCGGACACGAGCACGGCACCGTCCGCGCAGCCGATCACCACGCCACGCCTGGTCACCGCGGACCCGCGCGGATCGGCGCAGACCGGCGACAGCACGCGTTCGGTGACCCCGTCGCGGCCGCGGACCTCGACGGCGCCGTCGGCGACCACCAGCCGCTCCCCCAGCGGGACCGCCACCCCCGCGGTTTCCCGGCCGGACAGCGCGGTGCGCCCCTCGGCCACCAGCGCGGTGACCGTGCTGTCGGCGTGCGCGGCGAGGACCGGGCCGCCGGGACGTGTGCCCGCCGCGGTGGGCGCGGTGCGGTAGTAGTGCACGTGGTCGCCGTGGTCGACCATCCAGGACCCGCTGTCCACGACGTGCACGGTGCTTCCCGCGGAGAGGTACGCGAAGCGCCCGTCGGTGGCGATGCGCTCGACGCCCGGCGCCGGCGGCAGGTCGGTCATCGACTCGGTGATCAGGTCCAGCACGCGTACGGCGCTCGCCCGGTCGGTGAGCACCAGCCGGGGTTGCGCCTCGGCGGTTTCCTCGGCGCCCTCGATGTAGCCGTGCGGCGGTTCGGCGGGCGGCGGTTCCGGGGCGCAGGCCGCGAGCGGAAGTGTGGCGAGCAGGGCGAGCGCCTTGCGCGGCACGCGGTCCCGCAGGCGCGCGGCGAGGGCCGACAACCCGAACAGCGCCACGGCCACCGCGGCGATCGTCGCGCCGGCGGCGGTGCCCCAGTGCCACGAGATCAGCAGCCCGGCCGTCGTCGCGAAGGCGCCGAGCAGCGCGGCGATCAACATCACGGCTGGGACGCGCCGCGCCCAGTACAGGGCGGCCGCGGGAGGCGCGACGAGCAGGCCGAACACCAGCAGCGTGCCGACGACGTGGAAGGACGCCACGATCGCGAGCGTGACCAGGCCGAGCAGCGCGGCGTGCGCCCGGCGCGGCCGGAGACCGAGGGTGTGCGCGGTGCGCTCGTCGAAGGTCAGCGCGACGAACGAGCGGTGCCCGAGCAGCGCCACGACCCCGGCGACGGCGAGCGCGACCGCCAGGAACAGCAGATCCCGGTCGCGGACCGCGAGGACGTCGCCGAACAGGAACCCGGTGAGGTCCACCGCGAACGACTGCGACCTGGACACGATGATCACGCCCAGGGCCAGCATGCCCACGAAGAGCAACCCGATGCTCGTGTCCTGGGATATCCGGCGCGACCGGCCGAGCGCGGTGACCCCGGCCGCCATCGCGCCGGCGCTGAGAGCCGCGCCGAGCACCGGGCTGCCGCCGAACAGGGCCGCGAGCGCGACCCCCGGCAGCATGCCGTGCGACATCGCGTCACCGAGGAAAGCCAGGCCCCGCAACACCATCCACGTCCCGGCGAGCGCGCACACGCCCGACACCAGGACCCCTCCCCACCAAGCCCGTTGCACGAAGGACACCTCGAACGGGGCGATCAACCACTCCACAGTGGGTCACCCTATAGTGAAAACGATTATCGTTACAAAGGGGAGGAGCTATGACGCGGAGCACGATCCGGACGAGCGTTGCGCTCGACGAGTGTGGGTCCGGGGCGCGCCACTCACCGGAGTGCCGTCGCAGGGAGGGCCAATGACACGGAACACCAGCCGGACGGGCGTGGCACTCAACGGAGTGTTGTCCAGGCGCGCAGCACCCACCGGAACGTCGTCCGGGGAGAACCCATGACCCAAAGCGCCATCCGAACAGGCGCGGCACTCACCAACGTGTCGGCCGGGTACGCACGACAAGTCGTCCTGCACGAGGTCTCCGCGGTCTTCCCCGCCGGCGCCGTCACCGCCCTGGTGGGCGCCAACGGCTCCGGCAAGTCGACCGCACTGAGCGTGCTGGCCGGGATCGTCCGGCCCGCCGCGGGCAGTGTCGAGCGGCCCGCCGGGCGCGCGGCGCTCGTGGTGCAGCACGACGCGGTGCCCGCGCTGCTGCCGATCACCGTCCGGGAGGCGGTCGAGATGGGGCGCTGGGCCGGCCACCCCTGGCGACGGCTGTCGCGGCGTGACCGAGCGGTCGCGGAGCGGTGCCTGACGAGGCTCGGCCTGGATCAAATCGCCGGTCGCCGGCTGTCCGCGCTCTCCGGCGGGCAGCGGCAGCGCGCCCTGGTCGCTCAGGCGCTCGCACAGGAGACGGACCTTCTCCTGCTCGACGAACCCACCGCGGCGCTCGACGTGCCTGCCCGGGAGACGATTTCCCGGACACTGCGCGAGGTCGCCGACAGCGGTGTGACGGTCGTGCATGCCACGCACGACCTCACCGAGGCCCGAGCCGCCGACCACTGCGTGCTCCTGCGACAGGGGCGGGTTCTCGCCGAAGGGCCCCCGGAAACCGTCCTCAGCCAGGACAATCTGCTCGACGCGTGGCACTGACAGGAAGGAGCAGCCATGAATCCCGAGGCAGCAGCCGGGGTCTTCACCGCGGCCAGATCGGAGTTCGCCGCCTGGTCAGGCCGCCTGTGGCGGCCGCTCGGCGAGATCCTCACCGCGCTGGCGCGGCCACGGCCGGGCGACCGCGTGCTCGACGCCTGCTGCGGCGCCGGCGCCTCCGCCATTCCGGCCGCCCGCGCGGTCGGACCCGACGGCGTGGTCGACGCGATCGACGTCGCCGAAGGGCTGCTCGACGAGGGGCGCCGGGAGGCGGCCGCCCACGGGCTGAGCAACCTGCGCTTCACGGCCGCCGACGTCCTCGCCTGGCCGCACGACGGCTACGACGTCGTGCAGAGCTCGTTCGGCGTGTTCTTCTTCCCGGACATGGACGCGGGCAGCCGCCGCCTCGCCGGGCTGCTCAAGCCCGGCGGCCGGTTCGCGGTGAGCACCTGGCGGGCCGACGGCATGTCCCGCATCGTCCCGATCGGACGCGCCGCCGCGCTGCCGGACCACCCGGAACTGGCGGACGCGCCGCCGCGGCCCAACCACAGCGCCCGCGTCGACACGGCGGACAAGCTCGCCGGCTGGCTGTCGTCGATCGGCCTGCGGGACGTCGAGGTGCGGGAGGTCGCCTACGTGCAGCCGCTGCACCCGGAGGACGCCTGGACGTTCTACCTCGGCTCGGCGATGCGCGGCTTCGTCACCGGCCTGCCCCCCGACGCGCTCGACCGGGTCCGCGCCCGCTTCTTCGACGGGCTGCGCGAAGCCGGGCTCGACACACTCGACGCGGGCACGCTGATCGGTGTCGGACGCCGGCCCTAAACCCCATCGCCGTCATCCCATCCGGTGAATCCGGGCCGAGACCCGTCCCAGGAGTGTTGAACTGTGTTCACACTGTCCGCGGAGGTGGGTGGCGTGGCGGACCGGGCCGAGGTGGAGATCCGGACGGCGGTCGTGGACGACGAGGTCGTGCGCGTGCACGTCGCCGGGGAGGTGGACCTGCTGACGGTCCCGTCGCTGGCCGAGGCGCTGGCCGCGGCCGGGCGGCTCTCGCCCCGGCTCATCGAGGTCGACCTGTCCGCTGTGGACTTCCTGTCGGTGTCCGGCGCCGCCGAGCTGGCCCAGACCGCGGCGCGGATCCCGGTCCAAGTCGGACCGGCCAGCCACGCCTCCAGGGTGGTGCTCGCCGCCGCGGGACTGGACCACCTGCTCGCCTGACAGGACAGTGCCGGCCCCCCGAAGAGGGCCGGCACTCGAAGTGTGGTCCGGATCAGTACCAGTGTGCCCTGCCGCCGACCTTCCGGCCGGTGCCACCGAGGATCGCCAGTGCCGCACCCACGACCAGGAGCACGATCCCGATCGTCCAGATGATGTTGATGCCGGTCAGCAGACCGACGATGAGCAGGATGACGCCAAGAACGATCATGGCAACTCTTTCTGCCTGCAGGACGGGCCGCGCCGCCGGTCCTGCTCCGATGGGGACCGGCCAGCGATACCCGGACGGGTGATCGCGCAAACCCGGTACGCCCCGGTACGAGGCGAAGTTGCTGCGTCGCGACCACACCGTTGCGCCACGTAGACCAAGAGCGTTTGCGAACCGGTCAGTACCCTTCCGCTCCGCCGTTGCGGCGGGGGTCCGCACAGGACCGCAGCGACCCGCCGTCCAGCGTGACGCCCTCGAAGTTGCCGGTCAGCGAATGCCACGGCCCGAGATCACGCAGCCACAGCCCGCGTTCGGCGCAGCGGCGCCGGAACTCGCGGTCCACGCCGGGCGCGAACCCGTGCTCCAGCGTCACGCCCGGCAACCACCCGGCGGCCGGCTCGTGCGGCCGCACCCCGAAGCGCGGCGCCGCCACCGACTCCTCGATGGACATCCCGAAGTCCAGGAGGTTCACCAGGTTCTGCAGCACGCACGCCACCAGCGACACCGACGGCGACCCGGACGCGATGACCGGCACGCCGTCCCGCAGCACCAGGTTGGGCGCCAGGTAGACGGTGGCCCGCTCCCCCGGCCACGGCATGCCGCGCTGGAAGAACGACCCGCCGCCGGAGAGCTGGAACCCCTCCGCGAACAGCCCGTTCACCCACGGCGAGGCCATGTGGGAGTGCGTGACCGAGGCGATGTTGCGCTGCTCGTCCACCACGGTGACGTGGATCGTGCCGGGCACCGGCGTCGGCACGGACGGCGGCAGCGCGCCGAGCCGGTCCATCCGCCGGGCCGCGAAGTCCTTGGACAGCAGCGTTTCCACGTCGGCGGCGGCCGTGCGCGGTGGCGCGTAGTACACCTCGTTGTGCACGGCGACCAGCAGGTCCAGCGTGTCCACGCAAGAGTGCGCGGGGCCCGGCAGGTCCACCAGCTCCAGCATGTTGAGCGCCTCGATGAGCTGGCACCCGCCGTCGTCCGGCGGCGCGGACGCCACGACCTCCACGTCCCGGTAGGTGCCACGCAGCGGCTCGGACCACTGCGCCTCGTACGCGGCGAAGTCCTCGGTCGTGATGACCCCGCCGCCGCGGGCGCACTCGGCGGCGAAGGCCCGCGCGAAATCGCCCAGGTAGTAGTCCAGGTCCTCGTCCCGCAGCCGTTCCAGCGTGCGCGCGACCCGGTCCTGACGCAGGGTGCCGCCGGGCGCGATCAGGGTGCCGCCCGGCAGGAACGCCTCCCGCGCCTGCTCGTGACACCCGAGTTCGGCGCGGTGCGCGTACATCTCGCCGAACAGGTAGGGGTTGACCGCGAACCCGTCCCGCGCGAGCTGGACGGCGTCCCGCAGCAGCCGATCCCGGGACAGCCTGCCGAACCGGTCGTGCGCGGCGCGGAAGGCAGGCCACCAGCCGGGGACGGGGACGCCCCGGCCGGTGGTCAGGTCGGCCCCGGTGAACCCGGGCAGCGGCGCGAGCGGGGCGGCGACGTTGCCGTTGAGGTAGCTCGCCTCGCCACTCGCGCCGTCCCAGTGCAGCATCTCCAGGCCGCCGGTCAGCGCCGTCATGTGTGGTTCGACCACCAGCTGGGTGGCCGCTGCCGCGAGCGCCGCGTCGGCAGCCGTGCCGCCGTCGCGGAGCACGTCGAGCCCGGCCCGCACCGCGAGCGGGTGCGAGGTGACCACCATGCCGCGCTCGGCCACCACCGGCTCTTTCGGGCCGTAGGCGGCCGAACGGGCCAGTTCGTCCGCGGTGCGGGCGTCCATCAGGCCTCCGCCATCGACTTGCGGCGCTGCTCGTCGACCGCGGCGGGCATCGCGAACAGGGCGACCAGGATCGAGACGGCGCAGATCGCCGTCATGTACCAGCCGAACGCGGCGTTGGTGCCGGTGAGGTCGAACAGCCACACCGCGATCAGGCCCGCGGTCGAGCCCAGCGCGGTGGTGCCGATGTTGTAGTTCAGCGCCGACGCGCTGGCCCGCACCTCGGCCGGGAAACTCATCACGTAGGCCGTCGTCAGCGGCGCGCCGACGAAGTTGTTGATGAAGGTGAACGCGACCACCGCGACCACCGCCAGCCACAGCGAGCCGGACCCGATGGCGAGGAACGTCGGCACGGTCAGCACGACGAACAGGCCGTAGCCGACCACGAGCGGGATCCGCGCGCCGTGCTTGTCGGCGAGCTTGCCGCCCCAGATCGCCGGGATCGGGCCGATCGCGTATGTCAGCAGGGAGGCGAGCAACGCGTTGTTCTCGGCGAACCCGGCCTTCACCATCGCGGTGACGAAGTAGGCCTGGATGACGAACGAGCCGACCCGCTGCCCGGCGCCGAGGCCGATCGCCCGCAGCATCGCGCCCCAGTGCTCGCGCACGGCGGTGCGGAACGGCGTCTGCTTGACCTTGTTCTGCTCGGCCAGCTCCGCCATTTCCTTGAACTGCGGGGTTTCCTCGACGTGACGGCGGATGTAGATGCCGACCAGCGCCATCGGGATCGACAGCAGGAACGGGATGCGCCAGCCCCAGTCGTTGAACGCCTGCGCCGGCATCACCGAGATCACCAGGTAGGACACCAGGGTGGCGAGCAGCGGACCGACCGAAGTGGACGCCACGGACAGCCCGGCGAGGTAGTTGCGCCGGTTGCCGCGCTCGTGCTCGAAGATGAAGTTGGCGGCCGTGGTGTACTCCACGCTCGCCCCGATGCCCTGCAGGACCCGGCAGAACAACAGGATCATCGGCGCCGCGATCCCGATCGCCGCGTAGGTCGGCAGCAGCCCGATGCCCGCGGTGCCGACGCTCATCACCGCGATCGTCAGCAGCAGCACGAACCGGCGGCCCTTGATGTCGGCCAGCGGTCCCAGCACGATCGCCGCCAGCGGCCGCAGCGCGTAGGACAGCACCACGCCCGCGTAGGTCGACAGCAGCGCGGCGGTCGCGTTGCCCTCCGGGAAGAACTGGCGGGAGATGATCACGGCCAGCGTGCCGTAGAGGCCGAAGTCGTAGTACTCGACGACGTTGCCGAGCATCGCGGACATGATCACCTTGCGCCGCGAGCGCAGGTCCGTCGAGGCGGGCGCGGACGCCCGCGTGTCGTGGTCGGTCAACGGATCTCCTTGCGGGGGTTCAGGGCCGGAAGCGGTCCGGCCGGAAGGGCTCCAGCATCGGGTGGGGCTCGCCGGTGCGGATCTCGCCTGCCAGCAGCTCCCCGGCGATCAGGCCGAGCGTGGCGCCGGAGTGGGTGAAGGCGACGTGGCACCGCGGCACGGCGGACAGCTCGCCGAACACCGGCTCGCCGTCGCCGGGGATGGGCTTGCGTCCGAGCTTCCAGGACGCGGCGGTCAGCGTGACCCCGCCGTCCAGGAGCGCGGAGGCCTCGGCGGCGAGTTCCTTGACCACCGACTCGTCGATCGAGCACGTGCCGTCGGCCGCCTCGGTGATCCGGTCCTCGTACCAGTGGTGGTCCAGGGCGAACGTGCCGCCCGGGTTGGGCCGCAGCGCGACGCGCGGGGTGTTCAGCACGGACTTGACGCCGGTCTCGGCGGGTTCGGTGAGCACGAGCATCGACAGCGGGGACGCGTCCGGGATGGTCACGCCCAGCTCCGCGACGACGGCCGGGGTGGCGGCGCCGCAGGCCACCACGACGGCGTCGCCCTCGAACCGCTGTCCGCCCGCGGTGGTCACCCCGGTGGCCACTCCCCCGGCGGTCGTGACGCTCGCCCGGCCCGCGCCGGTGACGATCTCGCCACCGAGCGCGGTGAACTCCGCGGCCAGGTGCTCGATCAGGTGCGGCAGGGACACCCAGCCCTCGCCCGGGTTGTGCACGGCCACCTCGGGGAACGCGGCCGGGTCGAGGCCCGGGTGGCTCGACACCAGCTCGGAGTCGTAGCCGTGCGCGACCTCGGCGCGGTGCCGGTCCCGCATCGCGTCCTCGTCGAGGCTCCAGTGCAGGCCGCCGTCGAAGCGGAGCCACTCGCGGGCGGGGTCCTGCGCGAAGAGCGTGCGGTAGCGGTCGATCCCGGCCATCCGCAGCGCGTGGTAGGCCGCCGAGCGGGTCCCGGCGGAGTTGAGCCAGGACAGCGACCGGCCGGAGGCGCCGTCGGCCAGCTCGCCCTCGGTCACCAGCGTCACCGCCACGCCGTCGCGCTGCAGGTGCGTGGCCGTGGAGACGCCGAGAACGCCCCCGCCCACCACGACGACGTGCTTGCCTGCGGTCATCGGGAAAGATCCCCCTTCTGGGCGTGTGCCCGTTCGATGATGCGAAGGACGTCCACCGCGTCGCGCGGATCGACCGGTGGTTCGCCGCCGGTGGCGATCGCGGTGGCGAGCAGCCGGTAGAACTCGCCGTAGTCCCCGGGTTCCGGCTCGACCCGGCGGGTGTCGCCGCGGACGCCGAGCGTGCCCCAGTTGTCCCGCGGCTCGTGCCCGAACCCGTCGTCGCCGGGCCGGGCACCGTTCTTCAGCGCGTCCTCCTGCGGGTCCAGGCCGTGTTTCGTGTAGCCGGCCCGGTCGCCGAGGACGTGGAACCGCGGGCCGGGCAGCGCGGCGAGACCGGTCATGAACAGCCGGGACCGCGTGCCGTTTTCGTGGGCCAGCACCAGGAACGTGTCGTCGTCGCCGTCGCCCGCGCCGCGGCGGAGGACGTCGGCGTGCACGTGCGCGACCGGGCCGAACAACTGGATCGCCTGGTCGATCAGGTGGGTGCCGAGGTCGTACAGGATGCCGCCGCCCTCTGCGACGCCCGCGTGCGCCTTCCAGTCGCGTGGCCCCTGCGGCTTCCACCACTCGAACCGGGACTCGAAGGTGTGCACCCGGCCCAGCTCACCGTCGTCGATCAGGCGCCGCAGAGTGCGGAAGTCGCCGTCCCAGCGGCGGTTCTGGAACACCGTGAGCACGCGGCCGGCGAGGTCGGCCTGCTCGATCAGCGCCTCGCCCTGCTCGCTGGTCACCGCGAACGGCTTGTCCACCACCACGTGCAGGCCGTGGCCGAGCGCCTCCGCGGCGAGGCCGGCGTGTGTCGCCGGCGGGGTGCCGATCACGACCAGGTCCAGCTCGTGCGCGAACAGCTCGCCGGGGGTCGCCAGGACCGTCGCGTGTGGATACTCGGCGCGGGCTTGTGCTGCGCGCTCCGGGTTTCCGGTGACGATGTAGTCGAGCGAGTAGTTCTCGTCGGCGGCCAGGAACGGGGCGTGGAAGATCCGCCCGGACACCCCGAAGCCGATCACGGC
The DNA here is from genome assembly GCF_000231075.2 of Amycolatopsis sp. ATCC 39116. NCBI lineage: Bacteria > Bacillati > Actinomycetota > Actinomycetes > Pseudonocardiales > Pseudonocardiaceae > Amycolatopsis > Amycolatopsis sp. ATCC 39116. The sequence goes on along the minus strand of NZ_AFWY03000071.1, from coordinate 4,961 downwards.
GGTGCGGATCACGACTCCACCCCGTACACGGTGCGGGCGCGCTCGGCGGAGATCCGTCCTTCGGCGACGTCCCGGCGCACCTGGTCCGGGTCACGCTCGGACGGCGGCCCGTAGCCGCCCGCCCCGGCGGTCCGGATCGACACGCGGTCGCCGGGCTGCAGGCGGGTGTAGCCGTGCTCGACCGGTTGCGCCCCTTCGGAGAGCTCGACCCCGGCGCTCGCGCCCGGCCCGCCGCCGAACAGGCCCCACGGCTGCGAGCGCTGCCGCGAGGTGTCCAGCCAGAAGTGCACGTCGGACTCCTCGACGCGGACCGTGCGCCGGATGCCCATGCCGCCGCGGGTGCGGCCGTCGCCGCCGGAGTCGTCGATCAGCGCGTACTCCTCGACCACCAGCGGGTACTCGGTCTCCAGGGCCTCCACCGGCAGGTTGCTGGTGTTGGTCATGTGCACCTGCACGCCGTCCATGCCGTCCTTGCCCAGCCGCGCGCCGCAGCCGCCGCCGATCGTCTCCAGATAGACGAAGTAGCGGCCGGTGCGGCTGTCCACCCCGGAGAAGTGCACGCCGGTGTTGGCGCCGTTGCTCGCCGCGGTCACGGTCTCCGGCACCGCATCGGCGAGTGCACCGTGGATCAGGTCGACCACGCGCTGGCAGGTCTCGCTGCGGCCGTTGACGGCGGCGGGTTCGGCGCAGTTGAGCACCGATCCACGCGGGGCGTTGATCGTGACCGGCCGGTGCAGGCCGGCGTTCGGGATGATGTCCGGGTCCACCAGCGTCTTGAGCGAGTAGTAGACCGCCGCGTACAGCGCGGTCCACACGACGTTGACGCTGGCCCGGACCTGCGGCGGCGCGGTGAAGTCGAACGTGACCTCGTCCCCGTGCACGGTGACGGTGACGCCCAGGTCGAGTTCGTCGTCCAGCTCGGGGCAGTCGAAGCGGTCCGCGAAGGTGTAGGTGCCGTCGGGAACCCTCGCGATCGCCGCGCGGGTGCGGCGCTCGGTGTAGTCGAGCAGCGCCGCGGCCGCCGCCACGAGCGTGTCCCGGCCGTACCGCGCGGCCAGCTCGGTGTAGCGGGTGACGGCGAGCCGGTTCGCGGCGATCTGGGCGCGCAGGTCCGCGCGGCGCTCGTGCGGCACCTGGCAGTTGAGCAGGATCAGCTCGAACAGGTCGTGCTGCAGCTCGCCCCGGCGCATCAGCCGCACCGGCGGGATGCGCAGGCCCTCCTGGAAGATGTGCGCGTGGCCGCGGTCGCCGAAGTCGGCGTGGTGGGCCAGGTTCGCCACCCACGCGGTGATCTCGCCGTCCAGGAACACCGGCGACACCAGCACGATGTCCGGCAGGTGCGAACCGCCGCCGGTGAACGGGTCGTTGCCGATGAAGGTGTCGCCCTCCTCGATCGTCCCGGCCGGGTAGCGGCGGGTGATCTCGTCGACGATGCCCATCAGCGAGCCCAGGTGCAGCGGCGAGCCGCCCTCGTCCTGGGCGAGCATCCGGCCCGCGGCGTCGAACAGCGACGCGGTGCAGTCGCGGCGTTCCTTGATGTTGGTCGAGTAGGCGGCGCGCACCAGCGTCTCGCCCATTTCCTCCACGATGGACGACAGCGCGGAGCCGATCACCTCGACCAGCACGGGGTCTTGCATGGTCTTTCCTTCCGTGTGGGTCATCGGCCCACTGTCACGACGAGGTTGCGCAGCTCGTCGACGACCGCGACGTCGCCGGGGAGCAGCAGCGTGGTGGTGTCCATCTGCTCGACGACCGCGGGGCCGTCGAGGCGGTGGCCGGGTTCGAGGAGCCTGCGGTCGTACACCGGGCATTCGGTGAACCCGCCGCTTTCGGGCAGGTAGACCTCACGGGTGGCGCGGATCGCGGCGCTCGCGTCGGCGTCGCCGAGCGGGGCGCGGTGCAGCTCGGCGCGGGACACCTCTCCGATCGCCCGCAGGCGGAAGGTGACCACCTGGACCGCGTCCTCGGCCGAGGAGTAGCCGTACATCCGCTCGTGCTCGGCGGCGAACCGCTTGGTCAGCTGCGCGACGGTGTCCGCGGTGATCTCGCCCTCCGGGAAGGGCACCGGCAGCTCGTGGTTCTGGCCCGCGTAGCGCATTTCGGCGAACCGCTCGACGCGGCGGCGCTCGGCGGGGACGTTCTCCTCCGCCAGCCAGGCCGTCGCTTCGGCCTCCAGTTCGGCGAACACGCCGGCGACGGTGGTTTCGTCGGGCGGCGAGATGCGGGTGCGCAGGAAGTCGGCGCGGATGTCGGTCATCAGCAGGCCCGCGGCGCACTGCGCGCCCGGTGTCTCCGGCACCAGCACGGTGCGCATGCCCAGCTCGCGGGCCAGGCGCACCGCGTGCAGCGGGCCGGCGCCGCCGAAGGGCACCAGGACGTAGTCGCGCGGGTCGTAACCGCGCTGCACGGAGATGACGCGGATGGCGCGGGCCATGTTGGCGGTGATGACGCGCACGATGCCCTGCGCCGCGTCGAGCACGTCCATCCCCAGTGGACCGGCCACTGTGGACACCGCTGCGCGGGCCGCCCCGGCGTCGATCTTCATCTGCCCGTCCAGCAGGTACTCCGGGTTGAGGACCCGCAGCACCACGTTGGCGTCGGTGACGGTCGGCTCCGTGCCGCGGCCGTAACACGCCGGGCCCGGATCGGCGCCCGCGCTGCCCGGGCCGACCTTCAGCGCGCCGCCCGCGTCGATCCACGCGATCGAGCCGCCACCGGCGCCGACGGTGTGGATGTCCAGCATCGGCGCGCGCACCGGCCTGCCGTCGATCTCGGTGCCGCTGGAGGACTTGGGCACGCCGTCCTGGACGAGCGAGACGTCGGAGGAGGTGCCGCCCACGTCGAAGGTGATGATGTCCGGGTAGCCTGCCGCGCGGGCGATCTCGGCCGCGCCGACCACGCCGGTGCTGGGTCCGGAGAGGACCATGCGGGAGGGCATCCGCTCGGCGGTCTCGAACGGGATGATTCCGCCGTTGGACTGCGTGACGTGCGGGGTGGCGCGCAGGCCGAGCTCGCCCAGCCGGGTGCGCAGTTTCGCGAGGTAGCGGGCGACCACCGGGCCGAGGTAGGCGTTGACGACCACTGTGGACAGACGCTCGTACTCGCGGAACTCCGGCAGCACCGCCGAGGACACCGAGACGTGCACGCCGGGCAGTTCCTCGGTGAGGATGCGCTCGGCGGTCCGCTCGTGGCCGGGGTCGACGAAGCTGTAGAGGAAGCAGACGGCGACGGCTTCCACGTTCTGCTCACGCAGCTCGCGGGCGAGCGCGCGGACCTGCTCCTCGTCGAGGGGGCGCTCCACCCGGCCGTCGTGGCGGACCCGCTCGTCCACCTCGAGCCGCAGGTCGCGCGGCACCAGGGCGGCCGGCTTGTCGGCCTGCAGGTCGTAGAGCGACGGACGACGGCCGCGCCCCAGTTCCAGCAGGTCGCGAAAGCCCGCGGTGGTGAGCAGGCCGGTGCGCGCGCCGCGCTCGGTGAGCAGCGCGTTGGTGCCGACCGTGGTGCCGTGGGCGAAGTAGCCGACGTCGCCGAGGTCGCGTCCGCCGATCTCGTCGAGCAGCTGGGAGACGCCCGTCACGATCGCCCGGCCGGGGTCGTCCGGGGTGCTGGACACCTTGCGCACATAGAGGCGCCCGGTCTGCTCGTCGAGGGCGCAGACATCGGTGAACGTGCCACCGGTGTCGACGCCGATCCGAAGTGTCATGTGCTGGGCCTCGCTTGAGTGAGAACCTTCTCAGTACCTGTTGGGTGAGAACCATCTCAGTCGGTAGTAGTCTCAGTCAAGACTTGATTCGCTGACGGCTCGTTACCGGGGGAGGCGCGCAGGTGACCACGCACGGAGCCTCGCTGATCGACGTGGCCCGCGCGGCCGGGGTGTCCACGGCGACCGCGGGGCGCGCGCTCGGCGGGTACGGGCAGGTCAGCGAGCGGACCCGGGAGCGGGTGCTGGCCGCGGCGGCCGAGCTGGGGTACCGGCCGAACGGGCTGGCGCGCAGCATGGTCACCGGCAGCACGCAGACGATCGGCGTCGTGGTGACGGACGTGGCGAACCCGTTCTTCGCCACCGCGTTGCGCGGGATCACCGACGTGACGTCGCCCGCCGGGTTCGAGGTGCTGCTGGCCAACACCGGCGGTGTGCTGGAAGCCGAGCAGCGGGCGGTCAGCGTGATGTCGGAGAAGCGGGTGGACGGCGTGATCGTCGCGGCGGCGCGGCCGGGCGAGGGGGCGCACCTGCGGCGGGCGATGGACGCCGGGGTGCCGGTCGTGCTCATCGACCGGCAGGTCAGCGGGGTGCCGGAGGCCGACAGCATCACCGTGGACAACGACCACGCGGCGGCGGAGGCCGTCGGGCACCTGACGGAGCTGGGGCACCGGCGGATCGGGGTGATCACGGAGGCCGGGGACCAGCTGGCGCGGGTGCGCACGGGTAACCGGCGGCGCGGGCTGTTCCCGAGCGCGGTGCGGCTGCGCGGGTATGTCAGCGCGCTGGAGGCGGCGGGGTTGCCGGTGGACGCCGGGCTGGTGGCTTCGGCGCGGTACGACCGCGAGTCGGCCTACGACGCGATGAACCGGCTGCTGGACCTGCCGGAGCCGCCGACGGCCGTGTTGTGCACCGACAACGTGCTCGCGTCGGGCGCCTACCGGGCGGCGCAGGACCGCGGCCTGCGGATGCCGACGCAGCTGTCGCTGATCGGCTTCGACGACGAGCCGTGGACGACGCTGGTGCGGCCCGAGCTGACGATCGTGGAGCAGCCGACGTACGACCTGGGCGCCCGCGCCGGACGGCAACTGCTGGACCGCATCACGGACGGCAATGCGCCCCGGCGGCCGCAGCACATCCAGCTCCGGGCGAAGCTGGTCGCGCGCGGGTCGACCGTGCCGCAGTAGCGGTTCGCCGCCGCGGGTGGGATCCGCCGCGGTTGCGGGGCTGTGCACGCCTCCCGCCCGGTCACGCCCGGCAG
>NZ_AFWY03000072.1:0-31780 GCF_000231075.2 Amycolatopsis sp. ATCC 39116 | reverse complement strand
CGGTGGCCGTAGCCGCTCGTCACCGTCACCCCCAGCGTCGTGCGGCCCGGATTCGTCACCACCAGTTGCAGGTCCCCGCCGACCGGCCGCGCGGTCACCTCGGCCCCGCTGCCGACGAACCGCCGGTAGAAGCCGTTCGGGCCGTGCACGACGACCTCCGACGACGCCGGCCACTCGTCGCTCAGCCGCTGCCCGGCGCCGACCGTGTAGCCGCGCGGGCCCGCCGCCGACGTCACGTGGAAGTGCGCGCCCACCGGGCCGCGGCTGGCGAACGTCAGCCGCAGCACGCCGTCGCGCACCTGGCCGTCCACCGTCAGGTCGTAGGGCAGCGGCAGGGCCGGGCGCTGACCGCGTTCCTGCCGCGGCAGCGCCGGATCGGCCGGGGGAGCGGGCACGTAGTCCGGGTGCCGCTCGCGGTCGGGCGGGTAGTAGCCGTCCGTTCCGGGCAGGCCCGGCACCGCGGCGTCCGTTCGGGAGAAGTCGAACGCCGCGGTCAGGTCACCGCAGATCGCCCGGCGCCACGGCGAGATGTTCGGCTCGTGCACCCCGAACCGCCGCTCCAGGAACCGCACGATCGAGGTGTGGTCGAACACCTGCGAGCACACCCGGCCGCCCTTGCTCCACGGCGACACCACCAGCATCGGCACCCGCTGGCCCAGCCCGTACGGCTGACCGTCCAGCAGCTCGCCGGAAACGTCCACAGTGGACCGCTCCGGGTACGGCGGCACCACGTGGTCGAAGAACCCGTCGTTCTCGTCGTAGGTGATGAACAACGCCGTCCGGCTCCACACCTCCGGGTTTGCGGTGAGCGCGTCGAGGACCCGCGCGATGTACCAGGCGCCGTAGTTCGCAGGCCAGTTCGGGTGCTCGGTGAACGCCTCCGGGGCGACGATCCAGGACACCGCGGGAAGCCGGCCCGCCTTCACGTCGGCGGTGAGGATGTCGAAGAACCCCTCGCCCTTCGCGGCGTTCGTGCCGGTGCGCGCCTTCTCGTACAACGGGTCGCCCGGCTTGGCGTTGCGGTAGTTGTCGAAGTACAGCAACGAGTTGTCGCCGTAGTTGCCGCGGTAGGCGTCGCTGATCCAGCCCCAGCTGTGCTCGGCGTCGAGGCCGTCGCCGACGTCCTGGTAGATCTTCCACGACACGCCGGCCGCTTCGAGCCGTTCCGGGTAGGTCGTCCAGCTGTAGCCGAGTTCGTCGTTGTCGATGACCGGGCCGCCGCCGGTGCCGTCGTTGCCGGTGTAGCCGCTCCACATGTAGTACCGGTTCGGGTCGGTGGGCCCGATCAGCGAGCAGTGGTAGGCGTCGCAGATCGTGAACGTGTCGGCGAGGGCGTAGTGGAACGGGATGTCCTCGCGCGTCAGGTAAGCCATTGTGGTCGCGGTCTTCGCCGGGATCCAGCGGTCGTAGCGACCCTGGTTCCACGCGGCGTGGCCGCCTTCCCAGCTGTGGTCGAGGTCCTCCAGGAACTGCAGCCCGAGGTCGCGCGCCTCCGGCCGGAACGGGAGCACCTCGCGCGTGCCGTCGGACTGGTGCCACACGGACTTGCCACTGGGCAGGGCCACCGGGCGCGGGTCGCCGAAGCCGCGCACTCCGCGCAGCGAGCCGAAGTAGTGGTCGAACGAACGGTTCTCCTGCATCAGGACGACGACGTGCTCGATGTCGCGCAGGGTGCCGGTGCGGTGGCCGGCGGGGATGGCGGCGGCGCGGGCGATGCTCGGGGCGAGCGCGGACAGGGCGGCGGAACCGCCCGCCAGCTGCAGGAACCCGCGACGGTTCAGGGCTGTCATGGCGGTCAGCCTGATCCCGCCGCGGATACGGGAGGCGTCGCGGCGGCGACCGGATGGCGAACACTTGACTGCCCGAGCGTGAGAAGGTAAGCCTACCCTTACTACTGGGAGGTGGGCTTTGAGCCGGTTCGAGAAGATCGTCCTGAAAACGCTGCGGGCGCCGACGTATCCGCTCCGGGTGTGCGCGGCCGAGGACGTCGCCGACCACTACCGACGGATCCGGTTCGCGGGGCCCGAACTGCTTGCCGCGGAGGAAACGCCGCCCGCGTTCTGGATCCGGCTGTGGATCCCCGCGGGCGGCGAGGAGTACCAGCGGGCGTACACGGTGACCGACGTCCGCCGCGACGACGGCACCTTCGCGTGCGAGTTCGCGCTGCACGAGGGCGAGGGAGTGGCGTCGGAATGGGCGCGGCGCGCGGAACCGGGCCAGACCCTGCGCGCCACGGTGTACGGCAGCAAGCGCTTCGCGGTGCCCGCGCCCGCCCCGGAGGGGTACCTGCTGGTGGGCGACCCGTGCTCCCTCCCGGCGATCAACGACATCCTGCGCGCGCTGCCGGAACCGGTGCCCGCGAAGGTGTTCCTGCTCGAGGACCACGACCGGCTGCCGGTGGCGGGCGGGGACGTCCGGCGGTGCGGATCGCCGGAAGAGGTGCTGGCCGCCGTGCGGGAACTCGGTCCGCTGCCGGGCTGGCACGCCTGGGTGGCGACGGAAAGCGCGTTGACGCGCCAGGTGCGCGGGCTGGCGCAGGACGCCCTCGGGGTGCGCAGGCAGGACGTCACGTCGCAGGGCTACTGGACGCGGGGCCGGGCGATGGGCCGCGCCCGGCGCTGAGCCGGCGCGCGGCGGCGACCAGTTCGCGCACCGCCGGGGCGATCTCGGTCGCGAAGAGCTGCAGCGGGCCCGGGGAGCCGGCAGGCAGCAGGAACCCGCTCACCCCGTGGGTGAGGGCCAGCTCGGCGAGCCGCTCGGGCCAGCCACGCGGCGAGCCGAGCGCGGGCGGGGACAGGTTGTAGAGACGGCGGATCGCGGCCGGGTCGCGTCCCGCGTCCGCCGCGGCCGCGTCGACGGCGGCGTTGGCGGCGGGGAGATCGGCGGGCGGGATGCGGGTCATGCTCGGCAGCCAGCCGTCGGCGAGGGCGCCGGTCAGGCGCAGCATCCGCGGCCCGAGCGCGCCGACCCAGATCCCCGGGCGGCCCGGCGGGGGAGCGGGTTCGGCGCCGTCCAGGCCGTAGTGCTTGCCCGGCAGGTGGACCGGGCCGCCGGGTGTCCACAGTGCACGGATCACCGCGATCGCCTCGCCGAGCGCGGCGACCGCTTCCGCGGGCGCGCGCCACGGCCCGCCCTCGGCCGCGATCGCGTCCCAGTACGCCCCGGCGCCCAGCGCCAGGTCGACCCGGCCGCCGCTGAGCGCGCCCAGGCTCGCTACGGCGCGGGCCAGCATCGCGGGCGGGCGCAGCGGCAGGTTGGCGACGTTGGGGAACACGCGCACCCGCTCGGTCCGCGCGGCGATCACCGACAGCGTCGTCAACGCCTCGGTGAACTCGGGCCGGTACGGGTGGTCCGGCACGCTCACCAGGTCCAGCCCCGCGCGGTCGGCGACCCGCGCGAGGTCCAGCGCCAGTTCCGGCCGTCCGGTGGCCGGGGTGAGGACCGCGCCGAAGAGCAGGTCGTGCCCGTAGTCGGTCATCGAGCCGCCACCGGGCGCGGCGCGGGCGCGGGCACGAGCCGCCCCGGGCCGGCGAGCGCGACCAGCGCCGCCACTCCCATCGCGATCGCGGACAGCACGAACGCCGTGGTGTAGCCGGATTCCACCGGGAACCGGGTGCCCGCGACGACCTCGGCGGTGACGATGGTCGACGCGATCTGCGCGCCGAAGGTGCCGCCGATGGTGCGCATGATCGTGTTGATGCCGGTCGCCTCCCCGGTCTGCCGCGGGTCGACCGCGCCGACGACGAGGTTGGCCAGCGAGGCGAAGGCGAACCCGACGCCGATGCCGAGGATGCCGTTGCCGAGGTAGATCGGCCACGGCTCGCCGTGCGCGACGGCGAACAGCACGAACCCGGCCGCGCCGATCACGCACGCCAGCACCAGCGGGAGCTTGAAGCCGGCCTTCGCGCCGATGCGCCCGGCGAGCGGGCTGGCGAACAGCATGGTCACGGCCATCGGGATGATGAACAACCCGGCCTGGGTGACCGACGCGCCGAAGCCGTACCCGGCCTGCGGCGGCGTCTCGACGAGCAGCGGCACCAGCGTGAACGCGCCGTACATGCCGAAGCCGATGATCAGCGCGGTGATGTTGGACGTCAGCACCGCGGGGCGGCCGAGCAGCCCGATGTCGATCAGCGGCTGGGTCAGGCGTTTTTCCACCAGTGCGAACACGACCAGCAGGACCACGGCGGCCGCGAACAGCCCGATGATCGCCGCGGAGCCCCAGCCCCACACCCGGCCCTCGCTGATCGCCAGCAGCAGCGCGACCAGTCCGCCGGTGAGCAGCAGCGCGCCCGCCCAGTCGACGCGGCCCGGCGAGCGCACCGGCGACTCGCGCACGAACGCGGCGACGGCGGCGATGCCGGCGACGATCACCGCGAACATCAGCCAGAAAATCCACTCCCAGCTCAGCGCGTCCACGATCAGGCCGGGAATCACGAGCCCGACGCCGAATCCGATGCCGAAGGTCGAGCTGATCCAGCCGATGGCGACCGGCACCCGTTCGCGGGGGAACTCGTCGCGCACGATGCCGAAGGCCAGCGGGAAGGTCGCGGCGCCGACGCCCTGGATCGCGCGGGCCGCGATCAGCACGCCGATCGACGGGGCGAGCGCGGCGAGCAGCGTGCCCACGGCGGACACCGCGAGGCAGGCGAGCAGCACGCGGCGCTTGCCGAACATGTCGCCGAGGCGGCCGAGCAGCCCGGTGGCGACCGACGCGGTGAGCAGGAAGGCGCTGAGCACCCAGGAGACGGTGGTGGTGGACGTGCCGAACTCGGCCTGCAGCGTCGGCAGGGCGGGCACCGGCATGGTCTGCAGCAACGAGAACGACAGCACCGCGATCAGCAGCGCGGCGAAGGGTGCGGAAGTTAGTGTCATGACGTAATGATTACACGAGGACATGATTACGTCCAGAAGGTAGGATCGGCGCATGGACGACCGCGAGACGCGCCCGCCGACCCTGCTCGCTCTGCCCTCGTACCTGGCGGGCCACGTCGCGCGGATCGGGCACCGCGGGCTGGTCGCGGCACTGGCCGAGCACGACCTGCGGTTGCCGCACTTCGCGGTGCTGACGGGTTTGTCGGACTTCGGGCCGCTGGCCCAGCACGAGCTCGCCGACCGGCTCGGGCTCAACCGCAGCCACCTCGTCGGGTACCTGGACCTGCTGGAACAACGCGGCTTCGTCCGCCGCGAACGCGATCCCGCCGACCGGCGCCGCCAGCGAGCCGCCCTGACCGAGCCCGGCTCGGAGCTGGTGCGCCACCTGCAGGAGGTGGCGCACCGCTCACAGGAGGAGTCGCTGGGCGTGCTGTCCGCAGAGGAGCGCCGGACGCTGGTGGAGCTGATGCGACGGGTCGTCGTGGCCGACGACGCGGCGTCGAAGGAAGTGACCGCCTAGCGGCGGGACGGTCGGCCGAAGTTGTCCGCTGTGGACTTGTGGGGCCACTCGCGCGGACCAGCAAGGCAGTCCTCAGTGCCGGGACGACCAGTCGAAACTACTCACGTTGGACCCGGTGGCAGGTATTCCAGCTCCACCCAGCCGTCGTACCCGGTGACGGCAGGCGATCCAGTCACGCGGTCAGCCCTGGGCCGGTGGCTGCCACGCACGCCCCAGGTGGGCGGTCCTGCGGGCAGTGTTCAGCGGCGTGTTAGCCCAGCCGAAGCCGTCCACAGTGGACCTTCTCGGCACGTATCTCAGGTCCACCCAGCCGTCGTACCCGGTGGCGGTCCGGTGCTCCCGCCTCCCGGTCACCCCGAGCCGGCGGCCGTGCGCACCACCCTGGCCGCCCGTCCGACAGGCAGCGCTCAGTGCCGGGACAACCAGCCGAAACTGTCCACAGTAGACCCGCTCGGGACGTACTCCAACCCCACCCAGCCGTCGTACCCCGTCGCGGCCAGGCGGTCCAGCCACGCGGTCACCCCGAGCCTCCCGGTGCCCGGCTCGTGCCGTCCCGGCGCGTCGGCCACCTGCACGTGCCCGGTGCGCGCCAGCAGCGGCGGCGTGAGCAGCGCGTCCAGGTCGTCGCCGTTGCTACCCAGGTGGTAGACGTCCGTCAGCAGCGCGATGTTGCCCGCCCCGGCCTCGTCCGCGAGCGCCAGCGCGTCGGCGGCGCGCAGCAGCGGGTAGTCCGGCGCGCCGCTGAGCGGTTCCAGCAGCACCGTGCCCGGCAGCCGGTCGGCGGCGAAGGCGAGGTTGTCCAGCAGCACGTCCCGCGAAGCGCCGGTGCGGTTGCCCGGCAGCACGTTGAACCGCGAGCACCCCAGCCGCTCCGCGATGCCCGCCGCGACGTCCACCCCGTCGCGGAACTCGGCCGTCCGCGCGGCGAACCCGGCCAAACCCCGCTCGCCCGCGGCGAGGTCGCCGTGCGGCACGTTCAGCGACACCAGCTCCACCCCGGCGTCGGCGATCGACGCGACGAACCGCTCGACCTCGCTGTCCCCGGGCACCCCGTCGAACGGCCACCACGACTCCACACCCGCGAACCCGGCCTCCGCCGCCGCGGCCGGGCGGCGCTCCGGCGCCAGCTCGGTGAACAGGATCGAGGTGTTGACGTCGTACCGCATGACGTCATCCTCGCAGACGCGCCCGCAACTCCAGCTTCGCGATCTTGCCGGTCGCGCCCTTCGGCAGCTCGTCCACGATCCGCACCCGCCGCGGGTACTTGTACGCGGCGATGCGCTCCTTGGCCCACGCCACGATCTCGTCCGGCTCGGCGCTCGCGCCCGGCTTGAGCGAGACCACCGCGACGACCTCCTCGCCGAGCCGCTCGTCCGGCTCGCCGATCACCGCCGCCTCGCCGACCGCCGGGTGCCGGTACAGCAGCTCCTCCACCTCGCGCGGGTAGACGTTGAACCCGCCCCGGATGATCAGGTCCTTCTTGCGGTCCACGATGAACACGAACCCGTCGGAGTCGACGTAGCCGAGGTCGCCGGTGTGGAACCAGCCGCCGCGGAACGCCTCCGCGGTCTCCTGCGGCCGCTTGTAGTAGCCCTTCGTGATGTTGTGCCCGCGCAGCACGATCTCGCCCACCTGCCCGGACGGCAGCGGGTGGTCCTGGTCGTCGACGATCCGCAGTTCCACACCCCAGATCGGCTTGCCGATCGAGAGGATCTTGCGGTTGTCCGCGCCCGGGTTGACCGTCGTGGTTGACGCCGACTCGGACAGCCCGTAGCCCTCCAGCACCGGGATGCCGTACTTCTCCTCGAAGCGGCGCAGCACCTCCTCCGGGATCGCCGCCCCGCCGGAGCTGCCGATCCGCAGGCTGCTGGTGTCGTAGCCGGTGGTGTCGGCGTAGGCCAGCGCGTGGTACATCGTGGGGACCCCGGCCATGATCGTGACCCGGTCCCGCTGGATCGCCTCCAGCACCGCGGGCACCTCGAAGCGCGGCACCACCGAGATCGTCCGCCCGTGGCGGGCCGAGGCGTTGAGGATGCTCGACAGGCCGTAGACGTGGAAGAACGGCAGCACGGCCAGCGCGACGTCCTCGGGTTCCGCGCCGAAGCGCTCGCTGCCCAGCGTGCACGTCATGTAGAGCTGGAAGTGGGACAGCTCGGCGCCCTTGGGGCGGCCGGTGGTGCCGCTGGTGTAGAGCAGCACGGCCGTGTCGTCCGCCGCGCCAGGGAAGATGTCGCCGTCGTCGGCGGGCTCCAGCAGCACCCGGAAGGACAGCGTCCCCTCCGGCCAGGCGCCGGCATCGAGGTCGCCGACGACCACCGCGCGGACGTCCGGGACCTCCTTGAGCGCCGTGGTGACCTCGGGCGCGCCCGCGGCGTGGGCGATGATCATGCGCGCGTCGGAGTCGTCCAGGTGGTAGGCGATCTCGGCGGACTTGAGCAGCGGGTTCAGCGGGACCATCGTCAGGCCCGCCTTGAGGATGCCGAAGTAAGCGATCACGAACTCGGGCACGTTGGCGAGCTGCACCGCGACCTTGTCCCCGGGGCGCAGGCCCGCCTCGCGCAGGGCGACGGCGACCCGGCCGGAGCGCTCGTCGACCTCGGCGTAGGTCATCGCGCCTGACGGGAAGCGCAGGAAGTCCTTGCCCGGCGTGGCCGTCGCGGACTCCCGCAGCATGATCGCCAGGTTGAAGCTCATCGGCTGCCCACCTTCCGAACGTCGTTCTGTCCGGCGTGCCCGGATTTCCCCCAGGTGCGCCGGATGGCCTGCGGGTCGGCTGTCAGACCCGGCAGAATCCCGTTCGGTTTTGCGGCGACGTCGACCCGTCAGCCAGTGAACCGCGCGGCCGGTGCGGTGGTCAAGCCCCCGACGCGTCGTCGAGGTCGCCGGGGCGGATGCGGTAGACCTGCAGGCGCAGGTCGTAGTACTTCGTGGTCTCGCCGACCCACTGCATGCCGAGCCGCTTGGCCGTCGCGATCGCCCGAACGTTGTTCGGTCGCGCGACGGCGAACAGCTCGTCGGTGTCCTGGGTGAAGGCCCACCGGATCAGGGCCTGGCTGCCCTCGGTGGCGTAGCCCTGCCCCCACGCGTCGGGGTGCAGCTGCCAGCTGAGTTCGAGGTCCTCCTCGTAGGGCGGCAGCAGGCGGATGGCCAGACCGCCGATGACCTGGCCGTCCTCGCGTCGTTCCATGGCCCAGCGGCCGCGCGGCGGTGGCAGGTTCGGCTGGGCCTCGTGCCAGGCGTGCAGCACCGCGCGCATCGCGGCGACATCTCCGACCCGGTCCATCACCGGGGTCAGCCAGTGCGTGACCTCTTCCGAGCCGTAGATCGCGAAGGCGGCGTCGGCGTCGTCGGCCGTCCAGTCACGGATGACCAGCCGGTCGGTGATCAGGGGCGACTCCATGTGTAAACGCTACGTGAAGTGCGGCCGGTACGGCAGCCGCGAGCGGCAGATGCGCCCAGAGGGCGGTACGGTCCCCGTCGCCGCTGCGGCCCCACATGGCCGCGCAGGTGGTCAGGACGTGCAGGCCGGTGCCGAAGCCGCTGTCCGCGGAGGGCAGCTCGATGCCGGGCGCGGACAGCGAGATCCGCAGCCAGCCGGACTCGGTGCCCTCGCGCACGAGCCGGATCGTGGCGGGCAGGCAGCTCTGCTCGTAGGCAGCGCTGGCCAGCGCGTCGATGACGAGCAGCGCGTCGGTGACCGTCTCCACCGTGCAGCCGTCGAGGAAGGTCGCGGCCGACTCCCGCAGGGTCCGGATGTCCGTGGGGTGGTTCAGCACCCGTTGCAGGGCGTTGTCGATCCAGAAGTCGGTCACGCGGGCTCCCTCCGCTGTCTGCTCAACGGTCGAGTGAGGCTACCCGGGCGAGCGTTGCTGAAACCGCGCATGTTGTGACCGCGGTCTCAGTTCGTCAGCCAGGTTACGCGTCCTGGGTGTGGTGGCGCAGCAGCCGGGACAGCAGGCCGGTCAGCTGCTCCCGTTCCGGGCCGCTCAGCGGGGCGAGCAGGTCGTCCTGGATGCGCGCGATCTGTTTGTCGAGGCGTTTGAGCTGTCTGCGGCCGGCCGGGGTGATCGTGATGACGTTGCGCCTGCGGTCGGCCGGGTCCGGTTCGCGGCTGACCAGGTCGCGGTCGGCCAGTTCGTTGATGGTCGCCACCAGGTCGGAGAGGTGGATCGCGCTGCGGCGGCCGAGCGTGGCCTGGCTCGACGGCCCGGACTCCTCGAGCGCGGCGAGCAGGCGGTAGTGGTAGCCGCGGGCGCCGGCCTCGGACATGCCCTCGGTGACGAGCCGGTGCGCGTGGTGCGCGGTCTGGGTGAGCAGCCAGCTGGGCAGGTTCCGCAGGCGTTCGGGGGCGGTGGTGTCCATGATCGGAGTGTAACCGAAACGTTCGCCCGGCGAATCATTTGACGAACTAACGTTTGTGGGTCTAACGTTTTCGGCATGACTGAGAAGCCCTTCCGCATCGACATCCCGCAGTCCGCTCTCGACGACCTCGCCGCCCGCCTGGAGCGCGTCCGCTGGCCCGACGAGCTGCCCGGCGCGGGCTGGGACTACGGCATCCCGCTCGCTCGGGTCCGCGAGCTGGCCGATCACTGGCGCGACGGCTACGACTGGCGCGCCCAGGAGGCCCTGTTGAATTCGTTCCCGCAGTTCACCGACGAGATCGACGGGCAGACCGTGCACTACCTGCACGTGCGGTCACCACGGGCGGACGCTCTGCCGCTGGTCGTGACGCACGGCTGGCCCGGTTCGGTCGTCGAGTTCCTGGACGTGATCGGGCCCCTGTCGCGCGACTTCCACCTGGTGATCCCCTCGATCCCGGGTTTCGGCTTCTCCGGGCCGACGGCCGAGCGGGGCTGGGACGTGGCCCGGGTGGCGCGGGCATGGGCCGAGCTGATGCGCCGGCTGGGGTACGAGCGGTACGGCGCGCAAGGCGGCGACTTCGGCTCGGGGATCTCGCAGCAGCTCGCCGTCGCCGCGCCGGACCAGGTGGTGGGTGTGCACCTGAACTACCTGCCGACGCTGCCGCCGCCCGGTGGGATCGCCGGATTGTCCGAAGAGGATCAGCGGAGGCTCGACCACACGAAGGCGTACGCCGCGAACCGGCCCGGCTACCAGATCCTGCACATGACGACGCCGCAGACGATCGCCTACGCCCTGACCGATTCGCCGGTCGGGCAGCTGGCGTGGATAGCCGAGCGGTTCGCGAAGTGGACCGACCCGGAGTCGCGCATTCCGGACGACCGGCTGCTGACGGACGTGATGCTGTACTGGCTGACCAGGACCGCGGGATCGGCCGCGCGCCTGGCGAAGGAGAGCACCTACGCCGCCCAGGCGGGCCGCCCGTGCCCGGCGCCGGTCGGGGTGGCGGTCTTCGCGCACGACATCACCCTGTCGGTGCGCGCGGTCGCCGAACAGCGCCTCGACATCCGCCACTGGAGCGAGTTCGAAAGAGGCGGCCACTTCGCGGCGATGGAGGTGCCTGATCTGTTCGTCGAGGATGTGCGCAAGTTCTTCAGCACGCTGACCTGAGGCGCGGGATCGCCGCCACCCTGCGGCGGTGCCGCGCACCAAAACCACCGGCGCCGTCGCCGGGGCCGAGCTGCCGCGGTTGCCGAAACCTGCACCGCCAAGGCGACGAGGCAGACGGTTGTCGCCGGGGGAGGGTTGTCCGGGCTTTCCCTGTCCCGGGTGCTTCTGCCATGTTGCACCCAGGAGCGGAGAGGGGGCCCGATGCCGGAAGCCGAGATCCTGTCGCCGGGGGAGTTGCGCGCACTCGGGGCGTGGATGGACCGCCAGGGGCTGCCCGGCGGGCCTGTCGAGGACCTCGCGCCGATCGCCGGTGGTACTCAGAACCTGATGGTGTCGTTCCGCCGTGGCGGCCGGGCGTATGTGTTGCGCAGCGGGCCCCGGCACCGGCGGGCGCGCAGCAATGACGTGCTGCGCCGGGAGATGCGGGTGCTCGCCGCGTTGTCGGGTACGGCGGTGCCGCACCCGGAGCTGATCGCGGCCTGCCCGGAGGAGACCGTCCTGCCTGGCGCGGTCTTCTACCTCATGGAGCCGGTGGACGGGTTCAACGCGACCGTCGAGCTGCCCGAACCACACGCCACCCGTCCCGACCTGCGGCACGAGATGGGCCTGGCGATGGCCGACGCGCTGGCGGCGCTCGGCGCGGTCGACCACGAGCGGGCCGGCCTGGCGGATTTCGGTCGCCCACACGGGTTTCTCGAACGTCAGGTGCCGCGATGGCTCGCGGAGCTCGATTCCTACGCGGGCCACGACGGTTACCCCGGGCCGGACCTGCCGGGCGTGGAGGGTGTCGCCGACTGGCTCGCGCAGCACGTGCCCCAGCGGTGGTCACCAGGCATCCTCCACGGCGACTACCACCTGGCGAACGTCCTGTTCGACCGTCGTGGCGCCACGGTCGCGGCGATCGTGGACTGGGAGATGAGCACGATCGGCGACCCGCTCCTCGACCTCGGCTGGCTGCTGGCCACGTGGCCCGGCACCCGCCCGATGCTCGGATGGACCGGCCTCGCCGCGGCCGGCGACCTCGCCACCGAGGAGGAGATCGTGGCCCGCTACGCCGCCCGCTCGGGACGGGACACCTCCGGAATCGCCTGGTACGCGGTGCTGGCGTGCTTCAAGCTGGGCATCGTGCTGGAAGGCACGCACGCGCGTGCCTGCGCGGGCAAAGCGCCACGCGCCATCGGAGACCGCCTGCACGCCGCGGCGGTCGGGTTGTTCGAGCAGGCGCTGGACCGGATCGCGTGTTCGTGAATGACTGAGGTGCCCGGCGCGGGCCGCGGTGGTGAGTGCCGCGCGGAGAGGGCCTT
Organism: Amycolatopsis sp. ATCC 39116; assembly: GCF_000231075.2. Taxonomy (NCBI): domain Bacteria; kingdom Bacillati; phylum Actinomycetota; class Actinomycetes; order Pseudonocardiales; family Pseudonocardiaceae; genus Amycolatopsis; species Amycolatopsis sp. ATCC 39116. The sequence continues at coordinate 19,552 of NZ_AFWY03000072.1, read as the reverse complement.
CATCCGGCGGTTGCGGATCGTGGCGAGCATGCGTGCCGGGAGGGCTTGCGCGGTGGGATGTGCTTGCGGGCCGGAGATGTGCTTGCGGCCTGGCGCTGGGCTTGCGCGGCGGGTGGGCTCGCGGGGCGGGGATGGGTTCGCGCGGCGGTGGGCCCGCGTGGCGGGGATGACCTTGCGCGGGGGAGGGGCTCGCGGGGCGGGGATGGGTTCGCGCGGCGGTGGGCCCGCGTGGCGGGGATGGGCTCGCGCGACGGATGGGCCTGCGGGGGCGATGGGCTCGCGCCGCCGGGATGGGTGTGCCTCCGCGGCCGACGGTCGGCTGGGCTGCGCGGTGACCGGTGGGCTGGGCTGCGCGGTGGCCCGTGGCCCGTGGCCGGTGGCCGGTGACCGGTGGGCTGGGCGGCGCGGTGGTCGGTGGGCCGGCCGCGGCAGGGCTGCTCGCGCGGGAGGGCTGCTCGCGCGGGATGGCGAGGTTCTCGGCGGGCGGAGCGCCGCGATCGGGTGGGGGCGGCTTGCACACGAGGGGGGCGCGCCGGGATGGTCTTGGGCGTCGCTGATTCCGGCCGGAAGGTGTCGGTGACGGCGTATCGGGTGTCAGGGGCGGTGGTCAGGGCACCACGGTCACCGGCCAGAGACCGGAACGCACGAGGCGGTTCGCCACCGAGCCGACGATCCGGTGGCCCCGGCTCTCCGACGCGCCCACCACGACGAGGTCGGCGTGCAGCTCCACCGCCGCGCGGCGGAGTTCCGTGAAGGCGTCGCCGCGGCGGACGATGAACGTGATGGGCAGGCCGGCTTCGTCGGCGAGGTTGCGGATCGGTCCGCGCATCTCGTCGATCGTCGCTTCGTAGGCCTGCTCCTGGGCCGCCGCGAGGTAGCCGCTCGCCATGCCGGTCCACGCCGTCGGCGCCAGCACGTACACCAGCACCAGCCGCGACCGCTGCCGTCGCGCCAGCCCGGCCGCGTAGGCGCCCGCCCGGGACGCGGTGGGGGAGCCGTCGACGCCGGCGAGGACGACGTGCGGCCCGTCGGTGCCCCGCTCGAACGGGCCCGGCGACCACGCCGGGCCGTACTCCTCCACCAGTTGTCCCCGCTCCGCACCCACGGCACGCATTATCTGGCACCGGCCGCTCCGGGTGCGGGCGCCCGCCACGGCTTTGGTACGAATGACGTCTACGCCGACAGGAGGAACCAAGTCGTGGGTAACGGGCCCGACCCCGTGCGGGCGGCCGACGTGGCGATGGCGGCCGCCCGGTTCGCCGGGGTCATCCAGCCGACGCCACTGCACCGCAACGAACGGCTTTCGCTGCAGCACGGCGTGGACGTCTGGCTCAAGCGCGAGGACCTGTCCGCCGTCCGCTCCTACAAGGGCCGGGGCGCCTACAACCTGGTGAGCCAGCTCTCACCGGAGGAGCGCGCCCGAGGCGTGGTGTGCGCGAGCGCAGGCAACCACGGCCAGGGTGTGGCGTTCGCCTCAGCCGCCCTCGGTGTCCTCGCCCGCGTCTACCTGCCGCGCACCACGCCCCGCCAGAAGCGGGACCGCGTCGCCCGGCTCGGCGGCGAGCACGTCCAGATCGTGGTGCACGGCGACACCTACGACGACGCGGCCGCCGCCGCGCAGGCGTACGCGGCGAGCACGGGCACGACGATGATCCCCGCGTTCGACGACCCGCGCACGATCGCCGGGCAGGGCACCGTCGTCAAGGAGGCCATCGAGCAGCTGGGCCGCGCGCCCGACGTCGTGATCGTGCCGGTCGGTGGCGGCGGCCTGCTCGCCGGGACCCTCGCCTGGCTTCGCGAGACCCACCCCGAGGTGCGGGTGATCGGCGCTGAGCCGCAGGGCGCGGCCAGCATGGCTCTCGCGCTCGAACACGGCGCCCCCATCGCGATGGAGACCATCGACCCGTTCGTCGACGGCGCCGCTGTCCGCCTCGTCGGGCAGCACACCTACGCCCTCGCCGCCGAACGCCGGCCCGCCATGATCGCCGTGCCCGAGGGCAAGATCTGCGTCGAGATGCTCGACCTCTACCAGTCCGACGGCATCATCGCCGAGCCCGCCGGCGCGTTGTCACCGGCCGCGCTCGGGCTCGATCTCGACCTGGAACCGGGCTCGACCGTGCTGTGCATCGTGTCCGGGGGCAACAACGACGTCAGCCGGTACGCCGAAATCGTCGAGCGAGCCCTGATCTTCGAGGGGCGCAAGCACTACTTCCTCGTCGAGTTCCCGCAGGAGCCCGGCGCGCTCCGCCGGTTCCTCGACGACGTGCTCGGCCCGGACGACGACATCACGCTCTTCGAGTACGTCAAGCGCAACAACCGCGAGACCGGCCCGGCTCTGGTCGGGATCGAACTGGGCTCGCCGGACAACCTCGAACCGATGATGAAGCGGATGGCGGCGGGTCCGCACCGCATCGAGCGCGTCCCGCCGGACAGCCCCCTGTTCACGTTCCTGGTGTGACCGGCATCGGGATCGCCTTCTCGGCCGCGCGGCTCACCTCCTCCCAGGCCGCCCAGCCGTCCAGGCGCTGCCGCGTGAGGTCCTGCGCCAGGTCGTAGACCATGCTGCCGAGCAGCAGGCGCAGCGGCGGATCCTCGCTGTCCACGAGTTTCAGCAGTGCCTCGGCGGCCAGCGCCGGATCGCTGTCGACCGATCCCTCGGACCACTGCTGCTCCAGTTCCTGCCGCAGCGGTGCGTACTCGTCGACCGGCGACGCCATCGCGGGTGCGGTGTAGAGGTCGGTCCAGTAGCCGCCGGGCTGCACGATGCTGACCTTGACGCCGAACATGGCCGCCTCCCGCGCCAGCGCTTCGCTCATGCCCTCCAGCGCGAACTTGCTCGCGCTGTAGAGACCGGTCATCGGGAACCCGCCCAGCGCGGCGATGCTCGAAATCTGCAGGATGCGGCCGGACTGCCGGCGCCGCATCACCGGTAGCACGGCCTGGCTCACCCAGAGCGCGCCGAAGAAGTTCGTCTCCAGTGCGGCTCTGGCCTGGTCCTCGGTGAACTCCTCGACCATGCCCATGGTCAGCGTGCCCGCGTTGTTGACCACGACATCGAGCCGGCCGAAGTGGTCGATGGCCTGCTCGACGGCCCGGAACACGTCATCGCGCCGGGTGACGTCGAGCTGGATGGGCAGCAGCCGGTCGGTCGCCTCGGCGGTGATGGTGCGGGAGGCCGCGACCACCCGGTCACCGCGATCGAGGGCGGCTTCGGTGAAGGCGCGACCGAGGCCGCGGCTCGCACCGGTGATGAACCAGACGCGGGAAGGGGAGGTGGTGGTCATCTGGGGCTCCTTTCGTTGTGAGACGAACCGTAGCGTCTCGGATTCCGAGCTGTCAAGACGGACCGTCTCGTCTTGAGTTGTGGTAGTGTGAGGACGTGCCAGATGCGAGTCGTCGCAACGAGAGCTCGCGGCAGGCGATCCTGGCTGCCGCGTTCGAATTGGTGGGTGAAGTCGGGTACGCGAAGCTGAGCATCGAAGGGATCGCCGCGCGGGCGGGTGTCGGGAAGCAGACGATCTACCGCTGGTGGCCCTCGAAGGGAGCGGTGCTGCTGGACGCGTTCCTGATGCTGTCCGAAGGGGACGGTAGCGGGCTGCCGGACACCGGCGACCTGGAGGCGGACCTGAAGACGGTGCTGCGCGCGACGGTCCAGGAGCTGACCGACGAGCGCTTCGACCTCACGATGCGCGCGCTCAGCTCGGAGATCATGCACGATCCGGAGCTGGCACGGATGTACTCGGAGCGGCTCGACGAGCCGGTGCGGGAGCTGAAGAAGGAACGGCTGCGCAAGGCGGTGGAAGCCGGGCAGCTGTCCGATGTGGACCTGGACGTGGCGGTGGACGTGATCTGGGGGCCGGTGACGGTGCGCTGGATGCAGCGCGGGCCGCTCACGGTGGAGTTCGCGGACCAGGTGGTGGAGACGGCGTTGTCCGGGTTGCGCCCCTGAGGTGACGGGGTTGCGGCCCTGAGGCGACGGGGTTGCGGGGAACGCCTTGCGGTGATCGCAGTCCCTTTGAGGGGTGCGAGGTCGGATCGGGTAGTGGAGACGGCGTTGTCCGGGTTGCGCCCCTGACCTGACGGGGTTGCGGGGAAGGGGTTTGCGGGGAACGCCTTGCGGTGGTGGCAGTCGCTTTGAGGGGGCGAGGTCGGATCGGGTAGTGGGACGGAGTTGTCCGGGTTGCGGCCCTGACGCGACGGGGGTGCTGGGTAAGGGGTTGCGCGGTCGTGGTCGCTCTGAGGGGTGGGCGCGGGGAGGATCGGCGGTGGGTATCGCAGGGTGGGGGCGCGGAGGCGTGACACTGACGCGATGGGCCCTTTCGGAGGGGCTGCCGCAGCGGTGCGTCATGCCCGCCTTGCTGAAGTGTGGAGTTGCGTGAGGTGCCGCAGACGCGCGAGCCGGCTGGGGGCGACGCGTCGAGGTCCGTTCGCGGGCCCCGGAGAGCCCGCGAACGGGAACGCCTCAGTTCTTCGCCGCTACGGCTTGTTCGAAGAAGTCCGCCAGTTGCCGCCCGTAGGACTCCAGGTCCAGGGCCGGGTTTTCGGTGTAGGCCTGGATCGCGCCGTCGATGCTCTGCGCGATCGTGCGGGCCGCGACCTCCGGCGAGAACTCACCGAAGGCGCCTTCCCGCTGCCCCTGGGACAGCAGCCGCTCGATGCGGCCCGTCCGGAAACCGCTCAGCAGCGGGCCCGCCACCGGCCAGCCGTCCGGGTCGTCCGCGTTCGCGGCCACCTCGCGCAGCACCCGGACGCACTCGGGGTGGTCGCGGACGAACGTGACCTCCGTTTCGATCAGCGCGCGCAGCATCGCGGCCCGGTCGGTCGTGTCGCCGGCCCGCTCCTCCAGGTACCTGTCCCGGATGCTCAGCGCCGTCGTCACCACCGCCTGCATCAGCCCGGCCTTCGTGCCGAAGTGGTAGCCGATCAATCGCGTGCTGCTCAGGCCCGCGCGCTCCTTGATGCGGGCGAACGACGTCCGGCGGTACCCCAGTTCCGAGATCGTCGCCAGGGTCGCCGCGATGATCTGCGAACGGCGCGCCTCCTCGGCCGGGCTCAGGCCCAGGTCCGGCTGCACCTCATTGATTACCTGCATGAGTAAAAAGTTACTCGCCCGAGTAACAGGGCGCAACCGGATTACTTGAGCAGCGTGTCGACCAGCTCGGTGGTCCAGCTGGGATCCGCGGGCTGACCTGCGAAGATCGCCCGGTAGTACAGCGGCCCGAGCAGGACGTCCGCGGCGTGCGCGGTCTCCGGCGCGGTCCCGCCACGGGAACGTTCGCGATCGAGGATCGCCGTGAGCTGAGCGTGCCGGTCCGCGGTGCACGCGCAGCCGCCGTCGGGGCCGGAACCGATCGCGGCCCGCATGATCGCCAGCACGTCCGGGTCGGCCAGGTCGGTCGCCACGTCGGACGCCCACCGCCGCAGGTCCTCGCGCAGCGAACCGGTGTCCGGCACGACGATGTCGCCGCTGAACCGGCTGCTCGCCACGTCCGCCATCAACTCCGCGACCGACCCCCACCGCCGGTACAGGGTGGTCGGGTGGACGCCCGCGCGCGTCGCGATCAACGGCAGCGTCAGCGCCTCCGCGGGGTGCTCGGCCAGGAACTCCACGACGGCGCGGTGCACGGCGGCACGCACCCGCGCGGACCGGCCGCCGGGACGGGTTGTGCTGGTGGTGGCGGACATGGAGAAATTATCGCATCGATCGTTGCGTTTGCGCTATGGTCGTCCTAACGCATCGATCTTTGCTTTTCCGAGGAGTGCTGATGTCGAGTTCCCCCGCCGTCGCCGCCGCGGTCCGTCCGAGAGCCCGGTTGCCGCACCCGGTGGCGTTCACGGCGGTCGCGGTGATCTTCGTGCTGTTCATGGCCGCCTCCAGCGTCCCGTCCCCGCTCTACGTCGTCTACCAGCAGGAATGGGGCTTCTCGTCGATGACGCTCACCGTGGTCTTCGCGGTGTACGTCCTGGGGTTGATCGCGTCGCTGCTGGTCGTCGGCGCACTGTCGGACCACGTCGGGCGGCGGCCGGTGCTGGCCGCGGCGATCGTCGGGGAGGCCGTCTCGCTCGTGTTGTTCCTGGTCGCCGGGGACGTCTCCGCGCTGTTCGCGGCGCGCGTCGTGCAGGGCGTCGCCACCGGTGCGGCCATGTCCGTGCTCGGCGCGACGCTAGTCGACCTGAACCCGCCGCACGCGCCCGGTCGCGCCGGTGTGATCAGCAGCGTCGCCCCGACGAGCGGGCTCGCCCTCGGCGCTCTGGGTTGCGGCGCGCTCGTCCAGTTCGCGCCCGCCCCGACGCACCTCGTCTACGCGCTCCTGCTCGCCGGCATGGTCGTCGCGCTGTTGCTGACCGCCGGCCTGCCCGAGACCTCCGCCCGTCGCCCCGGCGCGCTGGCCTCGCTCACCCCGCGGCTCGGTGTCCCGGCGCGGCTGCGGCCGGACCTGTTCGCGCTGGTGCCGATCCTGATCTCCAGCTGGGCACTCGGCGGCCTGTACCTGTCGCTCGGGCCGTCGGTGGCGGCCGGGCTGTTCGGGCTGTCCAACCACCTCGTCGGCGGGCTCGTCGTGACCCTGCTGTGCGGGACGGGGGCGCTGACCTCGCTGGTGCTGCGCACGGCCCCGGTGGGCGTGGTGCTGCAGGCCGGCGCCGCGTTGCTGGCGACCGGCATGGGCATCACCCTCGCGGGTGTGCTGGCGGACCTGGTCGCGCTCGCCGTCGCCGGGACCGTCGTGTCCGGGATCGGGTTCGGGGCCTCGGCGCTGGCCAGTTTCGGCACGCTCGCGCGCCTGGCCGCGCCCGCCGAACGGGGCGAGCTGTTCGCAGTGGTCTACGTCGTGTCCTACCTCGCGTTCAGCATCCCGGCGGTGATCGCGGGCTTCGCGGCGACTTCGGCCGGGTTGCGGCCGACCGCGATCGTCTACGGGTTCGCCGTGGGCGGGCTGGCCGTGCTCGCGGTGATCGCCCAGTCGGTGCGCCCCGCGCGGAGGTGATCGCGCGGTCAGGGGTCGACCAGCTCGAACTCCAGCCTCTGCGGCGCGTTGTGTTCACGGTCTTCCCGTGCGCGGCGCTCTCGAAGATCTCGACGATTTTGGCGAAGTTCGCTTCGCCGAGCGCGGCGCGACTCGTGGACGCGTGTAGCCAGCGGACCCGCACGGGTCGCTCGACGTCCCGGCTGAGGCGGTCCCAGGTTCCACCCGCCCAGTGTTGCGCAATCCGGACAAGAGGGTTATCTTCACTCCGGTGATACCCCCTAGGGGTATTGAACGGAGGAAACGAGATGGACCACTCGACGCACCAGCACGCGGGGCACGCGGAACACGCCGCGCACCGGCCGCCCGCCACCTGGGCCGCCGCGGCGCAGGCCACCCTGCACTGCCTCACCGGCTGCGCCATCGGCGAGGTGCTCGGCATGGTCATCGGCACCGCGCTCGGGCTGCACGGCGTCGCCACCGTGGCCCTCGCCGTCGCGCTCGCGTTCGTCTTCGGGTACGCGCTCACCATGCGCGGGGTGCTGAAGGCGGGCGTGCCCTTCCGGGCCGCGCTGAAGGTCGCGCTGGCCGCCGACACGATCTCGATCACCGTGATGGAGATCGTGGACAACCTCATCATGGTCAGCGTGCCGGGCGCGATGGACGCGGGCGCGGGCAGCTGGCTGTTCTGGGGCGCGCTGGCGTTCTCGCTGGCCGTGGCGTTCGTGCTGACCTGGCCGGTGAACAAGTGGATGATCGGGCGCGGCAAGGGGCACGCGGTCGTCCACCAGTACCACCACTGACTGCGCCGGGCGGCCCTGTCGGCCGCCCGGCCGGTCGTGTTGTCTTGATCCCGTGGGCGAGCGGAAGATCGACCGCGGCCCGGCCGGGGACGGCTGCCCGGTGCGGCGCGGCCCGGACGGGACCTGGCGGGTGACGGGCTACGCGCAGGCCCGCGCGGTGCTGCGCAGCGGCGGCACCGTGCAGGCCGGCCTCGGCATCGAGACGGTCGACAAACTGCCGGCGCGGTTCCGCCGCCCCGTGCTCTACCGCGACGGCCCGGAACACCGCGAACACCGCCGCCAAACCGCCCGCTTCTTCACGCCCCGCCGCGTCAGCGAGCACTACCGCGACCTGATGGCCCGCATCGCCGACGAGCAACTGGGCCGTTTGACCCGCGCCGGGCGCGCCGAACTGCCGGACCTGGCCTTCGGCCTCGCGATCGGCGTCGCGTCCGAGGTCGTCGGCCTCACCGAGAGCAGGCCGGGCATCCAGCGCCGGCTGGACCGGTTCTTCCCCGAGGAGTTCGGGCGGCCCGGCTTCACCAGCCTGACCGGGATCCGCTGGTTCTTCCGCCAGATGCGCAACTGGCTGGCCATCTACGTCGCCGACGTCCGCCCGGCCGTGCGCGCCCGGCGCCGCCACCGCCGCGACGACCTCATCTCGCACCTGCTCGACGAGGGCTGCTCGGCGGGCGAAATCCTGGGCGAGTGCCTCACCTTCGCCGCCGCGGGCATGGTCACCACCCGCGAGTTCGTGTCCGTCGCGGCCTGGCACCTGTTCACCGACGACGCCCTGCGCGCCCGCTACCGCGAAGCGGACGAGGACGAGCGGATCGCCCTCCTGCACGAGATCCTGCGCACCGAACCCGTCATCGGCGGCCTGAAACGGCGCACCACCGCGCCGCTCCGGCTCGACGAGGACACGATCCCGGCCGGTGAGCTCGTCGAGGTGCGGATCGATGTGGCCAACCTCGAGCCGTGCGAGGCGCCGGGCCTGTCCTTCGGCGACGGCGCGCACAAGTGCCCCGGCGCGCACGTCGCGATCCTGGAGACCGACGTCTTCCTCAGCCGCCTGTTCGCCCTGCCCGGCCTGCGCATGGTGAGCCCGCCGCGGGTCACCGTCAAAGCCGAGATCGACAGCTACGAATTGCGGAATCTGGTCGTGGCGGTCGCCACACCGGACTAGCATCCGCGCTCGTGGCGGACACCGACATCTCCTTCCGAGCCGACCGGATCGACCCGGCCGTGGTCGCGCGGCAGGCCGAGATCCTCGACCTGCAGGCCGCGACGCCGGGCGTGCGGCGGTTGCGTGCGTGGGCGCACGATGCCCTGGCCGTCCGGCCGGGCGAGCGCGCGCTGGAAATCGGCTGCGGCACCGGCTCCGAGGTGCAGGTGCTCGCGGCCGCGGCGGGGCCGGAGGGCGAGGCCGTCGGGCTCGATCCCAACGAAGCCATGCTCGCGCTCGCCAGGGAACGGGCCGCCGGATCGGCCGCGCGGTTCGTGCCCGGCGACGTCTCCGCCTTGCCCTTCGCCGACGCGACCTTCGACGCCGTGCTGTGCGAGCGCGTCTTCCAGCACCTCACCGACCCGGCCGGCGCGGTCGCCGAGATCGTGCGGGTCCTGCGTCCCGGTGGACGCGTCGCGCTGATCGACACCGACTGGGCCACCGGCATCATCCACCCCGGCGACCCGGACACCGTCCGGGCCGTGCTGGCCGGGATGCTCACGCAGACCGCCGAACCCGCCGCAGGCCGCAAGCTCGCGGGCTGGCTCAGCGCGGCCGGGCTGACGATCGCCGACCGCGGCTCACAGGCCCTGATCTCCGACCACGAATCGGTCCGCGACACGCTGCTGCCGATGATGGTCCAGCACGCCGTGGGCAACGGCGTGGTCACCCGCGAGCAGGGCGACCGGCTGCTCGCCGAGCTCGCCGACGGCGCCGCGCGCGGGGACTTCCACCTGTCCGTGACGATGTTCGGCGTGCTCGCTCAGCGTCCCTGAACCTCCCGCCAGGCGGCGAGGATCGCGGCCACGCTGCGGTCGACGTCGGCCTCCGTGGTGCGCCAGTTCGACACCGAGACGCGCATCAGCCGCCTGCCGCGCCAGACCGTGCCGCCCATCCAGCACTCGCCGGACCGCTGCACCGCCTCCAGCACCTGCGGCGTGTCGTCGCCGAAGCCGACGAGGACCTGGTTGAGGACGACGTCGTTGACCACCTCGGCCCCGGCCTCGGACAGCCGCGCGGCGAACCGGCGCGCGAGGGCGCAGGACCGCTCGACGAGTTCCGCGACGCCCGCGCGGCCCAGCTGCCGCAGCGCCGCCCACGTGGTGAAGCCCCGGGCGCGGCGCGAGGAGTCCGGCACGAAGTCGCCGGGGGAGCGCAGCGCCTCCGGCCGGTCGCCGACGAGGTAGGCGGCGGTGTAGGAGGTCGCGGCCGCGTGCGCGGCGGGGTGCGCGCAGAACGCGTAGCCGCTGTCGTAGGGCACGTTGAGCCACTTGTGGCCGTCGGTCGCCCAGGAATCGGCCTCCGCCACGCCTTCGGTGAGGTGCCGCAACCGCGGGCTCGCCGCCGCCCACAACCCGAACGCTCCGTCGACGTGCACCCACGCCCCGCGCGCGTGGGCGGCCGCGATCGCGGTGCGGAAGTCGTCGAACGCGCCGGTGTTGACCTCGCCTGCCTGCAGGCACACGATCGTCGGCGCATCCGATGTGGACAGTGCGCCGGCCAGCGCGGCGACGTCGATCGAGCCGGACGGGGCGGTCGGCACCTCGGCGAGCGCGTCGGTGCCGAAGCCGAGCAAGCGCAGGGCCCGGTCGATCGTCGCGTGCCGTCCGCTGCCCGCGACGATCCGCACCCGCGGCGCGCCGTGCAGGCCCTGCCGCTCGACGTCCCAGCCGTGGCGTTCCAGCACGGCGTGCCGCGCGGCGGCCAGGCCCACCGTGTTGCCGCCCTGCGCACCCGTCACGAACCCGAACGACGCGGTGGGCGGCAGGCCGAGCAGGTCCTTCAGCCACCCGCCCGCGACCTCCTCGACCAGCGCGGCGGCGGGTGAGGTGAGCGCGTTGAAGCCGTTCTGGTCCCACGCCGTGGTCAGCACGTCGGCCGCCGCCGCGGCCTCCAGCGAACCACCGGTGACGAACCCGAAGTACCGCGGGCCGGCGCTCGCGACCAGGGCGGGCTCGACGGCCTCACGCAGCTGGTCGAGCACGGCCGCGGGGTCGGCGGGCCCGTCCGGCAGCTCGCCGAGCGCGGCGCGGACCGCGTCCGGGTCCAGGTCGCGGGGGAACACCGGGCGCTCGTCCAGCCCGGCGCGGAAGTCCCGGCCCAGCGCCGCGGCGCGGGGGAGCAGGTCGTCGGCCACGCGACGATCGTAGTTTCACCCGGCGGCGGCGCGGTGCAGGCTGAGGACGCCGTCGCGGGGACCGGTCGCCGTCCACGCGCCCGAGTCCGCCGTCCAGGCCACGCCGTCGAACGTGACGCCGTCCAGGCCGAAGCGGGTGGCGTTGGCGACCAGCCAGGTCGCGAACGCCCAGCCCTCGGCCGCCGGGTGCGGCCCGCTCAGCACCGCGGTGCCCAGCTCGGCCCTGGCGACCGCCACGATGTCCGCTTCGGGCGCGCCGGGGGAGAGGTTCGCGCAGGTCAGCGCGCCCGGCTTGGCCCCGGTCAGCGCTCCCGCCGTCGCCGCCGCCTCGGTCTCCCACTGCGCGTAGGCCTCCGGGAACGCCGACCGCTGCACCAGCTGCGCCGCCTGCGTCACCGTCAGGTCCGCCCAGCCGGGCTGCTCCCGCAGCCGCTCGTAGAACGCCGTCGCCGCGTACACCGGGTCGGTGACCTCTTCGTAGGCGCCCCACCCCTGGCTGGGGCGCTGCTGGAACAGGCCGGCCGAATCCCGGTCGCCGCCGGGCAGGTTCCGCAGCCGCGACTCCTGGATCGCGGTGGCCAGCGCGACCGTGACCGCGTGGTCCGGCATGCCGAGGCGATCGCCGACGGCGGCGATCGTGGCCGCGTTGCGGGCCTGTTCGACCGTCAGGTCGAAGGACGAGCCGTCCGCGGCGGTCACCGTGCACCCCGGCTTGGGCGCCGGCCGCCCGGTGAGCGCGATCCACGCGACGACCCCGCCTACCACGACCACGGCGAGGACGAGGGCCAGCAGCGCCCCGCGACTGCTCCGCATGCTCCCCTCCTCCCCGGACCTCCCGCCAGTACAGACGCACGAGGCCGCCGCTGGTTCGTCGTACCCGCTCGCGACCCCGGAAAACGGCGTCCGCGTTACCCGGAAGAGGTGCGAAATCGGGTGCGATACCGTTCGGTGCCGAACCTCCACCCGCGCACGAAGGATTTGATCATGGGAGAGAGCTCCCCGAAGGTCACGGTCGTCGTCCCGACCTACAACGAGCGGGACAACCTGCCCAAGCTCGTCGGCCAGCTGACCGGCCTCGGGCTGCCCGGCCTGCACGTGCTCGTGGTGGACGACAACTCGCCGGACGGCACCGGCGACGTGGCCGACAAGCTGGCGACCGAGCACCCGGACCACATCGGCGTGCTGCACCGGACCGAAAAGGACGGTCTCGGCCGCGCCTACGTCGCCGGCATCAGCCGGGCGCTCGACGAGGGCGCGGACATCGTGATCCAGATGGACGCCGACCTGTCCCACCCGGTCGAGGCCGTGCCGCGCATGATCGACAAGCTCGCCACCTCGGACGCCGCCGTGGTGCTCGGATCCCGTTACGTGGCAGGCGGTTCGCTCGCGGGCGAGTGGGGGTGGCACCGCAAGGCGCTGTCGGCGTGGGCGAACTTCTACGTCAACGCCATCCTGCGGCTGCACGTCAAGGACGCGACCGCCGGGTTCAAGGCGTGGCGCGCGGAGACGTTGCGGCGCATCGACATCGCCACGATCCGCAGCAACGGGTACGCGTTCCAGGTCGAGATGAACTACCGCACCGTGAAGCAGGGGATGCGGATCGCCGAGATCCCGATCCGGTTCGAGGAGCGCGCCGACGGCGTGTCGAAGATGAGCCTCGCGGTGCAGCTGGAGTCGGCGCTGATGCCGTGGAAGCTGCTGTTCGGCCGTAAGCTGAGCTAAACGAACCTTCACAATCTTTCACTTGTCCTGACGTGTCCGCGGTCGCACGCTGGTGGTGTGATCAAGACGTGGGTGCGGATGGGCGTGCTCGCCCTGCTGTGGGGGTCGGCGTTCCTGTGGATCAAGCTCGCGCTGCGCGGGTTCACGCCGATCGAGATCGCGGTGTTGCGGAGCGTGCTCGGCGCCGCCGTGCTGTTCGTCCTGGCCCGGATCGCGGGGCAGCGGATGCCGCGCGGCCGGGCGATGTGGGGACGGCTGGTCATCGCCGCGTTCTTCTGCAACGCGGTGCCGTTCGCGTTGTTCAGCATCGGTGAGCAGACCGTCGACTCCGGCATCGCCGGGGTGCTCAACGCGACCACTCCACTGTGGTCACTGCTCATCGGGCTGGTGCTGGGCGCCGAACGCGGGATCCACCCGGCGCGGCTCGGCGGGCTGCTGCTCGGCTTCGCCGGGGTGTTGCTGATCTTCGCGCCGTGGCAGCGGGCCGGGCTGTTCGGGTGGGGAGCGCTGGCGCTGGTGGGCGCGGCGGCGAGCTACGCGATCGCGTTCGCTTACATGGCACGGAAATTGGCCGGGACGGGCGGCCCCGTCGCGATCTCGGCCGCGCAACTGGCCGTCGCGTCCGGCCTGGCCTCGCTCGCGCTGCCCCTGGAGGGCGCCCGGCCGGGGTTCGACGGCCTGGCGGTGCTCGCGGTCGTCCTGCTCGGCGTGTTCGGCACCGGGATCACCTTCTACCTCAACTACCGGCTCATCGAGGACGAGGGCCCTACCGGCGCGGCCGTCGTCGGGTACCTGCTGCCGGTCGTGTCGGTCGCGCTCGGGGCCGTCGTCCTCGGCGAGCCGGTGACGCCGCGGGTCGTGGCCGGGATGCTGGTGGTGCTGGCCGGGGTCGGCCTGACGCGCACGAAGCCGCGGCGCGTACGCGTGGCGGCGTAGGCGCAGGTCGCGCTCTGCGCCGGATGCCCCGGGACGTCCGTTTTCGCGACAGTCGAGGGCATGAGACTCAAAGCTGGAGGACGGAAGGCGTGGCTCGCGACGCACATCATCTCGGCCGGCGCGTGGATCGGGATCGACGTGGTGCTGGCGGTGCTGGTGTTCACCGCGATGCTGACGGACGATCCGGCGCTCGCCGCGGTGTGCTACCAGGCGCTGCGGCTGTTCGCGGTGTGGCCGCTGCTGGTGGCCGGACTGGTGTGCCTTGGCAGCGGTGTGATGCTGGGGCTGGGCAGCCGGTACGGGCTGGTGCGGTACTGGTGGGTGGCGATCAAGCTGGTGCTCAACCTCGCCATGGTGACGCTGGCGGTGGTGTCGCTGCGCCCGGGCGTCGGCGAAGCCGCGGCCTACGGTGAGTCGCTGCTGGCCGGCCTGCCCGGGACGGCGCCGGACCTGGTGTTCCCGCCGATCGTGTCACCGGCGTGCCTGCTGGCGGCGGTGCTGTTGTCGATCTACAAGCCCGGTGGGCGCATCCGGCGGACCGGTTCCAGGATCAGCGTGCGCGGCACGCCGTCCAACGCCGGCGCGTTCTCCCGCGACGACCAGACCTCCCGCTCCAGGAAGGCGAGGAACGCCTCCGCGTCGGGCACCGAGCCGAACTCCAGGTCGACCACCACGTAGTGGGGATCGCCGACGGGGCGGGACACGTGGTGACCGCGCACGCCGGCCCGGCTGCGCGCCTCGGCGAACCGGTCGAACGCCGCCTGCCACAGCGGGAAATCCACAATCGAGTGTTCGATGTGCAAGATGGCCATGTTTCCTCCTTCGCCACGCTTGCGACGGTAGGAATTCCGCGTCGTGGCGCACATCCCAGCTTCCTGGGGTCTTAGACTCGACCACGTGGACGCGAGAGCGGTGCGGCTGCGCGTGCTCGGCGAGATCCGGCGCAGGGTCGGCTTCGACGCCTACGCCTGGCCGCTGACCGACCCGGAGACCGCGGTCGGCACCGCCCCGCTCGCCGACGTCCCATGCCTGCCAGAGCTGCCCCGCCTGATCCGGCTCAAGTACCTCACCCCGGTCAACCGCTGGACGGCCCTGCGCCCCGGCGCCGTCGCGACCCTGCACACCGCGACCGGTGGCAACCCCGCCCGCAGCCTGCTCTGGCGCGAGATGCTCAACCGGCACGGCGTCGCCGACGTCGCGTCGGTGGTGTTCGCCGACCGGTTCGGAGTCTGGGCGTTCCTCGACCTGTGGCGGTCCCGGCCCTTCACCGACGCCGAGACCCGGACGCTGACCCGGATCCTCGAGCCGGTCACCGCCGAGCTGCGCCGGGCGCAGGCGGAGACCTTCGTCGCGCGCGATGGCCTCCCCGCCCGGTCCGGGCCGGTCGTGCTGCTGCTGTCGCCGGACCTCGACGTCCTCGGCCACACCCCGGACACCGCCGAGTACCTGCGCGTCCTCGTCCCGCCCGGCGACGGGCAGGCGCCGGTCCCGGCCGGCGCCTACAACGTCGCCGCCCAGCTCCTCGCGAACGAGGCCGGCGTCGACGGCCACCGCCCGGCGGCCCGGGTGCACCTCGCCGACGGGCGGTGGGTCACGCTGCGCGCCGCCCGGATCGTCCGCGACATCGCCGTCACGATCGAGGAGTCCGCGCCCGCCGAGCGGGTCGGCCTGTTCGGCCGGGCGTTCGGGCTCAGCACCCGCGAGCGGGAACTGCTCGAACACCTCGCCCACGGCAGCGACACGCGGGACCTCGCCCGCCGGATGTTCCTGTCCGAGCACACCGTCCAGGACCACCTGAAGTCGATCTTCGGCAAGACCTCGGTGCGCAACCGGCGGACCCTGCTGGCCCGGGCACTGGGCGGCTGATCGAAAAGCCGCGAAACCGTCGGTCATCGGTGGTATGAAGGCGAAGTGACCGACGATGCCTTCGCCGACCTCGACGCCTACGTCCGCCTCCCGCGGCTGTCGGGGCTGGTGCTCTCCCCGGACGGCCGCCGACTCGTCGTCGGCGTGGCGACGCCCGACCTGAAGAAGAACCGCTACACCACGGCGCTGTGGGAAGTGGACCCCGACGGCGAGCGCCCGGCGCGGCGGCTGACCCGCAGCGCCGAAGGCGAGTCCGGCGCCGCCTTCACCCCGTCCGGCGACCTGCTGTTCGTCTCGGCCCGGCCGGATTCCGCGGCCGAGGGCGAGGACGGCCCCAAGAGCGCGCTGTGGCTGCAGCCCGCGTCCGGCGGGGACGCCCGCGTGATCGCGGCGCCGGCCGGCGGTGTGCGCGGGGTCGCGGTGGCCGCGGAGGCCGGCACGGTGCTGGCCGGGGCGCCGATGATGCCCTCGGCCACGAGCGCCGACCACGACGCCGAGATCCGCAAGGCCCGCAAGGACGCCGGGGTGTCGGCGATCCTGCACGAGGAGTACCCCATCCGCTTCTGGGACCACGACCTCGGCCCCGACCGCACCCGGCTGGTCGTCGCCGACGGGGTGCCTGCGGGGGAGGAGCGGCTGGACCTTCGTGACCTCACCGGGCACGCGGGGCGTGCGCTGACCGACGAGGCCGCTTGGGACGTCTCGCCGGACGGGCGCACCGTCGTCACCACCTGGACGGTTCCCGAAGCGGGCGGCTCGCAGCGGCCCACCGTCGTCGCGATCGACGTCGCCACCGGTGAGCGCCGCGTGCTGGCCGACGACCCGGACCACGAGTACGAATCGCCACGGATCTCGCCGGACGGCACACAGGTCGCGGTCGCCGTCTACCGCCGCTCGACCCCGCACGAGCCGGGCGACTACTGGCTCGCGCTCGTCCCGCTCGCCGGCGGCGAACTCCGGCCGCTGACCCAGCGCTGGGACCGCTGGCCGCACTCGCCGCGGTGGCTGCCGGACGGTTCGGCGCTCGTCGTCGGCGCCGACGACCAGGGCCGGGCGCCGCTGTGGAAGGTCGACGCCGCAACCGGCAACGTCACCCGGCTGACCGCCGACGACGGCGCCTACAGCGAGCCGCGGATCTCCCCGGACGGGCAGTGGGTGTACGCGCTGCGTTCGGCCGTCGACCACCCGCCCGCCCCGGTGCGGATCGCCCTCGACGGCGGCGCCATCGAGCCGCTGCCCGGGCCCGCCGAGGCGCTCGGCCTCGACGCCGAGATCCCCGGACGGCTCGACGAGGTCACCGCCACCGCCGAGGACGGCACGCCGCTGCGGGCGTGGCTCGCGCTCCCGCGGGACGCCGGCCCCGGCTCGCCCGCGCCGCTGCTGCTGTGGATCCACGGCGGGCCGCTCGGCTCGTGGAACGCCTGGCAGTGGCGGTGGAACCCGTGGCTCGCCGTGGCGCAGGGCTACGCCGTCCTGCTGCCCGACCCGGCGATCTCCACCGGTTACGGGTACGACTTCATCAAGCGCGGCTGGGGCGCGTGGGGCGCGGCGCCGTTCACCGACCTGATGGCGCTCACCGACGCCGCGGAGCAGCACGCGGGGGTCGACGAGACCCGCACGGCGGCGATGGGCGGGTCGTTCGGCGGCTACATGGCCAACTGGGTCGCCGGGCACACCGACCGGTTCAAG
Organism: Amycolatopsis sp. ATCC 39116; assembly: GCF_000231075.2. NCBI lineage: Bacteria > Bacillati > Actinomycetota > Actinomycetes > Pseudonocardiales > Pseudonocardiaceae > Amycolatopsis > Amycolatopsis sp. ATCC 39116. The sequence goes on along the minus strand of NZ_AFWY03000072.1, from coordinate 2,230 downwards.
GCGATCGTCACGCACGCCTCGCTGTGGGCGCTGGACCAGTTCGGGCCGACGACCGACGCGACCTACTACTGGCAGCGCGAACTCACCCCGGAGATGGCGGAGGCGAACTCGCCGCACCGCTTCGCCGACGAGATCACCACGCCGATGCTCGTCATCCACGGCGACAAGGACTACCGCGTCCCGATCGGCGAGGGGCTGCGGCTGTGGTGGGACCTGGTGTCCCGCTCGGCCGCCGACGACGGCTCGACACCGCACAAGTTCCTCTACTTCCCGGACGAGAACCACTGGATCCTGACCCCGCACCACGCGAAGCTCTGGTACGCCACGGTGTTCGCGTTCCTCGCGCAGCACGTGCTGGGCAAGGACTGGGAGCGGCCGGACCTGCTGGGCTGACGGTTAGACGCCGCCGGAGCGGGAAAGTCCTCCCTCGTCATCGTCACCGGCGAGGGAGGACCCGTGTTCCGACACACCAAGTTCCTGCAGTTCGAGGCGAAGCCGGAGCGTCCGGACCCGTATTTCGCGCGCAAGCTGCAGGAGCTGATCGGCGGGGCCTACGGCGAGATGACCGTGACGATGCAGTACCTGTTCCAGGGCTGGAACTGCCGCGTCGAGGGCAAGTACAAGGACCTGATCATGGACACGGCGACCGAGGAGATCGGTCACGTGGAAATGCTGGCCACGATGGTCGCCCGGTTGCTGGAGGGCGCGCCGGCGACGGCGACGGCGGAGGCGGCCAAGGATCCGGTGATGGCGGCGGTGCTGGGCGGGATGGATCCGCAGCAGGCGATTGTGTCGGGTGGCGGGGCGGTTCCCGCGGATGCGAATGGCACCCCGTGGGACGGCAAGTACATCGTGGCTTCGGGGAACCTGCTGGCGGATTTCCGGGCCAACGCGGCGGCCGAGGCGCAGGGCCGGTTGCAGACCGCCCGGTTGTACAACATGACCGACGACCCGGGCGTGAAGGAGATGCTGAAGTTCAACCTGGCCCGGGACACCGTGCACCAGAAGCAGTGGTTGCGCGCCATCGAAGAACTCCAGGCCGACGGCCTGGAAACCGACATCGCCCCCAACGCTCTGCTTGACGAAGAGGACCAGACGCACAACAACACCATCTGGCACCTCTCGGACGGTCCCGACGGCAACAAGGGCGCGTGGGCTGACCGGATCGAGTACTTGATGGAGCCCAAGCCGCTCGGCGGTCCCGGCAGCGCACCGAAACCCGACCCCGCGCTCTACGCCACCTACGCTGCGGACGGCTCGGCGGGCCCGACCGAGCTCGCCGAGGGCGACGTGGAGACCTTCTACGCGGACGGGCGGTGGAAGAACCAGGTGGTCGGCAACAGCCGGGCCTCCAGCACAGGCGACACGAAGGCCGAGGCCCAGGCCGAGGGCCGGGAACTGGCCCGCAAGCGCGGGGTCACTCACGTGGTGCGCCGCAAGGACGGCGAGATCACGGAGCGCCACGACTACGGCCGCTGAGGCGCGGCTTTGTGCCGCGGGTTTCGAGGTTGCGGACTGGCGCCGGCTACGGGTGCTGCGGCGCGGCTTGGCGGGGGTTGTGCCGTGGTGGGGTGGCGAGGTTGCGGAGCGGCGCGGCTTGGCCCGCTTGTCGTCAGGGCGCTGCTTGGGTAGCGAGATCGTGGAGTGGCGCGGCTGCTGCTGAAGACCGGTGCCCGCGGGCGGGCACCTGCGTGGTGTCGGGCACTGTTTTCTGCCGCGGCTCATAGTGATTCCGCAAACCGTGTAGCCACGGTCGAAGGTAATTCGCGTCAGGACCACTCGGACGAGTGGTGGGAAGAGTGCGTTGCGAGCCTTGAATGGCTAGGTTTCTCGTCTCGTTCGAAGAATCATTTTCCGATGAAGGGGAAACTCAGTGTCGCGCACACTTCGTGCTGGTGTCATCGGTCTCGCGGCTGCCTCGGCGGTTCTGGCCGGGGCGGGCGCCGCCTCCGCGGGCGGGGTCTCCGCTCCGCAGCTCAAGGCCGTCGGCATGACGCTCAACGGCCTCGCGGGCAAGGCCGGCACCCCCGGCGTGCTCGAGCCCGTCACGGGCAAGCAGAGCGCCCTGTCCCCGCTCACCGGCGGCAACCCGCTGCGGCAGCTGACCGGCAAGCTGCCCATCGGCTGACCGGACGGCCGGGCGCCTCACGGGAGTGCCGTGGCGCGCCCGGCCGCCTCTGCGCCGCCTCTGCCCGCCTTCGCGCTGCCGGGCCGCAGCCTGGGCGCTGCC